>DATATK010000070.1:0-25289 GCA_036268825.1 Rhizomicrobium sp. | reverse complement strand
GTCGCGTCGCCATCCACCTCCCCCGCACCGGCGGGGGAGGAAAAGAAGAGCGCAATCAATCGGTTATAAAATGTCCTATTTTTCTACTTGTAATCCTTCTCCTAGTATTCTACTTCTAGGTGGTGTTTGAACAAAAGGTGAAACTGCGTGTTTTAGCGTTGCCGCAAGATCATACAGGTGAGGGCGCGAGCTTGCGTGCGCCGGCGCCGGGCGGAGTGGCCGAGAGAGTCTTCCTGCGCGTCCCGGAGACGGCGAAGACTGGGAACCGCTGTCCGGCAGGGACCGTGGAAGCGTTGAACCGGGCATGCGCGCGGCGTCTGGGATGGCGCACGCGGCCGGCGCGGGGAGACCCGACAAGGCCCTGGGCTGCGCAGCCGGGGCCTTTCCAATTTCTGGGGTTCGTCTTTTGGGGTGCCAGTCAGGGCCCGTCGACCCGATAGCCCGCCTTCCGCAGCAGCGCCGGCACGCCGCCCGGTCCGGCGAGATGGGCGGCGCCGACGGTGATGAAGACGGTCTGCGGCTCGGCGAGCATGGCCTCGATCTTGGTGACCCAGGCTTTGTTGCGGTCGTCGAGCATCAGCTTCTTCGCGCCGGGCTCCCTGGCGAGGTCGCCGTTCATGATCCTGTCGATGGCGGGCTGGTCGCCGTGGGACCAGGCATCGACCATCGCGCCGATCTCCGCCGGATCGTCGCGCAGGGATTTGAGCGCGACGACGAATTCCTTCACGGCGAGTTTGCGGTCGGGCGGATCCATCAGCGCCATCTGCTGGCCGATGGTTTCGAGATAGCGCAGTGGCTTGCCGTGCGCGGTGGCGTAGGCGGCGACTTCGCGGTCCACGCCGGCATCGGGCGCGTAATTCTGGTGCATCATCATCGCCACTTCGAGCGTGATGGCGGCGAGCCAGGGTTGTTCGCGGTCCACCATGGCGGGCGGCAACTGCGCTTTGGCGACGGCGTCTTCGTATTCTTTGCGCGCGGCGGGCGGCAGCAGCGAGGAGAGGGTGACGCCGTCCGGCAGCATGCCGTGCGCGGCAACATAGGCCTTCACTTCGGCCGCGCCCGATGCATCCGTCGGCGCTTCGAAGACGAAGCTGCCGGAGGCCGCCATCGCATCGTCCACCTCCGCGCGGCGCCAGGCGATGTTCAGCGGCAGAAGGTGGATGGCGCCGAACAGATAGACGGTCCCGCCCGTCTTGCCGTGCACGGTCCACAATGTCGGGTGCGCTGCGATGGCGCCGGTGGAGCCGGTCGCGTGCGCCACGACAGGAAGGATCAGAAGCAGGGAAAGGGCGAGACGATGGAGAATGTTTTTCATGTGCGGTTTCCGAAGATGAGACGATCGTTCATGGCGTTGCGCTTGCCGGGGGAAGACGGCCGCGGCGCGGCGCAACTCACCGGTCTTCGCCGAACCGGGCCTCGACCAGCGCCACCATGGCGGTGATGGCATCCTCGGCGTCCTCGCCTTCGGCCCTCAGAACGATCTCTTTTCCCTGGCCCGCGCCCAGCATCATCAGGTCGAGGATGGAGTCGGCATCCACCGTCTGCTCGCAATAGGTCACGGTGATGTGGGATTTGAAGCGGGCGGTGGCCTCCACGATCTTGGCCGAGGCGCGCGCGTGCAGGCCCTTCTCGTTGACGATCTTGACGCGGGCCCGCGTGGGATCGTCCATCGTCAGGCGGCTCCGAGGGCCGGCAGGTCGGCGGAGCCGGCGCGCATATATTTGCGGCCCGCTTCGATGGCGGTCTGCACCGCCTGTTCGAGCGGCAGCTTCATGCGCACGTCGACCAGCTTGATGAGGCCGGGCAGGTTGGCGCCGGCGAAGACTTCGATCTTGCCGGGGCTGAGCAGCGTCAGCGCCAGGTTGCACGGCGTGCCGCCATACATGTCGGTGACGAGCACGACGCCCTTGCCCATGTCGACGGATTTCGCCGCCGCCGCGATCTCGCGCTGGCGCCGCTCGATATCATCTTCGGGGCCGATGCAGACGGCGCGCAGATGGCTTTGCGGGCCCTTGATGTGCTCCATCGCCGAAATGAATTCCTGCGCGAGGCGGCCATGGGTGACGAGAACGATGCCGATCATGATCCTGCTTATGTCGGGAAGGCGGCGAACGATATCAACCCGCGCGCGTCATGGAAGGGATCAAATTTGCGATCGCTTACTTGACATCGCCGCGGAGCGGAAGTTCCACCACGAAGCGGGCGCCGTTTCCGCGCCTGTTCTCGGCCCAGATGCGCCCGCCCAGCCCTGCGGCGATCTGGCGGGCGATAGAAAGGCCGAGGCCGGAATTGGCGCCGAAGCCGTGCTCGGCCGGGCGCTCGGTGTAGAAGCGGTCGAAGATGGATTCGAGGTTTTCCGGCGGAATGCCGGGGCCTTCGTCCTCCACCGTGACATGCGCGAAGCGCCCCTCCGCGATCGCGGCGATCGCCACAGTGCTGCCCGGCGCGCTGAACGAGACCGCGTTGTCGATCAGGTTGCGGAAGATCTGTCCCAGCCGCTCGTCGCGCCCTATCACCGTCGCCCCTTGTGGCAGGTCGAGCGTGAGGGAAAGTGTCACGCCCTTCTGGTCGTGGGTGAGCTGGTAGATCTCGACGATGGTTTCGAGCAGATGGGCGATGTCCACCGGCCCGCTGGCCTCACGGCTCAGTTCAGCGTCGAGGCGCGAGGCGTCGGAGATGTCGGTGATCAGCCGGTCGATGCGCTTCACGTCCTCACGCACGATCTCCATCATCCGGGCGCGGCCGTCATCGTCCTTCGCGCGCGACAGCATCTCGACGGCGCTCTTGAGGGAGGTGAGCGGGTTCTTGAGCTCGTGCGCCACGTCGGCGGCGAAGCTTTCGATGCCGTCGATCCGGTCGTAGAGCGCTTGCGTCATGCCCGAGAGCGTGGCGGACAGATCGCCGATCTCGTCGTTGCGGTCCAGCAGCGAGGGGATGACCTCGCGCCCCGAACGCCCCCGCCGCACGCGCTCGGCGGCAGCGGCAAGACGCTGGATCGGTTCGGCGATGGTGCCGGAAAGATAGAGCGAGGAGATCACCATCACCGCGAGCGCGACGAGGAACACCTCGATCAGCGTGGCGCGTTGCTGGCGCAATATGCCGTCGATGTCTCCGCCCTCGGTGGAGACCATCAGCACGCCATAGATCGCCTTGAAGCGCTGCACCGGCACCGCGACCGACAGGATGAGCCGGTTCTGCTCGTCGACGCGTTCGGCGGAGGCGACATCGCCATCCAGCGCGGCATTCACCTCGGAATAGACGCGGCCGTTCTTGCCGGCCTCGAAATAGGGCGCCAGCCGCACGAACGGGCGCACGCCCATGATGCCGTCGTAGATACGGCGGATCCCCGCGCCGGTGCGGCTCCAGAAATCGGTCGGCGGCAGTTCCGCCACCTGCACGACGTTGCGGGCGAGCAGATTGCGCGTGTCGATCTCCAGCCGGCCCGCCGTGCCGTAGAGCCGGGCGCGCAATTTGGTCGGCGCGATGAGTTGGCGCAGCAAAGGCTCGGCCTGGTCGATATTGATGGAGCGCGTGTCGGGATCGGCGGTGTATTCGGCCATGGTGCCGGCGACGATCAGCGCCTGCTGGCGGATGCCGGTGAGGCGCTCGTCGACGAGGTCGGTGCTGCTGGTCTGCACCACCAGCACGGAGCCGATCAGGATGATCAGCGTGAGCGCGTTGAAAAGGATGATGCGCAGCGAAAGCGCGGAGAAACGCCTGCGTCCTGCTTCCGCGGATCGGCCGAAGATGCGCAGCGTCAGGCTTCCTTGTAGCGGTAACCCACGCCGTAGAGGGTTTCGATGGCGTCGAAATCGTCGTCCACGACCTTGAACTTCTTGCGCAGGCGCTTGATGTGGCTGTCGATGGTGCGGTCGTCGACATAGACCTGATCGTCATAGGCCGCGTCCATCAGGTTGTCGCGGCTCTTCACGAAGCCGGGCCGCTGGGCTAGGCTTTGCAGGATCAGGAACTCGGTGACGGTGAGCCGCACCGGCTTGCCTTTCCAGGTGCATTCGTGGCGCAGCGGATCGAGCGCGAGCTGGCCGCGCACCAGCGCTTCCTTCTTCATCTCCACCGGCGTCAGCGGAACCTTGGTGTGATGGTCGTTGCGCCGCAGCACCGCCTTCACCCGCTCCAGCAGCAGGCGCTGGGAGAAAGGCTTGCGGATATAGTCGTCGGCCCCCGCGTTGAGGCCCATCAACTCGTCGATCTCCTCGTCCTTGGAGGTCAGGAAGATCACCGGCAGGTCGCCGTTCTGGCGCAGGCGGCGCAGGAGTTCCAACCCGTCCATGCGGGGCATCTTGATGTCGAGGATGGCAAGGTCGGGCGGGGAGGCGGTCAGGCCGGTCAGCGCCGCCGCGCCGTCCGGGAAGGTGTGGACGGTGTAGCCTTCCTGCTCGAGCAGCATGCTCACGGAAGCCAGGATGTTCCGGTCGTCGTCAACGAGCGCTATGGTCGCCATGGTTCAAGCCCCTCTCGACCGGCTTTAGTATAAAGAGAAGATGTCCAAATCAAAGCAGACCGATGGCCGAAATCCCCACGACCTATGATCCGCGGCGTTTCCGCACGACGGTGCCCTACTACGCGCGCTACCGGCTCGCCTATCCGCGGGCGCTGATCGACCGGGTGGTCCAGATCGTCGGGCTGAAACCGGGCGACGCCGTGATGGACCTGGGCTGCGGCCCCGGCCCGCTCGCGGTGCTATTCGCCGAGGCCGGCATGGCCGTCACCGCCGTCGATCCCGAACCCGACATGCTGGATGCCGCCCGCGACGCTGCGCGCGAGGCGGGCGTGAGAATCGATTTCCATCAGGGCAGTTCGTTCGACATGCCCGCCGGGATCGGCCCGTTCAAGCTGGTCACCATGGGCCGCTCGTTCCACTGGATGGACCGCGAGGCGACGTTGAAGGTGCTCGATTCGCTCATCACGCCCGATGGCGCCGTCGCGCTGACCCACGACGAACACCCCGCGACGGCGGAGAACGCCTGGCGCCGCATCCTGCACGACGTCGCCAACCGCTACGGCCGCGGCGAATCGCACCATGTGCAGGCCCGCAACAGCGGCGGCTACCGCAAGCACGAGTCGGTGCTGTTCGACAGCCCGTTCAACCGGCTCGAACACGCCGGCATCTTCATCAAGCGCGAACTGACCGCGGACGATATCGTCGGCCTCGCCTACTCGCTCTCCACCACCGCGCCGCAGAAGCTGGGCGACCGCGCGGCGGCGTTCGAGAAGGAGTTGCGTTCCGAATTGGCTACGCTGTCGCCGGGCGGGCGGTTTGTCGAGATAGCGGAAATGCTGGCGCTGATCGCGCGGCGCTAATTTCCTCCCCTGCGATAGCGGGGGAGGTGGATCATCGCCGTAAAGGCGATGACACGGAGGGGATTTGGATTTCAACGGAAGCAGTGTGCGTGCGTCGCCCCCTCCACCGCAAGGGCGGTCCCCCTCCCCCGTGAACGGGGGAGGAAAAGGGAGTTACGCGAACTCCACCTTCAGGATCTCATAGCTCCGCGCGCCGCCCGGCGCCGCGACTTCGACCGTGTCGCCTTTGGACTTCCCGATCAGGGCGCGCGCGATCGGCGAGGAAATCGAGATGCGGCCCTTCTTGGCGTCGGACTCCACGTCGCCGACGAGCTGGAACTTGCGCTTCTCGTTGCTGTCCTCGTCGACCAGCGTGACGGTCGCGCCGAACTTTACCGTGGTGCCGGACATTTTCGACACGTCGATCACCTCGGCGCGGCCGATCTGGTCCTCGAGCTCGATCACCCGGCCTTCGATGAAGGACTGCTTCTCCTTCGCCGCGTGATACTCCGCGTTCTCCGACAGGTCGCCATGCGCGCGCGCCTCGGCGATGTGCTTGATGATCTCGTGGCGCTCCACGTTCTTCAGCTGGTTGAGTTCCGCCTCCAGGTTCTTGAGCCCGGTTGCGGTCATCGGAATGCGTTCCATCGAAATCGTCCTGCGCAACGGCAAAGACGCTCCCGCCCGCCTGTTCCTTCAGGGAACCCGGCTGGTCCGGAAGCAAGACTTGCCTATAAAACGTTGATTCGCCTCAGTGATTTTCCGTACTGCCGGCGAACACCTCACAAACTGTAGGACTGGAGCGACGCGACTTCAAGGGAGCCAGCCCGAAGCGCCGCGATGGCCTGGGTGGCGGCGGCCGCCCCGGCGATGGTGGTGTAGTAGGGGATCTTCTGCTGCAGCGAGGTCCGGCGGATCGAAAACGAGTCCGCCAGCGCCTGCGCGCCCTCGGTGGTGTTGAAGACGAGCTGCACCGCGCCGTTCTTGATCGCGTCCACGATATGCGGGCGGCCTTCGAGAACCTTGTTGACAGTCTTCACTTCCACGCCGTTCTCGCGCAGGAACTTCGCCGTGCCGCGCGTGGCGACGATCTCGAAGCCCATTTCCTGCAGCGCGCGGGCGGGGGCGAGGGTGTAGTCCTTGTCCGCATCCTTGATCGAGATGAACACGGTGCCGCCGAGCGGCAGCTTCAAGCCGGCGCCGATCTGGGACTTGGCGAAGGCGCGGCCGAAATTCTCGTCCAGCCCCATCACCTCGCCGGTCGAGCGCATCTCCGGCCCCAGAATCACGTCCACGCCCGGAAACCGGCTGAACGGCATCACCGCTTCCTTCACCGCGACATGGGACGTGGTGGCGGGCCTGAGGTCGAACGCGGCGAGCTTCTCGCCCGCCATCACGCGCGCCGCGATGGCGGCGACCGGCATGCCGATGGCCTTGGCGACGAACGGCACGGTGCGGCTGGCGCGCGGGTTCACTTCGAGCACATAAATATCGGCGTCCTGGACGGCGTATTGCACGTTCATCAACCCGCGCACCTTCAGCGCGCGGGCGAGCGCGACGGTCTGTCGCTCGATCTCCGCGATGGTTTCCTTCGGCAGCGAATGCGGCGGCAGGGCGCAGGCGGAGTCGCCCGAGTGCACGCCCGCTTCCTCGATATGCTCCATGATCCCGGCCACGAAGACCTGATCGTCGCTGTCGCAGATCGCATCGACATCGACTTCGATGGCATGCTGCAGGAAGCCGTCGATCAGAACGGGGTTGTCGCCGGAGATGCGGAACACGTCGCCGGATTGCAACGCGGTCTTGAGTGTCGCCTCGTCCGGCACCACCACCATGCCGCGGCCGCCCAGCACATAAGAGGGCCGCAGGATCAGCGGGTAGCCGATGGCGCGCGCCGCCGCGAACGCTTCATCCGGCGTCAGCGCGGTCGCGTTGGGCGGCTGCTTGAGGCCGAGCTCGTTGAGCAACACCTGGAAGCGCTTGCGGTCCTCGGCAAGGTCGATGGCGTCGGCGGAAGTGCCGAGCAGCGGCACGCCTTCCTCGACCAGCATGTTGGCGAGCTTGAGCGGCGTCTGCCCTCCGAATTGCACGATCACGCCGGCCAGCGTGCCTTTGGATTTCTCGATGCGCACGATCTCCAGCACGTCCTCGGCGGTCAGCGGCTCGAAATAGAGGCGGTCGGAGGTGTCGTAATCGGTCGAAACGGTCTCCGGATTGCAGTTGACCATGATGGTCTCGAAGCCGCGTTCCGACAGCGAGAACGCCGCATGGCAGCAGCAATAGTCGAATTCGATCCCTTGGCCGATGCGGTTCGGGCCGCCGCCGAGGATGATGATCTTGTTCTTGGCCGACGGCTCGGCTGCGCATTCCGGCGCGCCGTTGGTCGCGGTCTCGTAGGTCGAATACATGTAGGGCGTCTCGGCCTTGAACTCCGCCGCGCAGGTGTCGATGCGCTTGAACACGGGGAACACGCCGAGCTTGCGGCGCAGGGCGCGGATTTCTTTTTCCTTGGCGCCGGTCAGCGTCGCCAGCCGCGCATCGGAGAAGCCCATGCCTTTGAGGTGGTTCAGCGCCTCGGCATCCTGCGGCAAACCCTCGGCGCGGATGCGGGTTTCGACGTGCAGGATCGCCTCGATCTCACCCAGGAACCACGGATCGTATTTGGTGATCTCCGCGATGTCCTCGATGGGAAAGCCGTTGCGCATCGCCTGCGCCGCGACGCGCAGCCGGTCCGGCGTCGCGCGGGCCAGCGCCGCGCGGATCGCGTTGGGATCGCTGGCGAGGTCGATCTCGTCGAGGCCGGTGAGGCCGGTCTCCATCGAGCGCAGCGCCTTCTGCAGCGACTCCGCGAAAGTGCGGCCGATGGCCATCGCTTCTCCGACGGATTTCATTGAAGTGGTGAGCACAGGCTCCGCGCCGGGGAATTTCTCGAAGGCGAAGCGCGGGATCTTGGTGACGACGTAATCGATAGTGGGTTCGAACGAAGCGGGCGTCACCTTGGTGATGTCGTTCTGGAGCTCGTCCAGCGTGTAGCCGACGGCGAGCTTGGCGGCGATCTTGGCGATGGGAAAGCCGGTGGCCTTGGAGGCGAGCGCGGAGGAGCGCGAGACGCGCGGGTTCATCTCGATGATGACCATGCGCCCATCCGCCGGGTTTACTGCGAACTGCACGTTCGAGCCGCCGGTCTCGACGCCGATCTCGCGCAAGACCGCGATGCTGGCGGACCGCATGCGCTGGTATTCCTTGTCCGTCAGCGTCAGCGCCGGCGCGACGGTGATGGAGTCGCCGGTGTGGACGCCCATAGGGTCCACGTTCTCGATGGAGCAGACGATGATGGCGTTGTCGGCGCGGTCGCGCACGACTTCCATCTCGTATTCTTTCCAGCCGAGTACCGATTGCTCGATCAGCACCTCGTTGGTCGGAGAGGCGTCGAGCCCCGCTTCCACGATCTCGAAGAATTCCTCGCGATTATAAGCGATGCCGCCGCCCGTGCCGCCAAGCGTAAAGCTGGGGCGGATGACCGCGGGCAGGCCCACTTCGTCCAGCGCCTGCAGCGCATGCGCGAAGGCTTCGGGCGAAAGCTCCATCAGCGGATTGTTCTGTCCGTCATAGAGGAAGTTGCCCGCGTCGTCCTTCTTGTGGCGCAGATAGCCTTTCAGCGTTTGTCCCGCGGGAACGTCCAGCCCGATCTTCATCATCGCCTGGCGGAAGAGTTCGCGGTCTTCCGCCTTGTCGATCGCGTCGGCCGAGGCGCCGATCAGCTCGATCTCGTATTTCTCCAGCACACCACGCTTGCGCAGCGAGAGCGCGGTGTTGAGCGCGGTCTGCCCGCCCATCGTCGGCAACAGCGCCAGCACGCGCCCGGCCGGCACGTTCTTCTTCTCGAGCGCGATGATCTTCTCGACGAATTCCGGCGTGATCGGTTCGATATAGGTCGCGTCCGCCAGACCCGGGTCCGTCATGATCGTGGCCGGGTTGGAATTCACCAGCACCACGCGATAGCCCTCGGCGCGGAGCGCCTTGCACGCCTGCGCCCCGGAATAGTCGAACTCGCAGGCCTGCCCGATGACGATGGGCCCCGCGCCGATGATCAGGACCGTGTGGATATCTTGGCGCTTGGGCATGGGTTCTCACACGCGTGGATCGGCGCACGCGCGATTCGCGTGCCCTGGCCGGCCGGATTGCAGGTTAAGGGGATCGTTTAGCGGTCGCCGGGGGAAGGGGCAACTCTTTTGAGAGCGCTGCGACACCAGATGCGGAACGGCCGCTAACTCCGCCATCTCAATGTCTTTTCCTGGACCGGGTTCACGAACGGTGCGCCGCTCGTCACCGATTCCGCCCAGGCCTTCTTGAGGCGGTGGTACCACATCGCGGGGACGTCCGAATCCTGGATCAGCATCAGAGAGGGGTTGAACTTCAACCCCTCGCGCTGAAGCTCCACGATCTTGCGGTCGTCGGAGAGGAAGGTGGGGCCGATGGCATTGAAGAAGGGTTTGATGAACCACAGCCATGTGGGCCAGTAGAATATCTGCGTCACCTGCGTGGTGCCGGCATCCAGCGGGGTGCAGACGGTGAGGCCGATCACGTCGAAGCTGCGGCCCAGGACGACGCCCGCGATGTTCTCGAACCGCGTGCTCGGCAGCTCGAAGGTGATCTCGGTCGAGACATCCGCACCGAGCAGGCCATAGGCCGCCTTGGTCGGTTTGTGGCGCGTCATCACGAAGCCGTTGGGCAGCGGCGCGTAATGCTTGACCTTTTCGCGCGGTGTCATGCGCCACCACCAATGGGCGTGGACGTAAGGTCCATGCGCGGGGTCCATCAGGCCGATCACGGCATGGTCGATGCCGCAGGGAAATGTCTGGCTCTCCACCCAGCGCGGCTTTGCATCGGCGATCGGCACGCGCGGCGGCTCGCCCTTGGGCGCGGTGTCCCGTTCGTTTGCCGCCACATAAATCCAGAGGAGCCCATCTTGCTCGCGCACCGGATAGTTGCGCACGCGGATGCGGCTCGCTTCCAGCGGCTGGCCTTCGACCGTGGAGGGGATGAGCGAGCACGCGCCGTCGGCTTTGAAGCGCCAGCCGTGATAGGGGCACTCGACCGTGTTCTCCGGCATGATGCGGCCGGCGGAAAGCGGTACGCCGCGATGCGGGCAGATATCGCGCAGCGCGAACGCCTCGCCGTTCTTCATCCGCCCGATCACCACCGGTTCGCCCAGCAGCATCTGTCGCCGCATCCCGCCCGGCTTCACCTCGCGGGCGAGAGCGGCCATGTACCAGCAGTCGCGCAGGAACAGGGGCACCGCATCGGTGCCCGCCGGGTTCTGAATCTCGGCGCTCATGGCGCGGGTGCTGGCTTGGCGGGGCCCACCGGCTTCAGCAGGCTTTCGAGCGTGGTCATGAAGAGCTGGCCCTCGGCGGCGGGCAATTTATACGCCCATCCGGCGGCATGCGCATCGATTTCGCGCGCCTCGCGGGCGGCGTCCGGCTTGCCGGGGGCGGCTTCGGCCGAGACGGTGGCCCAATAGCCATCGTCCCGCTTCAGGGTTTCGACGGTGACGATCAGCCCGTCGAAAGTGTGGCTGATGAGCCGGGCGGCATCGGCGAAATCGAAATCTTTGGACGGGCGAGCATCGTCGAAGGTGAAGGCGGATATGGCGGTGGCGACGGCATCGGCCGCGCCGGGATCGGCGAGTTCACGTCCCGTGGGAATGTCCGTTACGGCGAAATCGGGATCGCTCTGCTTCTCGCGGCGCGTGTCGAACGGCGGGGTGCCGATGGGATCGACATCGGTCTCCGCGATCCGCGCGCGATCGACGTCCATCACGCTCTTGTCCATCCAGTCGGCGGGATCGCTCTTGAACTCCACCGGGCTCTTGACCAGCCAGCTCTGGTCGCTGTCGGGCTTTCGCACGAACAGGCCGATCTGGCCGCTCGGATCGCCGATATCGACGCTCTTGCCCACGATCATCGCCGCGAGCGTATGTCCTTTGTAGTCGAGGAATGTGATCTCGACACCGTTGCCCTTCGGCGGCGCGTCGAGGTTGACATAATGCAGCCATTCGGCGCGCGCGGTCTTGGGCTCAATGGTGAGAAGCGCCGCGAAGCCCACCATGGTTTCCTTGATCTGCTCATACGACGCGGGATAGTCGTTGTGCGAGGGAATGACCCAGCCTTTGTACGGCTTGAACGTCACATCGAACGTGCCGCGCTTGGACTGCACGCGGATGGTCGCGATCTGGCGCACATGGCTGACGAGATCGGGGAAGAAGGACTGCTCGGTATAATGCGGCGTGACTTCGCCCTGTTTGACGTGGATCGCGAGCACCGCTAGCAGCACGAACACGATGGCCGCAGCGGCGAGGATCGCGAGGTTGCGGCGGCGCGGGTCCTTGAGGAGCGTGTCGATCATCGCGCCCTCACAACGCAATCGCGCGCGCACGCCGGCGGCGGCGCACGGCGGCGAGGACGACGGCGAACAGCGCCACCAGGAGCGGCACGAGCAGGATGTTCACCCAGGCGAGGATGTTCCCGAGCAGGTCGATGCTCTCGCGCAGGCTTTGCTGCACGTCGCGCAGCTGGCGGCGCGTGTCGTAGACGTCGCGCTTGAATTGCTGGATCTCGGTCTGCTGCTCGGGGGTGAGCGAGGCGCTGTTCACCGGCTGGCCATTGGTCGAGCCGCCCTGCTGCAGTGCGTGCAGCCGGCTCTCGGTATCGGTCAGCCGCGTCTGCAGCGCGTCGGCTTCCTGCTGGTACTGCGACTGCGCGTCCGCCTGAAGCTGCTTCACCAGCGTGAACGGCCGGTCGTTGGTGGCGCGGGTGCGTAGCGAGATCAGGTCGCTGGAGCCGGTGAGGTTCTCCACCGCGTTGATCACGAAAGCGGCGTTGTCGGCGTAGGGCACGGCGACCTTCTTGCCGTAAAGGTCCTCGACACGGACCCAGAAGCGGTCGTCGAAGATGTCGCTGTCGGCCATCACGATGACGTTGATCGGGCCCTTGGAGACCATGATCTGCCTGGCCGCGCCGGGCGCCGTCGCGGCGCCGTTGGGATAGGCGGTCCGGGCGATGCCGGAGATGCGCGCGGCGATGGCCATGGGATGGCCGGTGGGTTCGATGGAGGCCATCAGATCCTGCGGCCGCGGATTGAAACGCACCTGTGCGGCGTCGAGCAGGCCGGCCTGGTTCGATGTGCTGACCAGCGGCGTGAACGTCGTCGTCGCATTCTTCGAAGGGCTGAGCACGCCGGTGCTGGCGAGGTTGAGCGTCTGCAGGCTCGACGTCACCTGGTCGCTGCTGTCGAAATTCGCCGCCGTCAGATGCAGCCAGACCGGATAGCTCGCGACGGGATTGCGCGGATCGCCGATCTGCACGCGTTGCGCCAGCGCGCGGTCGCCGACGATCTTGTTGGGATTGTAGAAGATGCCCCAGGCGCGGAAGAGCTGCGGCAGGTCGGATGACACTGGGGCGCTACCCTGTCCGCCTGCCTGCGAGATTTCCGAATAGGGGTCGACGAAGACGAGCGCGTGGCCGCCGCCGAGCACGAACTGGTCGATCGCGTAGGATTGCGCCTGGGTGAGCTCGCCGGGATGGGCGATCATCAGCACGTCGATGTCAGGCGGGATGCTGGTGAATGACGGATCGAGCATCGCGGTGTCGTAGCTCTTGGCGAGTTCCTGATAGATCAGATAAGGCTGGCCGCCGCCGCCACCCATCATCGCCTGCATCCCGCCACCGCCGCCGTCCATCGGCAGGCTGGTGAGGATGCCGAGCTTGGCCTTCTTCGGCGCGGAGAGGCGATAGAGTAGCGAGGTGATGTCGTATTCCAGGAAATTCTCGCGGTCCTGGCTGAAGAACGGAATGGTCTCGCGCCCGTCGATCGAATTGGTGCCGACGAGGCCGAAATAGACCATCTCGCCGGAATCCGTCGGCGCCCCCGACAGGCCGTCCGCCGCCGCCTCGTCTTCCTCGGGCGAATAGGCCTCGGGGTTGACCTCTTCGAGCACGATCTTGCCGTGGCTGAGCGCTGCATATTCGCGGAGGAGGTCGCGCACGCGGTTGGCGTAGATATTGATCTGCGGATACTGGACGGCGACCTGCTTGGAATAGAAGAAACGCAGCGTCACCGGCTCCTTGAGGTTCGCGATGATGTTCCGCGTGCCCTGCGCCAGCGTGTAGACGCCGTTCTGTGTGAGGTCGATGCGTTCGGTGGTGAGCGTGGCGTCGGCCGCGATGTTGAGCGCCACGAAGATGATCGCGGCCAGCGCCAGCGCGGTGATGGCATAGAGGCGGCGGGACAATGGCGTCATCGCTCAGCCCGCCTTCTTCACGTCGATGGCGACGATATTGGCGGTGAGGAAGAACGCGATCAGCGAGAAGAAGAAGATCACGTCGCGCAAATCGATCACGCCCTGGGTGATCGCGGTGAAATGGGTGAGGAAGCTGAGCGAAGAGACCGCTTCAACCACCGCGAACGGCGCCCAGGCGCGGAAGAAGTCGATCACGAAAGGAAGTCCCGTCACCGTGAACAGGAAGCACACCACCACGCTCACCACAAAGGCGATGACCTGGTTGCTGGTGGTCGCCGAAATCGCCGAGCCGATAGCCAGATAGCCGCCCGCCATCAACAGGCTGCCGATATAGCTGGCGAAGATCACGCCGTTGTCGGGGCTGCCGAGCACATTGACCGTGATCCAGATCGGGAAGGTGAGCGCGACGGCCACCGCGGTGAACGCCCACGCCGCGAGGAACTTGCCCAGCACCGTCGCCCAGAGCGGAACGGGGAGGGTGAGCAGCAATTCCATCGTGCCGCTGCGGCGCTCTTCCGCCCAGAGGCGCATCGACAAAGCGGGAATGAAGATCAGGTCGAGCCAGGGATGATAGGTGAAGAACACCGTCAGGTCGGCCACGCCGTTGTCGAAGAAATGCCCGACGAAGAAGGTGAAGATGCCCATCGCGAGCAGGTAGATCACGATGAACACATAGGCGAGCGGCGTCGCGAAATAGGCCGCGAATTCGCGCTTGAAGATGATCCAGACCGGGCTCATGCGCGGCCCTCGCGGGCGCGGGCGGCGTCATGCGTGGTGATGGCGCGGAACACATCGTCGAGCCGGCCGGACTCGACCGAGAGGCGGCGCAGGTTCCAGTTCTCGCCGGCGGCAAGGCGGCTCACGTCCTCGACCAGCACCGCATTGTTCTTCGGGAATGCTGTGATCTGCACCATGCCGTCGAACGCCGGCGCCTCTTCGAGGCTCGCGACGGCGGGCAGCGCTTTGAGTTTTATTTTCGCCCGTTCGGCCTGATCGGCGGGCAGCGTGATCGTGACCGCATTGTAGTGGCGCGAGCGGGAGAGCAGTTCGACGGGCGTGCCGTCCGCCACCACGCGGCCGCGGTCGATGATCACGGCACGGGTGCAGATCGCTTCGACTTCTTCGAGCAGATGCGTCGAGACGATGATCGCCTTTTGCGGCGACATCGCGCGGATCAGGGCGCGCACGGCGTGTTTCTGGTTGGGATCGAGCCCGTCCGTCGGCTCGTCCATGATCAGCACCGGCGGATCGTGCAGGATCGCCTGCGCCAGGCCGACGCGGCGCTTGAAGCCTTTGGAGAGCGTGTCGATGGGCTGCTGCAGCACCGGATCGAGTTCGGTCGCGGCGACGGCCTTGGCGACGGCCGTTTTCGCCGCCTCGCCGCGAAGCCCGCGAACCTCGGCGATGAAAGCGAGGAACTGCAGCGGAGTCATGTCGCCGTAAGCAGGCGCGCCCTCGGGCAGGTAGCCGATGGCGCGCTGGACGGCGAGAGGATCGGTCTCCACGTCGTGGCCGCAGACCCGCACCGAGCCGCTACTGGGCGTGAGGAAGCCGGTGATCATTTTCATGGTCGTGGACTTGCCGGCGCCGTTCGGCCCCAGGAAGCCCAGAACCTCGCCGCGGCCCACGGTCAAGTCGATCCCCGCCACGGCCGTGGCGGGGCCGAAAAGCTTGGTCAGGCCTGAGATTTCAATCATGGGAGCGGACATGGGCAATTGTGGCCATAGAGAAATCGTGCCCCCCCGGCAAGACCGTTGAAATTAAGGATGCGCCATGGCCGATTCGGCGTTGCCGCCAAGCCCCACTTGCCCTGTTGACCGATCGATCAGGCATTCGGCGATGGGCGAAGACACAAAAACCCGCCTCGCGGTGACGGTGATGCGGCCGTTCGGGGAAAAAAGGCTACGAATCGACTCCGCGTGGAAGTCCGCAGTCGCCGCCCCGCTACCCGGGCCGCCGCAGCACGATGGACGGCGGGGCGAAAGCTCGCGACAATGTGGGCGACGCTTCGCTTCCGGGAGTTCCGCATGTTCGACGTCAGGGCCGCGCAGCGCGCGCTTATCGTCGGCACGCTGCTCCAGGCCTCGCTCGCGGTGTTCGGTCATTACAGCCCCTGGATCGTGCTGAACGTCTTCTGGTTCGGCGGCATGATGATCTCCGCGACGGTCGGCTATCTCTACGCGCAGGATGTCGGGCCGGGCTACACGCGCGGGACGATGGTTGGCGCGTTCGTCGGCGGCGGTTGCGCGGTGGTGGGCTTCGCGATCTCCGTCGCGCTCGGCGATATCGCGCCGCATGAATATTGGGTGCGCACGGCCGTCTCCATCCTCACCGGGGCGGTGGGCGGACCGTTCGGACAGATGTCATACAACCTGAAAAAGCTCGGCTATTAGACCCGCAGCGCCGGCCCGGCACCGGTGACGAGGCCGTACTCTTCACGAAGCGGCTGATATAAGGGAAGGGAAAATGCCGGCTGGCCCGAGGCGCGCGCCCGGAGAAGGGCTGGGGGGCTTGCTTGATCTCCTGGCAATGCCATCAATGGAGCCAACCGGCAGGCGTGTTTTCGCGCGCCGAAAGGGCGAAGCCGAGGCGTAAACAAGGCGGTTTCGTGACCGCCGATCACGGGAGCGAGAGCATGAGTCGCCTGATGCCAGTGACCGAGGGCCTGCTTGCCTATGTCGAGCGCACGGGATCGCGCGAAACACCCGCGCAGATCCATTGCCGCGAAGAAACCCGCAAGATGCCCAACGCTATGATGCAGATCGGCGCGGACCAGGGCGCGTTCATGGCGCTGATCGCGCAACTGACCGGCGCCAGGCGCTATCTGGAGATCGGCACGTTCACCGGCTACAGCGCGCTTTCGGTGGCGCAGGCGCTACCGGCGGACGGCGTCTGCGTCTGCTGCGACGTCAGCGCCCAGTTCACCGGCAAGGCGAAAACCTATTGGAAGGAAGCGGGCATCGACGCGAAGATGGACCTGCGCCTCGGCCCGGCGCTCGAAACACTGGATGCGATGATCGCCGCGAAGGACGCGCCATTCGACTTCGCCTTCATCGACGCCGACAAGATGAATTACGACGGCTATTACGAGCGCGCTCTGAAAATGGTGCGCACCGGCGGGCTGATCGCGCTGGACAACATGTTGTGGAGCGGCGCGGTCGCCGATCCGGCGAACATGGCGGCGGACACCGTTGTTCTGCGCACTCTCAATGCCAAGATCCATGGCGACCCACGCGTCGACATGGCGCTCGCTGCCATCGGCGACGGCGTGATGCTGGCGCGGAAACGGTAGACAGCTTGCGCGCCGCGCCGTGCGGGCTCACACTCCCATCATGGCAGAGGAACCCATAGCGTTCCTCCGCGCGGAGCCTCGCCCATCCGCGCGGACCGTACCTTCGGGCGTCGGCGGCTTTACCGCGGCGTCGGTGCGGTTCGACCGGCGCGAACTCAACCAGATCCTCACGATCTACGGCCGCATGGTCGCCGCCGGCGAATGGCGCGACTACGCGATCGATTTCCTGGACGATGTCGCCCTGTTCTCCATCTTCCGGCGCACCAGCGAGATGCCGCTGTTCCGCGTCGAGAAGCGCCCCAAGCTGCGCGCGCGGCAGGGTCAATACGCGGTGATCGCGTCGCCTGGCCACATCCTGCGGCGGGGGCATGAGCTGGAGAATGTGCTGCACGTATTCGACAAGAAGCTGATCAAAGCGCTCGCGTCGCAGGGTTAGCGGCATGCCAGCGCCGGGCCGTCGTGCATGGCAAAAGAAAAGCCCCGATGTCGCCATCGGGGCTTTGTCCGTTTCGCGCCGCTCTAGCGCCGTCCGCCCATCAGGCGCAGCAGCGACATGAACAGGTTGAGGAAGGCGATGTAGAGGCTGAGCGCGCCGATGATGGCCTTGCGCCCGGCGACGGAGCCGTCGTCGCTGACGACGTACATCTCCTTGATCTTTTGCGTGTAATAGGCGGTGAGCCCGGTGAACACGACCACGCCGACCACCGAATAGACGAAGGCCAGCATGTCGGACTTCAGCCAGATGTCCACGACGGACGCGGCGACGACGCCGATCATGCCCATGAACAGGAACGATCCCATGCCGGTCAGGTCTGTCTTGGTGGTGTAGCCCCACAGGCTAAGCCCGCCGAACGCCGCTGCGGTGACGAAGAACACCTCGGCAATGCTCGTATAGGTGTAGCTGATGAAGATCGACGACAGCGAGACGCCCATGATCGCCGCGAACGTCCAGAACGCGATTTGCGCGGTGGCGAAGCTCATGGTGCGGATACGCGCGTTGAGCAGCAGCACCAGAACCAGTGGCGAGAAGATGACGGCCCACTTGATCGGACTGCCGAACAGCAGCGCGCCGAAGCTGGTGACCATTACGCCGTTGGCGAACTTGCCCGCCGATTGCGCCGGGTCGGTCGTCACGGCCGCGGCGAAGGTGGCGTAGGCCGTGGCGCCGGTGATCAGCAGCGCCAGGAACATGTAGTTGTAGACGCGCAGCATGTACGCTTTCAGCCCGGCGTCGGTGACGCTGGTCGCCGAAGTGGCGCGGATGGCGCGATTGTCGAAGTCAGCCATGAGGCAAATTCTCCCTTGTCCGGCGCAGGGCCGGTTTGGCTATAATATCATATCTGGCGTATGGGGTATCAAGGCCAGGGGGCATGGCGAAACAGGACAAAACCGAGATTCGGGTGGCCGTGCCGGACGATCGCGACGCGATCTACCGGCTGGTTGCGACGGCGTATGGCCGGTCGGACGAGGCGGAGCTCGTCTACCGGCTGCGTGCCTATAACGATATCGTGCTGGAACTCGTGTCCGTCGGCGGGCTGGTAAACGGCCATATCGCCTTCAGCCGGCTGCATGTCGAACCGCAGACCATGCGTCTGGCAGGCCTGCAGCCGCTTTCCGTGATGCCCGGGCTGCAGGGCAACGGCGTGGGCAGCGCCCTGGTTCGCGAAGGCCTTACGCGCTGTGCGGCCATGGGTTTTGATGCCGTCGCCGTGCTGGGCGATCCAACCTATTACAAAAGTTTCGGGTTCAGCCGCAAAGCCGCGCGCGCTTTAACCTGCGTCTATTCGGGACTCGCCTATCAGGCGCTGGAATTGCGCCCGGGCGCGCTCGCCGGCGCCTGGCAGGTTAAATATCCGAGAGCTTTCGATTAGGGGCTGCGCAACAGCGCCGCAGGCCGGGCGGACAGCGCGGTCCACGCCGCGGCCAATCCGAACAGCAAGGTCGCAGCCCCGCCGCCCACGATGGTGGCGAGCGCCGCGCCCGCGCTGAACACCAGGGACACGTCGAACACGCTGTGCGCCACCGCCCACGCCGCGAGCGTGCCCGCGCCCAGCGCAAGCGTTCCGGTGACGATCCCGATCAGCCCGTATTCCAGCGCATAGACCGCCGCGATCCGCGCCCGGGTCGCGCCGAGCACTTTCAGCACGGTGGAGTCATAGAGCCGCGCGCGCTGCCCCGCCGCTATGGCGCCCGCGAGCACGAACAATCCGGCCAGCACGGTGACGAGGCTCGAAGCGCGCACCCCGTCGCTGAGTTCCTGGAGCAGGCCATTCACCTGGGCGATGGCGTCTTTCACGCGCACGGTGGAGACGTTGGGGAACTTGTCGGTGACGGCGCGGTACATCGCCTCTTCCTCGGCGGGCGCGACGCGCACGCTGGCGAGGAAATCGTGCGGCGCCTTGTCGATCAGGCCGGGCGAGAGGATCAGCACGAAGTTCTGCCGGCCGTTCGAGAAGTCGACATGGCGGAAATTGGCGATCGTGCCGGTGATCTCGCGCCCCAGCACGTTGAGGGTGATTGTGTCACCCAGTTTCAGGTGCATGCCCGTGGCCAGTTCGCCGTCGAAGGAGATGCGCGTCGGGCCCTGGTAATCGTCCGGCCACCATTGACCCTCGGTGATTTCCGCGCCTTTGGGCAGCTTGGCGGCGTAGGTGATGCCGCGGTCGCCGGCCAGCGCCCAGCGCGCGTTCGCATCCACCTTGGCATTGCGCGCGGGCACGCCGTTGAGCGCGGTGATCCGTCCACGGATCATCGGCGCGCTGTCGTAGTCTTCTACGTGGAAGCGATGGATCGTGGCATTGAATGCTTCGATCTCGTCCGGCGGGATGTCCACGAAGAAGAAAGTGGGTGCGGTGCCGGGCAGCTCGTCCTTCACCTGCGAGGCAATGGTGCCGTCGAGCAGCATCACCGCGGAGAGCAAGGTCAGCCCCAATCCCAGCGCCACCACGACGGAGGAGGTCGATGCGCCCGGTCGCGTCAGATTGGCGAGCGCGAGCCGCAAGGTCGGCGAACGTGGCCGGGGCAGGCGCCGCAACACCCAGCGCAAACCTTGCGCGAACAGGCCGAGCGCGACCAACCCCACCGCGACGCCGCCGAGGAAATAGGCCGCAGATTTCGGCGACGGCGCGACGATCAATGCAAGCGCAATGACGATGGCGGCAGCGCCAGCCGCGAGCGCGAGATAGGGCAAGCGGCCGCGCGCGGAAGACGGCGCGACGACGTCGCGGAACAGCGTGGCCGGCGCGACCTCGCGGGCGCGGGCGAGCGGCGGGATCGCGAAGGCCGCGGCTGAGAAAATGCCGAACGCGGCGGCGAGCAGAAGCGGCGCCGGATAGATCGCGAATTGCGTCGGCGTCGGAATATCCGCGCCAAAGAACGCGCCCACGGCGAACGGCATCGCCGCGCCCAGCACAAGCCCCAGCAGCACCGCGGCCAACGCAATCGCCATCACCTGCAGGAAGAACATCGCGAAGATCGTGCCGCCTTCCGCACCCAGCGCCTTGAGCGTTGCGATCTCCCCGCGCTTGCGGTCGAGGAACGCGCCCACGGCCTGTCCCGCGCCGACACCCCCGACCGCTAGCGCCGTCAATCCCACCAGCGTCAGGAACATGGTGACTTCGCGGATGAAGCGCTGCGTGCCGGGCGCCGCGTGATCGCGGTCGCCGATCTGCCAGCCGCCATCGGGAAACGCCTTGCGCGCCTCATGCCGGAACGACGCAATCGATGCGCCCGGGGGCATCGCGACGCGGTAGGAATATTCGATCAGGCTGCCGAGCGTGACGAGCCCGGTGCGCTCGAGCCCGGCCTGCGACACGACCACATGCGGCCCCAGGCTGAACCCGCCGGACAGACGGTCGGGCTCGTTGGTCAGGATCGCAGTGATGCGGAAATTCTGCACGCCGATGCGCAGTAGCGCGCCCCGCGCGATGTGCAGATGATCGAGCAAAGTCTGCTCCGCCGCCACGCCGCATTCGTGCGCACTGCAAGCGAGCGCCGCCGCCAGATCGCCCTTCGGCGCAATCTCGACATGGCCGTAAAGCGGATAGGCGCCATCCACGGCCTTCAATTCGATGAGTTGCCGCTCGGCCTCCGCGCCGTTCTTTAGCGCATAGGCCATGCCGCGCATCGAGATGGTTTCGGAGACGCGGCCGTGACGCTGCAGGAACGCCTTTTCATCCGGCGTCGCCTCGCGATGGACCAGCCCCACCGACACGTCGCCGCCGAGCAGAACGCGGCCCTGCGCCGCCATGCCGGTGAGCAGCGCGTCTGAGAGCGAGCCCACGCCCGCGATGGCGGCCACGCCAAGCACGAGGCAGGCGAAGAAAATCCGAAATCCCGAAAGCCCGGCGCGCAATTCGCGCCTTGCGAGCCGCCACGCAAGGCCGCTCATACGGCCGCACTTTCCAGCGCAGTGAGGCGTTCGTCCGCCACAATGCGGCCGTCCTTCAGCCGGACGATGCGCCCGCATCGCCGCGCCAGGGCTTCCTCATGGGTGACGAGAAACAACGTCGTGCGCGATCGCGCATGCAGGGCGAACAAAAGATCGGCGACGTCCTTGCCGGTCTGCCCGTCGAGATTGCCGGTGGGCTCGTCCGCGAACAGGACCTTCGGCCGCGGCGCGATGGCGCGGGCCAGCGCCACGCGCTGCTGCTCGCCGCCGGAAAGCTGCCCCGGATAATGTTCGACCCGCGCGCCGAGGCCGACGGCCTCGAGTTCCGCCCGCGCGCGCGCAAAGGCGTCCGTTACACCGGCGAGTTCGAGCGGCACGGCGACGTTCTCCAGCGCCGTCATGGTCGGGATCAGATGGAAGGACTGGAACACGATGCCGATATGGTCGCGCCGGAACCGCGCCAGCGCATCCTCGCCCAGCGCGGTGATGTCGATACCGGCGACCACCGCGCGCCCCGACGTCGGCGCCTCAAGCCCGGCGGCCACCATCAGGAGCGAGGACTTGCCCGAGCCGGACGGGCCCAGCAGCGCCACCGTCTCGCCGTCTTCCACCGTCAGCGACAGGTCCGACAGGATCGCCACCGGGCCGGCGGCGCTTTTGAGCGTCAGGCTGATAGTCTGCAGATCGATCGCGGCCATGGGGTCTCGTGTGGCAAGCCCGCGGTCGCGCGAGCGGGAAGGGCATGCTAGGCGATATGGCATGACACTGTGGCGATTCAAGCGCGATAACGCACCTCCCCCTTGCAGGGAGGTCGAAACGCGCAGCGTTTCGGGTGGGGGGCCGAATCTCCGTCCGGCACGGCCCTCCACCCGAAAACCTTCACGCTTCGCGCGAAGGTTTGTCGACCTCCCCGCAAGGGGGAGGTGCATTCTTGCGCTAATCCTCCTGATGCTTGCGGTAAGCCCATCCTTCGCCGCGCCGGTGAAGATCCTGATGGTCGGCACCAGCCTGACGCAGGGCTATGGCGTGCCGCCGGGCTCCGAGATTCCCGTGGTGCTGGAGGCGAAGCTGAAGGCGGCGGGCGTGAACGCGGCCATAGCCAATGCCGGCGTCTCGGGCGACACCTCGGCGGGCGGATTGGCCGGACTGGATTGGGCGCTGGGCGATGATCCGGACGCCGTCATCGTCGAGCTCGGCTCGAACGACGCGCTGCGCGGCCTCGATCCCAAGGAGACGGAGAAGAACCTCACCGCCATCCTCAGCAGGCTGAAAGCGGCCCACCTTCCCGTGCTGTTGCTCGGCATGAAGGCGCCCCGCAACATGGGGCCGGAATATTCCGCGCAGTTCGATCCGATCTATCCGCGCCTCGCCAAAAAGTTCGGCGTGTTGCTCTACCCCTTCCTGCTCGACGGCGTGGCGCTGAACCCCAGGCTCAACCAGGCGGACGGAATCCATCCCAATCCCGCCGGCGTGAAGATCATCGTCGGCAAGTTGATGCCCGACGTGCTGAAGCTGGTGGCAGAGGCGAAGCACTAGATGTTCAAGCGGCTTCTCTCCGTCGGCGGGTTCACGCTGCTGTCGCGCATCACCGGCTTCATGCGCGACATCCTGCAGGCCGCCGTGCTCGGCGCGGGGCCGATGTCCGATGCCTTCATCGTGGCGTTCATGTTCCCGAATTACTTCCGCCAGATCTTCGGAGAGGGCACGATCAATCCCGCTTTCCTGCCGAGCTACGCGGCGTTGCACGCGAAAGGCGAGCATGACGCCGCGACGATTTTCGCCGACAGGGTGTTTTCCTGGCAGATGCTGGCGCAGCTCGTGGTCCTGCTGGCGGCGCTGCTGTGCATGCCGGCGATCGTCCGCGTCATCGCGCCGGGTTTCGCGGAGCATCCGGGACAGTTCGCGCTCACGGTCAGCCTCGCGCGCATCACCTTTCCTTATCTGATCCTCACCGTCGTCGCGATCCAGCTTTCCGCGATGCTGAACGCCATCGAGAAATTCTGGGCGGCGGCGGCGTGGTCGAATTTTCAGAATCTGGCGATGATCGCGGCGCTGCTCGGCGCGCACTGGTTTCCGAATGCCGCTTACGCCGCGGCCTGGGGCGTGTTGCTGGGAGGCTTCCTGCAATTGTTCTTCATGCTGTGGGCCAGCCGCCGGGATGGTCTGTCGCTGCACATCGGCTGGCCGCGCTGGACACCGCAGATCAGGCAATTCTTCAAAGCGCTCGGTGCGGTCACCGTTGGCTCGGCCAGTGTCTTCATCGCGCCCTTCATCGATACGATCATCGCCAGCCTTCTGCCCGCGGGCAGCCGGACGGCGCTGTATTATGCCGATCGCATCGACCAGCTCCCGCTCGGCGTTCTCGGCATCGCGCTCGGCACCGTGCTGCTGCCCGCGATGTCGTCGCGGCTGGCGCTCGACGACCGCGAGGGTTCGGATTCGGCGCAGAACCGCACGGCGGCGCTTTCGCTGCTGCTGACCCTGCCGTTCGCCGCCGTCTTCATGACCATCCCCGGCACCATCATGCGCGCGATCTTCGCCCACGGCGTTTTCGACAAGAATGCGGCGATGCTCTCCGCCGTGGCGCTGGCGACCTACGGTGTGGGCCTGCCCGCTTTTGCGTTGACGCGGATCGTGCAGTACACGTTTTACGCGCGCCACGACACGATGACGCCGGTGCGCGCCACGTTCACCGCGATTGCCTGCAACATCGTCCTGAAGCTGATTTTCGTTTGGGGCTTTCACCTCGGCATCGCGGGCGTCGCGCTCGGCACGTCGCTGGGCGCGTGGATCAATGTCGCCCTGCTGGTCGCGCTGGGCCGCAGCCGGGGCCTGCTCCGGATCAGCACGGATTTTTCGCGCGCCGTGCTGCCCCTCCTGCTCGCGGGCGCCGCGACGGCGGCGGGCGCGTTCATCGCCGTGAATTTCGGCGGGCGATTCGTGCCTGCCACGAGCCTGCGGGAAATCGTTCTGCTGGCTTTCGCGTTTGTTCTCGGCACAGCCGCCTACGGCTCGGTTGTCCTGATCTTTCGAAGCCGTCTTCCACTCGGCAGGCTGGCGCGCGCATGAGGCTGTTCGTGGCGTTGCCGATCCCGGACTCCGTGGCCGAGGGCCTGATGCTGATCCAGTCCGGCGTGCCCGGCGCGCGCTGGAGCGAGCGCGAGCAACTCCATCTCACCTTGCGCTTCATCGGCGAAGTGGACGGCCGCGACGCCGCCGAGATCGACGACATGCTTTCCGCCATCGCCGCGCCGCGTTTCACCCTGGCGCTGCACGGCGTCGGCGAATTCGGCGGCAAGCATCCGCATGCGCTCTGGGCCGGCGTGCGCGAGCCAGAACCGGTCGTGCATCTGTCCCGTAAAGTCGAGACCGCGCTCCAGCGCCTCGGCCATCCGGCGGAGACACGCAAATTCACGCCGCATGTCACGCTCGCCCGTTTGCGCGCGACACCGCCGGGAAACGTGCTGGACTACCTCACCGATCACGCGCTCTATTCGAGCACGCCGTTCGAGGTGCGCGAATTCATCCTCTATTCGAGCGTGCTGACGCCGGACGGCAGCCTCTACACGCCGGAGCGGAACTATCCGTTGCGCTAGCGGTATTCACCAGGAGATCGCCGGAGATGAAAATGCAGAAGCTCGCCCCCGCCGCCCGCAAGACCGCGATGAGAGACCTGCCCAAATGGAGCAAGGTCCGCGGCCGCGACGCCATCACCCGCAAATTCGAGTTCAAGGACTTCAACGCCGCCTTCGCCTTCATGACCCGCGTGGCGCTGCTCGCCGAAAAGATGGACCATCATCCGGAGTGGTTCAACGTCTACAACAAACTCGAAGTGACGCTATCCACGCACGACGCGGGCGGCATCACGGAGAACGACGTGAAGATGGCCAAGACGATGGATGGTTGGGCGGTGCGATAATTTCTTTTCCACCCTCCCCTTGAGGGAGGGTCGATAAAACGCGAAGCGTTTTTCGGGGAGGGGTCCGTGCGCGACGATCCAAAGG
>DATATK010000069.1:0-14868 GCA_036268825.1 Rhizomicrobium sp. | reverse complement strand
GACCCTCCCTCAAGGGGAGGGTACGTCTTCGTGTTCGTCATGTCCCGAGCGCTTCTTCCAGATCGCCAATCAAATCGCCCACATCCTCGATCCCGACAGACAGCCGCAACAGGTCAGGCGGGCATGGCGAGTTCGCGCCTTCGACGGAGGCGCGGTGCTCGATGAGGCTCTCGACGCCGCCGAGCGAGGTCGCGCGCTTCCACAACTTCACTTTCGCCGCCACGCCGATGGCCGCCTGCTCGCCGCCTTTGACGCGGATCGAGAGCATGCCGCCGAAGCCGCCCTGCATCTGCCGCGCGGCGATATCGTGGCCGGCGAAATCCGGCAGGCCGGGATAGAGCACCTGCGCGACACCGGCGTGACGGGCGAAATGTTCCGCGATGGCCTGCGCGCCGGCGCTCGCCGCCTTCACGCGCGGATAGAGCGTGCGCATGCCGCGCAAAAGAAGCCAGGCCTCGAACGAGCCCAATATCGCGCCCAGTTGCACGCGCACGGCCTTGATGCGCTCCCAGTATTCATCCTCCACGCGCGTGGCGAGTGCGCCGGCGATGATGTCGGAATGGCCATTGAGATATTTTGTCGCCGAATGCATCACGATGTCCGCGCCAAGCGCGAGCGGCTGGGTGAAGACGGGCGTCGCCACGGTGGAGTCCACCGCGAAGCGCGCGCCGGCCGCGTGCGCGATTTCGGCCACCGCCGTGATGTCGGTGATGTCCCACAACGGATTGGACGGCGTCTCCGCCCAGACCAGCTTGGTCTTGCCCGGCCGCATCACGCCGCGCACGGCATCCGCGTTCGCCATGTCGGCGAGTTCGACGTCGAGCCCCCAGTCGCGCGCGAAATTCATCAGCCAGTTGCGCAGCGACCAGTACATCACCTTCGGCGCCACGACATGGTCGCCCGGTTTCAGCGCCAGAAAACAGGCCGTCGCCG
Source organism: Rhizomicrobium sp. (assembly GCA_036268825.1). Classification (GTDB taxonomy): domain Bacteria; phylum Pseudomonadota; class Alphaproteobacteria; order Micropepsales; family Micropepsaceae; genus Rhizomicrobium. The sequence continues at coordinate 13,935 of DATATK010000069.1, read as the reverse complement.
CCGACACGCCGGAGGAGAACAGCAATGCGTCCGCGCCCTGCTCCAGCGCCGCGAGCACGGCCTCGGGCTGGTCGAAACCGGGATTGTCCGCCCGCGCATAGATGCGGCCGGCGCGGTAACCATTGTCGACGTCGCGGATATAGGTGGAAGAGACATGCACGGGCGGGGAGACGGCGCGCGTCGCCTCGTCGATCCAGCCCAAGGCCTGGGCGGCGATGGTCGCGGGTTTTGCGGTCTTCTTTTCCATCGAAAGCCCCCGGGCACGTTTGCGCCGCTTCGCGCGTTAAGTTCCAGAATCGGAGCGGGCAGCGGGCACCATGCAATATAAAGCGGGACAGCGGGCCGACGCCATGCGGTTCGCCGCCTTTCTGGCGGCCGCTTTCGTCCTGCTGTTCGCCAGCGACGCCTATGCCGCGGCCAAGTCCGGCGGCGAAGCGATCAACTCCCTCAAGGAGCCGGTCTTCATCGCCGAGATCGTGCTGCTGCTCGCCACCGGGCGGCTGCTCGGCGAGTTGATGGTGCGGCTGAACCAGCCTTCGGTGATGGGCATGCTGCTGGCCGGCATCCTGCTCGGCCACTCGGTGCTGGGCGCGATCTTCCCGGGCGCCGAGAAATTCCTGTTCCCATCCTCGCCCGACCAGAAGGGCATGATCGACGGTCTGTCCAAGCTCGGCATCCTGATGCTGCTCTTGCTGACCGGGATGGAGACGGACCTCAAGCTGGTGCGCAAGGTGGGCCGCGCGGCCGTGTCGATCTCGCTCATCGGGATCGCGGTGCCGTTCGTCTGCGGCTTCACGCTGGGCGAATTCCTGCCCGCCTCGATCATCCCCAATGCGGGCGAGCGGCTGGTGACGTCGCTGTTCCTGGGCACGGCGCTTTCGATATCCTCCATCAAGATCGTGGCGATGGTGGTGCGCGAGATGAATTTCATGCGGCGCAATCTGGGACAGGTCATCGTCGCCTCCGCCATCATGGAAGATTCCATCGGCTGGATCATCATCGCGATCACGCTGGGCATCGCGACATCGGGCAAGCCGGATATCGCCTCCATCGCCAAAATCGTGATCGGCATCTCGGTGTTCCTGGGCTTTTCCTTCACCATCGGGCGGCGGATCGTCTTCGCGCTGATCCGCTGGACCAACGACACGTTCAAGAGCGAGTTCGCCGTCGTCACCATGATCCTCATCATCATGGGCACGATGGCGCTGATGACCGCGGCCATCGGCGTGCAGACGGTGCTCGGCGCGTTCATCGCGGGCGTGCTGGTGGGCGAATCCCCGATCCTGACCAAGCATATCGACGATCAGTTGCGCGGCGTGATCACCGCCCTCTTCATGCCCGTGTTCTTCGGGCTTTCGGGCATCAGCGCCGATCTCACCATCCTGCTGAAGCCGCAGATGCTGCTGATCACGCTGCTGATCCTGGCCATCGCCAGCGTCGGCAAGTTCACCGGCGCGTTCATCGGCGGCAAGCTCGGTGGCCTGCGGACATCGGAGTCTCTAGCGCTGGGCTGCGGCATGAATGCGCGCGGCTCGACGGAGGTGATCGTGGCGACGATCGGGCTTTCGATGGGCGCGCTGACGCAGAACCTGTTCAGCATGATCGTGACCATGGCGATCATCACCACCACCGCCATGCCGCCGATGTTGCGCAAGGCGCTGGTGCGGCTGCCGATCAGCAAATCGGAGAAAGAGCGGCTGGAGCGCGAGGAGCTGGACGAGAAAGGCTTCATCCCCAAGATCGAACGCATATTGCACACCGTGGACGAAAGCCCCGCGGGTAAGATCGCCGCGCGCATCGCCGGCTCCATCGCCGGCACGCGCGGCATGCCGATCACCGTCGTCGAAGTCGCCAAGGCCGGCGACAACAAGAAGGAAATCTCGGACGGCCACGCGCGCGCGATCAAGGACAGCGCCAGGGAGAGCGCCACCGTCACCGCCGAAACGACCGACGAGGAAAAGCCCCGCAAGGTGGACATCACCAAGCAGGACAAGGGCGACACCCCGGCGGACAAGGTGGCGGAGGCCGCGAAGAAAGGTTTCGGCCTGATGTTCGTGGGCATCGCCCATAGCCGCACAAAAACCGGTGAACTGACCCAGGAGTTGACGCGCATCGTGGGCGATTTCGAGGGGCCCATCGCGGTGCTGGTCTGCCAGGATTGCCCCGACCCTGCATTCCTCGATGCGGCCAGCATATTGGTGCCGGTCAACGGAACGGACGTTTCGCGGCGCGGCGCGGAGACCGCTTTCATCCTCGCCCGCCCCGCCGAATTGGCCGTGACGGCGCTCTATGTCTCGTCGGCGGATACGAGCCGGCGCGACGCGACGGCGCGGCGCAATGAACAGGCCGTGCTGAAGGACATCGCCGAACTCGCCAGCCGCTACGACCTCGACATCAAGACCGCCATCGCGGCGGATCGCGCGACCGACAAGCCGATCCTGAAGGAAGCACCCAGGCACGACCTCATCGTCATGGGCGTGAGCCGCCGCCCGGGCAAGGTGCTGTTCTTCGGAAACACCGCGCTGGCGCTGATGAAGGAATGGGACGGGCCGATATTGTTCGTGGCGAGCTAGGCGGCCGCCTTCGTGACCTTCGGCGGGCGGAAGTCCGCGATGTCGGCCAGGCGATCCGGCTGGATCAGACGCAGGATTCCGCTCTTGAACGTAATCAGGTTCTCGCGGCGCAACTGCTGCAGCGTGCGGTTGAGATGCACGATGCTGAGGCCGAGCGCGTCGGCGAGCATCTCCTGCGTCAGCGGGACGGGGATTGTGTCGCCATGGGCGAGCCCGACGATGGCGAGGCGTTCGCGCAATTCCAGGATGAGATGCGCCACGCGCTCATACGCCGACTGCCGGCCGATGCGGATGAGCTGGTTGAGCAGGTAGGCCTCGTCCAGGCTCGCCACGCAGGAGAGCGCCGCGTGCAGGTTCGGATAGGTGTTGTTCCTGTCCTGCAACGCCTCGCGCACGGGCGTGGCGTCGGCGATCACCGCGGGCGTCAGCGTGATCAGCGTCGACAGCGCGACGGCTTGCGGACGCAGGCACAGGCCGTACATCTCGCCCGGCAGGATGAATTCGAAGATCTGGCGGCGTCCGTCCGGAAACGTACGCATGCGGCAGGCCCAGCCGGCGAGCAGCAAACGCGGCGTGTCGAGCCGCTCACCCTCCGCGATCAGGCACTGGCCCATTGGCACGTCGCGCGCGCTGTCGGGCAGCGCCTGCAGGAGCGCGCGTTCGGCATCGTTAAGATGGGCGTAACGGCCCAACCGCTTGACGGCGAGGTCGGGCAGAGTTCCCGGCGCTGTACTGCGAAGACGCGGCATAACAAAACACGGATTTGAGGCTGCGAATTGTTAACTGGCGGCGCGCGTATTCGATCCCTCAAATGAGGTGAAAACTGCGGGGAACGATCCGTCAGGCGCCGATTTCGCCAAGGAAATCCAGCACCGCCGCGTTGAATGGCGCAGGCTGGTCGATGTTCGCGGCATGGCCCGCATCGGGGATCACGATCTTCCGCGCAGCCGGAATCTTGGCTTGCATGTAATCGGCGGCTTTCAGAAATCCGGTATCGTTCGCGCCGACCACGACCAGCGACGGAACCTTAATGTCCGGCAACGAAGCGATCACGCGCGCGTCACGTTGGGTGAGCATGCCGCGGCCTGCGAGCGCCAGGCCCTTGGGCGTGCGGTGATGCGCGAGCATGCGCTCGGGACTTTTGGAGGTGCCGAAGCCTTCGCGCTCGTAACGATCGGCGGATTTGCGGGCATAGACATTCCAGTCCTCGCGCGCCGCATCGTTCTTGAAGCCGGGGCCCGTGTCGATGATGAGCAGCGCACGCACGCGTTCGGGATGCACGGCGTGGAACGCGAGCGACATGTAGCCGCCAAGCGAAAGCCCGCCGACCACCGCGGTCTTTGCGCCGACATGATCGAGCAGCGCCGCCATGTCGGCGACGGTCGCCTCTTCGCTGTAGAGCGAAACGTCATCCGGCGAATCCGTGCGGCCGTGGCCGCGCATGTCCCAGAGGATCAGCGTGTGGTTCGCGGAAAGCGGCGCGATCTGGCCGCTCCACATCTCGGCGGTGGACGAATAGCCGTGCGTGAGCAGGATCGCTGGCCCTGAGCCATGGACCTCGTAGTGGATGTTCACGCCGTCGCGGTCGAGCGTCGCCATGGGGGCCTCAATTGTATTTGCGGCCGAGCGCGGCCAGGGTTTCGTGGAATTCGGCGATCGTCTCGGCGATGATCTGCGCCACCGGCTTGACGCTGTCGATGCGCCCGGCCACCTGGCCGGACAGCGCGATGGAAGATTCCATGTCGCCGCCGAAATAGAGATCGAGCGCCGAGCCGAACTCACCCATGATGTTCTGGCCGGGGTCTTTCTCCAGCCGCGTGGTCTTCTCCGTGCGCAACGCGCGCAAAGCGGGGCCGGGGCCGAAGCGGTTGAGGAACACCGTGTCGGTCTCTTGCGCTTCGAGTATCGCGTTCTTCCAATTCTCATGCACGGGGGATTCCGCGGCGGAGACCATGCGCGTGCCCATCTGCACGCCCTCGGCGCCGAGCGCGAAGGCCGCCGCCATGGTGCGCCCGTCGGTGATGCCGCCCGCGGCGATCACTGGCACCTTCACGTTCTCGCAGACCAGCGGCAGCAGGACCATGCTCGCCACCTCGCGCGGATTCTTGAAGCCGCCGCCCTCGCCGCCTTCGACCACCAGCCCGTCCACGCCCGCCTCGATGGCGCGCAACGCCGCCTTCAGCGACGGCACGACGTGGAACACGGTGAGGCCGGCCGCTTTTAGCGCCCCGCAATATTTCTGCGGATCGCCGGCGGAGGTGGTGACGAACTTCACGCCCTGGTCGATGACGAACTGCACGATGCCCGGATCGCGCACGAAAGCCTGCGCGATGTTCACGCCGAACGGCTTGGTCGTCAGCGTGCGCATCGTCTTGATCTCTTCGCGCACTTCCTCCAGCCGGCCGGACGACGTCTCGATGATCCCCATCCCGCCGGCGTTCGACACCGCGCTGGCGAGCCTGGCGCGCGCGATCCATCCCATCGGCGCCTGCACGATGGGAAATTCCACACCGAGCATATCGGTGATGCGGTTCTGCATGGGCAAAGGGCGTTCCTCGGATGGCTGTTGGCGGGAAGACTAGGGCGTTTTCCCAAAGCTGTCATGGCCCGCGACTGCGGGCTATTCAGGTGACGCGCGCTCCTTTTATCCAGCCCAAACACCGTCATCACCCGGCTTGTCCGGGTGAACCATTTTGTTTTTGGTGAAAAGGAAATTGGGTCGCCCGGACCAGCCGGGCGATGACGAGTTTTAAAGGAGAGAGAGTTGCAACATCACCTGGGTGGCCCGCATTCGCGGGCCATGACAATTCAGGACGAAGGCAGAGCGGCGCGAGCGACTACCGCTCCTTCATGCCGTTCCGGATGACATCGCGGATGGGTTCGATGAAATAGGCGAGCGCGGTGCGGGTGCCGGTCTGGATGGCGACCTGCGCCGGCATGCCGGGGATGATGCGCACGTCCGGGAACGGCTTCAGCGCCGAACGGTCGACGCTGACTTCGGCGACGAAGTAAGGCTGGCCGGTGCGCTGGTCGGTGAGGCGGTCGGCGGAGATCTCCGTCACCATGCCGGAGAGCTGCGGCAGGCGGCGTTGCAGATAGGAGGTCAGGCTCACCTTCGCCTCCTGGCCAACATAGACATATTCGGCGTCTTCGGGGCGGATATGCGCTTCGACTTCGAGCGCGTCCTTCACCGGCACGATCTCCATCACCGTCTCGCCCGGCTTGATCACCGCGCCCCGGGTGTGGATCGTGAGATCGACGACCTTGCCGCCGACCGGCGCGGTGAGCGCGGTGCGGTTCAGCACATCGCGCGCGGCCTCGATGCGATCGGACAGGTCATAGCGCTTGGACTGGACTTCGCGCAGGTCCTTCAGCGTGTCGTCCAGCGCCTGGCTCTTCAGGTTGACGATCTGGATATCGGTCTCGCCGTTGTTGAGATCGACCTGGCTGATCTTCTCGATCAGCTGCCCGCGCTGGCCCGTGAGGTCCGCCGCCTGGCGCTGCAGCGCGAGAAGGCGCGGCAAGGGCTCGAGGCCCTTGTTGACCATCTGCTGCACGTTGCCGGTTTCCTGGTTGATCAGCGCGATCTGGGTTTCGAGCGCGACCTGCTGGGCGCGCAGGCCGTCGACGACCTTGCCGTTCTCGCCCTTGCGCTGGTTGAGAATGCCGATCTGCTCCTTGAGCGAACTGCGCTTGGTCTCGAAGGTTTTCTCTTCGCCGCGGATGTCTTCGGCGACGTTGGGTTCGTTCTGCCGCGCCAGAAGCTCCGGCGGGAAGGTGACATGATCGTCATCGTCGCGCAGCGCGATCAGCCGCGCTTCCTGCGCCGCCAGCCCGTCGGCCTCGTCCTGCAGCAGCGCGAGCTGCACGCGGGCCTGGGTGTCGTCGAGCCGGATCAGCGTCTGCCCTGGCTTCACGAGTTGGCCTTCGGTGACCAGGATGTCCTTCACGATGCCGCCTTCGAGATGCTGGATCATCTTGCGGTGGGACTCGACCACCAGCACGCCCGGCGCCATGATCGCGCTGTCGAGCGGTGCGAAGGTCGCCCAGACCAGCGCGCCCAACACGAAGACGATCACCGTCGAAAGACCGGTGCGTACGAGCCGGCCAGTGCGCAGAAAGGGCAGCGTGTCGTCGCTCGCCGTCGGAACATCGGCGCCGGTGAAAACGAGCTTCAGCCAGTGCTTGGCCGGCGTCCAGATGCCGCCAAACTTGTACGGAACGGGAAGCTGGTCTTCGCTCACTTAGCCGGCTCCACGGCGGGCGCCTGACCCGGCGCGCTTGCCTGGAGCGGCACGACGGTGGGGCGCGGCGCCGGTCCGCGCGGGGTATATTTCTGGATCACGTCGTTGCGCGGGCCGAAGGCTTCGACCGCGCCGTCGCGCATCGCCAGCATCTTGTCGACCGCACCCAGGATGCTGGGGCGATGGGCCACGATGACGACGGTCACGTTGCGGCGCTTGAGCTCCATCAGGGTTTGCAGCAGCGCTTCCTCGCCCGCCGCGTCGAGATTGGAATTGGGCTCGTCCAGCACGACGAAGCGCGGATCGCCATAAAGCGAGCGCGCGATGCCGATGCGCTGGCGCTGGCCGCCGGAGAGCTTGGCGCCGGACTCGCCGATATCGGTGTCGTAACCGTTGGCGAGTTGAAGGATCATCTCGTGCGCGCCGGCGAGCTTGGCCGCCGCGACGACGAGCTCCGGATCGCCTTCGGTGAGGCGTGCGATATTCTCGCGCACCGTGCCGCCGAACAGCTCCACGTCCTGCGGCAGGTAGCCGATATAGGGGCTCAATTCGGCGCGCGGCCAGCCATAGATATCCGCGCCGTCCAGCCGCACGACGCCGCTCATCGCGGGCCAGGCACCGACGAGCAGGCGCATCAGCGAAGACTTGCCCGAAGCGGACGGCCCGATCACGCCGCAGGAATCGCCCGCGTCGAGCGCGAAGCTGACGCCCGCGACGATGGCCTTCTTGCCGCCGGGCGGCGCGTAGGAGACGCGCTCGACATTGATGCGGCCCAGGGGCGCCGGCAGCGGCATGCCTTCGTCGCGCTTGGGCGCGCGGCGCATGATCTCGCGCACGCGGCCGGCGGCAAGGCGCGCGGCGGTGATGCTCTTCCAGGTCGAAACCATCGTCTCGATGGGCGCCAGCGCGCGGCCGCCGATGATGGAGGCCGCGATCATCACGCCGCTCGAGGCATGGTATTTCAGCACCAGCAGCGCGCCGGTGCCGAGCAGCGCCACCTGGATGAACTGGCGCACGCCGCGGGAGAAGCCGCTGAGGATGGAATCCTTGTCGGAGGATTGCAGCGACAGGCGCAGCGATTCCACCCACTGGTCGCGCCAGCGCGTGACGAAAGTGGACGAGATGCCCATGCCTTCGAGCAGGTCGGCGTTGCGCAAGCCGTCTTCGGCGAACTGGTGCGCGCGGATCGTGGCGCCGATGGAGCTCGTCAGCGTGCGGCTGGTCAGGAACTGGTCGAGGAACGCGATGCCCACGATGATCGCGCCTCCGACCAGCACCAGGATGAAGTACGCCCAGTGCAGCATGAACAGCACGAACAGGAAGACGAGCAGGAACGGCGCGTCGATCAGCGCGGCGAGGCCCGGGCTGCCGATGAAGTTGCGGATGGAATCGATGTCGCGCAGGCCCTGTCGCGCGACCGAGCCGCCGGCCTGGGCGGAGAGCGCGATCATCGAGCGCAGCACTTGCCCCGTGAGCTGGTTGGCGACGCGCATGCCGATGCGGATGAGAAGGCGCAGGCGCAGCGAATCGAGCGCGCTGTAAACCGCCACGCCGCCTGCGGCGATGATGGTGAGCAGCACGAGCGTGGAGATGCTGCGGCTGTTGAGCACGCGGTCGTAGACTTCCAGCATGTAGAAGGAGACGGTGAGCGCCAGAATGCTCATGGCCGCGGCGAAGGCGAAGCACACCGCGAACAGCCGGGCATTGGCCTCCACCGCCGCGCGGATGGGATCCGCGGGGCCCTTGGCCTTGGCATTGATGACGCCCGGCAGACTCATGCGGGGGTAACGCTCCAGCGAACAGCGCGGCGCAATAACATTATATCAAGCCGCCTTGCCAGCTTGTTGCTTGCCCCGCCTCAATAAAATGGTCCTGATTAAAGAGTGGTAATGTTGGGCAGGCCGTGGCATTCCTGCCTTTTGGGAGTTTTTGCTGGAAAAGCGAGTGATATCAGCACCTTAAGAACGCGACTTCAACAGCGCGGCCTGGTCGAAGGTGAAGGCGCTGAGGATCATGTTGGCGGTCAGCCCGTCATCGGACAGCGGCAGATAGAGCGCGTCGAAATCCAGGAACGAGCGGCCAAGCCAGCCGGCCCCGCCATGGGTGCGCAGGACCACCCGGTCGCGGGCGGATTTGCGGTGGACGGCCAGCACGCCATTGACCGCCGCCTCGCCATAAGGCGCGAAGGTCTCGCTCACCGTCTTGCCGGTGGAGTCGCCCAGGAAATACTGCGTCACCCGCGAGCCGATCATGCGATAGCGGAAGTCGGCATAGTCCGGCAGCACGTCCTGCAGGATGATCCAGCCCAGATGCTCCTTCATTTCGGACGGCTTGATGTCGCCGCGCGAAGGCATGGCGCGGCCGGCGCGCTTGCTCTCCCAGTACTCGCGCAGGAAGCGCAAGATGGGATGATCGATGTTCTGCGGATCGATTTCGGTATCCACGCCAGACAAACGCGACGACATGCACTGCCCTATGCGGGACGATGATTTCCGCGAGGCCAATACGCGCGCCGCGAAATGTCCGCCGCCTCCCCCGAGTCAACGAACTTCACAGACGCTAGCGGCTCGCCAAAATTGCGCAAGCGGCAATTCGCCTCCGGTCAAAAAAGTACGGTGCGTTACCAGCGCAACAGCCGCCGCCCGGCCAGCGCGCCGAGCCCCGTCACCAGCGCGATGGCGAGCGTGTACCAGACCGCGACGAAGAGCGGGGAGTCGTCCGGGCAATGCGCCGCATAGAACGCGGCGCCCAACCCGCCCGCCATCAACCCGGCGAGCGCGCCGGCGCGCAGCGGATTGGCGGTGGCGCCCTCGCGCAACGCCAAGAGCAGCAGCGCCAGCGGTCCGAGCGAGAAGAACGGGATCGCCATCATGCAGATGCGCGCATTGTGCCCTATCAAGCGCGGCATCCAGCTCGCCTGCGGCACGACGAAAAGCTCAACGATCACCGCCAAAAGCAGCACGATGGGCGCCAGATAGAGCAACGCATCGGCGGGACCGCGCCTGGTTTCCGGCCGGGCCGCGCGCGCGACGAGCAGCGCCGTGCTCGCGGCGAGCGCGATGGTCACCACGAACTTCATCACGAAGCGCCAGGTGCCCATCGCCGCCATGAAATCGGGCCGCGGACCGAGCGTCGCGAAGAACAGCGCGCCGGTGACCGCGATGCCGGCGAGCGCCGCTATCGCGATCATCCGCGTGGGCTGCATGCCCGGCATGCGGTCGCTGGCGAGCGTGTCGATCAGTCTGTCCGTCCTCATGGCGCACCGCCATAGAGCGCGGCGAGCTTGCGCAGCCCGCGATGCAGCGCGACGCGCACCGCGCCCTCGCTCATGCCCAGCCGCGTTGCCGCATCGGAGATGCTTTCGCCGTCCAGCGAAATCCCGCGCACCACCGCAAGCTGCTTTCCGTCCAGCCGCGCAACCAGCCGCGTGAGTTCGCCTTGCGAGGTCTCGCCGGTGGGGCTTTGCGTATCGGGAAGGATTTCTTCAAGCCCGTCGATGGGGACTTCGCCGCGGCGGCCCCGCCGGCGCAAGACGTCGATCAGCTTGTGGCGCGCAATCGCGTTCAGCCACGGCTTGAAGGGCTGGTCGGTCTTCCAGGTGTGGCGCTTCACGTGGATCGCCAAAAGAGTCTCCTGCACCACATCCTCGACATCGGCCGTGCCGAGGCCCGCGCGCGCCAAGCCCCGCCGCGCCAGCCCGCGCAAGGCCGGCGCCAATTCCGCCAGAAGCTGCCGATAGGACGCCTGATCGCCCGCCAGGCCGGCGCGCATCAGCATCGCCCATTGCGCTTCCTCAAGAGGGATATTCGGTGCGGACATGGAATTTGTTACGGGTGGTCACGAAGCGTGGCGCCGCCACCATAGCGCCTTCTCGCCACGTTCGCCCTCCCCTTGCGGGAGGGCCCGCTACTTGCGCCGCCGCCTGTGATGCACCGGCGCCGGTGCGGCGTCGCCGGTGGTTGCCGCTGCGCCCGCATATTGCGCGCCGGGCGCGGCCAAGGCCCAGTCGACGATGTCGGAGATCGCGGCGCCGGTGGCGGCGTTGAACGCGACGACGACGGCGGGGATGCTGTTGGCCGAGGCGCGGACTTTCTGGACGGCGTCGTGCGTCGCCACCATGTCGCGGTGCGGCAGCGAAAGCAGCTTGGCCTCGATCTCGACATGGATTTCCGGCGCGCCGTCGCCATTGTCGTAGACGGCTTCGAAGTGGCGCAGCTCGCTCGTCAGGATGTAGTCGCCATGGACGCCGCCGCTGTCTCGCGCCACCGCCGCGATGCGGCCGCTCTTCTCGAAGGCTTCGACCAGCAGCGATTGCAGGAGCCGCGAAGTGGTGTCGGTCCATTGCGTGTCGGCGAAATAGTCCATCGCCAAGTCGCGGCTCAGCGAGACGCGGTCGGTGTCGAACACGTTGGGCACGTCGGTCGGCGTGACCGCGAGCCCCCAGTTCACGGCGGGACCCGGCGCCTTGCCGAAAGGCGGTTCGAGCACATAGATCCGCGACGGCGGATTGCTGGGCGACAGCAGGCTGCATCCGGCGAGCACGAAGGTCGCGGCCGCGGAGACGAGCAGCGCACGCCGCGTGGGCGAAAAAATGATCTTGTTGGTCATGGCGGCGTGTATCCCTTGCGACGATCGCCGTAGATCAGGCGGGTGGGTTCGTTTCCGAGTTCGTTGGACAGTTTGGTCAGGCTGGAGGCGAGATTGCGCACCGTGTCGGACAGCTGGCCGAGCTGTGCGCCGTTGACGGCGGCATCCGCGTCGTCGGCGAGACGGTTGATCTTGGTCATCGCGCCATTCGCGCTGGCGAGCGTCACATGCAGGTCGGACAGATCGCCGTCGAGCTTGGTCGAGGCGCTGTCGACATTGGTGAGGATGTGCTCGATGTTCTGGCTGTGCTTGTCGATCGACGTGGTGATGTCGTCCAGATTGTGCAAGGTCGCCGCGATCGCCGCGCGGTTTTGCGGATCGAGCACGTCGTTCAATTTGCCGGCGATGACGTTGAGCTTGGCGACGAGTTGCGGCGCGGACTGCTCCAGCTCCTGCAAGGTCGAGGGCTTGGACTTGATCACCGGAAAGGTCCCGAACATCACGCGCGCCAATGCCGGGCGGCCTTTCGAGCCGCCGTCGATCTCGACATAGGAGCCGCCGGTCAAACCCTCGCTCGCGATCGAGGCGATGGAATCGTCGGGGATCGCAAGCTGCGGATTGATCTCGAGCGTGACGATGACGCGCTTGGGATCGGTGGGATCGAAGGTGAGCTTGGAGACGCGCCCGACATTGATGCCGTTGTAGCGCACCGTCGTGCCGTCGCCGAGGCCGGTGACGCTGCCGGAGAAATAGGTGGTGTAGTAGGCGTATTCCTCGCTGTACTGCGCGCCCGCGAGCCAGAGCAGCGCGATCATGCCGCCCAGCACGCAGATCAGCACGAAGGCGCCGACCGCCACGTAATTGGCCTTGGTTTCCATACCATCGCTCCTTTCAGGGCCCCAGCGCGGCCCGGCCGCGCGGTCCTGCGAAATATTCGTGGATCCAGGGATTGGGATCCTTCAACAACGTCGCGATCGTCCCGACCTTGATCTGCTTGTCCACCAGCACCGCGATCCGGTCGGTCGTGGCGCGCAGCGTATCGATATCGTGGGTCACCATGAAGACGGTGAGGCCCAAACTTTCCTGCAAGCTCTTCACCAGCTCATCGAACTGCGACGCCGAAATGGGATCGAGACCCGACGTCGGCTCGTCGAGGAACAGCAGTTCCGGATCCAGCGCCAGCGCGCGCGCCAGACCGGCGCGCTTCTTCATGCCGCCGGAAAGCTCGGAGGGGAACTTGCGCGCCGCGTCTTCCGGCAGGCCCACCATGGTGAGCTTGAGCGCGGCGAGCTCGTCCATCAGGGATTGCGACATGTCGGTCCAGCGCCGCATCGGCACCTGGATGTTCTGCGCCACGGTTTGCGAGGAGAACAGCGCGCCTTCCTGGAACAGCACGCCCCAGCGCAGTTGAAGCCCCCGCAGCTGGTCGGCCTCCAGGCCCACGGTCTCCTGCCCGAACACCGTGATCGAGCCTTCGAGCGGCTTGTTGAGGCCGATGATCGAGCGCAGCAGCACCGACTTGCCCGTGCCCGAGCCGCCGACGACACCGAGCACTTCGCCGCGCTTCACGTCCAGATCGATATGGTCGTGGATGATGTTGCCGGCGCCGAAGCCGTTGACCAGCCCCCGCACCTTGATGACGGCATCGCCCTTCTTGCTGTCGGCGCTCAGCGTCATATGCCCACCACCGAGAAGATGATCGAGAACGCCGCGTCCAGCGCGATGATCAGGAAGATGGATTCCACCACCGAGCGGGTGGTGAGCTTGCCGACGCTGTCGGCGTTGCGCTCCACCCGCATGCCCTCGAAGCAGCCGACCAGCGCGATGACGAAGGCGAAGACCGGGGCCTTAACGAGGCCCACCATCAGCGTGTTGACGTTGATCGCGCCCTGCAGCTCGCGCATGAAGGCGGGGATGGTGATGCCCAGGTTGAAATAGGTCATCACCATGCCGCCGATGATGCCCACCACGTCGGCGAAAAACGTCAGCAGCGGCAACGCGACCATCAGGCCGAGCACGCGCGGCAGCACCAGCACCTCGGCGATGTTGAGGCCGATGGTCTGCATTGCGTCGGTCTCCTCGTTGACGCGCATCGTGCCGATCTGGGCGGTGAAGGCCGAGCCCGAGCGGCCCGCAATGATGATGGCGGTGACAAGCCCGCCGAGCTCGCGCAGGAAACCGACGCCGAGGAAATCGATGGTGTAGATCTGCGCGCCGAAGCGCTTGAGCTGATCGGCGCCCTGATAGGCGAGCACCACGCCCAGCAGGAACGCGAGCATGCCGACGATGGGCAGCGCGGTGACGCCGGTCTCCTCGATCTGGTGGATGAAGGCCGGCCACGGCAGTTCGCGCCGCGGCGAGGTGATCGCCTCCCACGCCTCGACCGACACGCGGCCCAGAAAGCCGAGCAGGTCGTAGCCCTGGCGCAGCGACTGCGTCGTGCCCTTGCCGGTGCGTTCGAGCAGGCCGAGCAGCCCGCCGTGGGGCGGATGCTGGACGGGCGGCGCGGTGTGGTCGCGCTCCATCGTATC
>DATATK010000068.1:0-39442 GCA_036268825.1 Rhizomicrobium sp. | reverse complement strand
TGGGGAAAACGGCGGCCTGCGGCAGACCGGCTTGGCCGGCTCAGCACCGAGCGCTTGACCGCCCCCGCCCGCCCACCGTATAGCGCCCAACCGGACGTTCCGGGCGCGTAGCTCAGCGGGAGAGCACTCCCTTCACACGGGAGGGGTCACAGGTTCAATCCCTGTCGCGCCCACCATTTCCCGCAGAAACCCTCATTTTTTGACACCGCCGCCAAATCGCTGGCGCGCTGGGCGATCCCCGACAACTGAGGCTTCGTGGAGTTTCCGGCATCGCATAGCCAAGCGGATTCCGTGGGTGAAGCGGCCGGAAACCTGGCTGGCGAAAATCGTCCCGGGCTGGAGCTTTTCGAATATCGCCGTGATCTCCGCGCCTCGGCAAAGCGACGCGAGGAATAGAACATAGTGAGGCGCGCCGGCCCGGAATGCCAAACCGTCGCGACCGAACTGTTTCGGCTCAACGCCGAACGGTTAAAGCACGTCTCCCGGCTTCAGGCCGATTATGGAAAGTGGCTGCTCATCACGATTACCGCTGCGCATTCCGCCGTGCTTTATGGGATCGAATCCAGCCCGGCGGCGCCGTCGTCGCGGCGGTGCCGCCAAATTGACGCAGATCGTGGGCCAAAGCGCGTGGGCTGGTCCGCGGCGGGAGTGGAAAGACGGGCTTTTTGCAGACTTCGCCGCCTCGACCGCGCATCTTCCACGCCGGAGTGCGATCGAGGGCATAACTTCTATAGGCTACCGGGATGGACATCATTCTGGCCCGGACCGTCACCCTGCTCGTTGTCGCGATTCTGGTCGCGATCGCGGCGAGGCGCTTGTCCCTCCCCTATACCGTCGGCCTTGTCGTTACCGGGGTCGGCTTCGCGCTGCTGCATGTCGATTTCGCCCCGACCCTGACGCACGACTTCATATTCGACGTCATTCTGCCACCCCTGCTGTTCGAGGCCGCGCTTAGCCTTCGTTGGCGGGAATTGCGGCGCGACATGCTTCCGATCATGACGCTCAGCATTCTGGGCGTCGTCGTTTCGGCCGCGGTGGTCGCGGCGGGAATGGTCTGTCTGCTCGGCTGGCCGCTCGTATCGGCTCTGGTGTTTGGCGTCCTGATCGCCGCAACCGATCCGGTTGCCGTGATCGCGATGTTCAAGGACACCGGCGTCAAGGGCCGGCTGCGCCTGCTGGTCGAGAGCGAGAGCCTGTTCAATGACGGGGTCGCGGCCGTCTTCTTCGGCCTTGTGCTCGCCTGGGCGAACGCTTCCGGCGGCGCGGCCGGACCGGCGCAGATAGCGGTGGCGCTCGTACTCACGTCGGGTGGCGGCGTCGCGATAGGCCTGGTGTGCGGAGCCGCCGCGCTTCTTCTCGCCGGACGCACGAACGACCAACTGGCGGAGACCGCGATGACGACCGCGGCGGCTTACGGCTCCTTCCTTCTGGCGGAACATTTCCATGTCTCCGGCGTGCTGGCGACGGTGGCCGCGGGGCTTCTGATGGGAAACGTCGCCGTGCAGGATGCCGCCAGGCTGAAGGTCCTGTCCGAACAGGCGCGCGATTTCGTCGTCGCGTTCTGGGATTTCGCGGCGTTCGTCGCAAACTCGTTCGTTTTCCTGATGATCGGCGTCGCCGCCGCCACGATACCCTTCAGCACGCTCGGTGCGGCCTCGCTGTCGATTGCGATTGCATTGGTCCTCGCCGGACGTCTGGTGACGGTTTATCCACTCTGCCTGCTCTTCCGCTGGTCCCGCTGGGAAATTCCCTTCGCGGAACAACATGTGCTTTGGTGGGGCGGATTGCGCGGGGCGCTTGCGCTGGCCCTGGCGCTCGCGCTGCCGGGATCGCTGCCGCTCCGCAATGAGATACTGATCGCGACGTTCGGCGTGGTGACGTTTTCGGTGATCGTCCAGGGACTCACGATGAAGCCGCTTCTTCGCCGGCTGGGCTTGCTTTCGTGACGATCTCTAGGTCCGGGCTTCATTCGCGTGGTGTGACCGCTCGCGAAATCATGTCTCTCAGGACAGCAATAGGAATGATTGCTGGGCGCGCCCGGATTCGTGGGCAATCTGCCGCAGAAATCGCCCAAAATCCGGTTGATGCGTGGCGGCAAGCGTGGTCTGAACGACTGCCTTTCGCGGAATCGAGCACATGGATGACATCGCCGCCAACGAGCGTTCGGTCAATCTGGCGGTCTTTTCCCTGATAGCCATCCTGGTGGGCGTCATCACCGGTTTCGGCGCGATCGTCTTTCGCATCCTGATTTCCATCGTCCACAACCTCATGTTCTTCGGCACGCTCTCCGCGAGCTATGACGCGAACGTCTATACGCCCGCTTCGCCCTGGGGCTGGTTCGTGATCCTCGTGCCGGTGATCGGCGGCATGGGCGTCGTGTTCCTGGTGCGCACGTTCGCGCCCGAGGCCCGGGGACATGGCGTGCCGGAAGTGATGGACGCCATCTTCTACAAGGAAGGGCGCATCCGCAGCGTCGTCGCCGTCGTCAAGTCGCTCGCCTCCGCGCTCGCCATCGGAAGCGGCTCGGCGGTGGGGCGCGAAGGCCCGATCATCCAGATCGGCGCCTCGCTCGGTTCGAACATGGGACAGTTGTTCCGTCTCGACGCCTGGCAGCGCATCACGCTCGTCGCGGCCGGCGCGGGCGCGGGCATCGCCGCCACTTTCAATACCCCGATCGGCGGCGTCATCTTCGCCATCGAACTGATGATGCCGGAATTCAGCACGCGCACCTTCCTGCCCGTCGCGCTCGCAACCGGCACGGCGACGTTCGTCGGGCGTATCTTTTTCGGTCCCCGTCCGGCTTTCAACGTGCCCGCCGTCGGCACGATCGCGGATCATCCCTCCGCCGTTTATGTGCTGATCTTGTATGCGATTCTCGGATTGATCATCGGCATTGGCGCGGCCGGCTTCATTCGCGGCCTCCACTTCGCCGAGGAGAAATTCGAGCAGATCGCCAATCCCTATCTGCGCCACGCCATCGGCATGGGCCTCGTCGGATTGATGATGGTTCTGTTCCTGCGCTATTCCGGCCACTACCAGATCGACGGCGTGGGCTATTCGACGATCCAGAACGTCCTACTGGGAGGCCTTGCGGCCGGGCCGTTCCTGGCGCTGCTCTTCGCATCCAAACTGACGGCCACGTCGCTCAGCCTGGGGTCGGGTTCCTCCGGCGGAATTTTCTCACCCGCGCTTTACATGGGCGCGACGCTGGGCGGCGCCTTCGGCGCCTTGATCCAGCCGCTCTTTCCCGCCGGCGATATCAGTGTTCCGGCGTTCGCCATGGTCGGAATGGCCGCGATGGTTGGCGGCGCGACCGGCGCGGCCATGACCGCCGTCACCATGATCTTCGAGATGACGCTGGACTACGCCATCGTGCTGCCGATGATCGTCGCCGTTGCCGTCAGCATCGGCAGCCGCCGGATGCTTTCGCGCGAGAACATCTACACGATCAAGCTGATCGCCCGGCGGCACTTCATCCCCAAGGCGCTTCACGCCAACATGTTCCTGGTCCGGCGCGCCGAGGACGTGATGGACAAGGACATCCTGGTCCTGCCCGACACGATGGGGTTCGACGACCTGCTGAAGGGACCTGAGCGGCAGGGATTGCGCCATATCGTGGTCGTGCACGGCGACAGGCTGACCGGCGTGCTGCGTGTGAACACGGCGCTGCGCCATGGCCTGGAGGGCGCCTATACCGGCGTCACGCTGGGCGAGATCGCCAGCCGCGAATTCACCGTGGCGCGCCCCGAGGACGTCATGTTCAACGTCATCGGCAGGATGTGGCGCAGGAAAGCGACGATGGCGATCGTCGCCAGCAGCACTGGCGTGCCGCGCGCGGCGGATATCATAGGCGTCATCAGCAAGGAGCATGTCGCCGATTCGGTGGCGGACAGCATCAAGGTCTATGCCGCCAGGGACCAGGTGGTCTAAGCAAATTCCGATCAAAAAGACGCGCGTCGCAATCGAACTGCCCGGGCTTCCACGCGTTTTCGTCACATGGTCCCGGTTTGGCTTCATGACGTTTCACTGGTGTTCCTGACGGTTGCGCCGATATGCGCCCTCATCGTGGCCGCCGACGAAATTCGCCGTCCCCAGCATATGTGGATCATGAACGTCGTCTGGCCCGTGACGGCGCTCTTTGGCGGACCACTCTGGCTCTGGCTCTATTTCCGGTTCGGGCGGCTTTCGGCCGATGAACAAATGAGAAAAGCCCGCGAACAGCACCGGATGCTGCCCGCCAGGCACAAGCCCTTCGCCGCCATGGTGGCGGAGGCAACGTCGCATTGCGGCGCGGGCTGCACGCTGGGCGACATCCTGGCCGAAACCGCCGCCTTCGCTTTTCCCGTTCTCGCCGTCTGGTTCGGCTGGCACAGCCTGTTCGCCGAAAAGACTTTCGCTGTCTGGATTCTGGATTTTGTCGCCGCCTATCTGTTCGGCATCGTCTTCCAGTATTTCACGATCGCGCCGATGCGGGGTCTGGGTCTGATCGACGGGATTTGGGCGGCGATCAAGGCGGACACGCTGTCTCTCGCGGCCTGGCAGATCGGCATGTACGCCTTCATGGCGTTCGCGAAATTCTATCTGTTCGGCGTGATCTTGCACGCGAATTTGGCGGTTAACTCCACCGAGTTCTGGTTCTCGATGCAGATCGCGATGCTGTGCGGGTTCGCGACAAGCTATCCGGCGAATTGGTGGCTGCTGCGCTCCGGGCTCAAGGAGAAGATGTGATCCGGGGCCGGCCCTCTCGGATCGCCTAACCTTCAACGATCAAGTGATGACCATCCGGATCCACCACCTCGCGTGGAGCGGCGTGGCCAGCTGCCTCTAATACCAGGCGTGCCGTCGCGATATCCGCATTGGCGCACGGCAACGCCCCGCTGCGTGCGGCGGCGCGATAGCAGAGCAATTCCAGATGAGGATCGGGCGATCGCGGTTCGAGCGCGGTGACTTCCACCTCGGCTCCCGCGACATCGTCCAGCTTTTCCTGCTCCGCTCCGTGATTTAATGAATGTGAGGAGATTCGGAATCCGAGGTTTTCGTAGAACGAAACGCTACGGGCCGTGTTGGAGACGCTTATCGCGGAATGATCAATCCCAATGCAGTTCTCGTCATTCTGACGTTCGCGCCAACGAGCAGGCATCGCCCCTTCCGGAAAAAAAAGAAATTCGAGCGGATGACCCTCTGGATCACGGAATTTGAACGCGGTGACGCCGCCGGACGACTTCGGCAGGCGTTGCGGCCCGCCGCGGGATATCGCGGTCCATCCGTCCCTGGCCGACAGGCGCCGGAATGCTTCGGCCATGTCGCGCACGACGATCGCGAAATGCTGGAAGACCAGATCGGATGCCGATGGAGTGTCCGGATAGGGCTTTCCCGGCTGATCGAACTGCAGAAGCTCGACGGTCTGCTTGCCGAGATCCAGCGTGATGCGAAGCGCGCCGCCCTCCACGCCCATCAGGGTTTCGAACGCCGGACCTGAAAGATGCTCCGTCGCAAGCCTGCGGCAACCGAAGGCACTGCCGTAGAACACGGCCAGTCGTTCCGCATCGGCGGTCGTGAGGCTGAACCGCGACAGGCTTTGCACGGCGGGCGCGGCGCTCACGGCCACCGTATTCCACGCCGGTTGAGGAAAATCGCATAGAGCGTGTGTGAACCGCCGATGAAGAGCCTGTTGCGAAATGGGCCGCCGAAGGTGAGGTTGGACACACGATAGGGAACGATGATCTTTCCCAGCAGCTTGCCGTCCGGGTCGATGCAATGCACGCCGTCCGCGGCGCTGGACCAGAGATTGCCGTCCTCGTCGACGCAAAGCCCGTCTGCATAGCCGGGCTCGATCTTGTGGAAGATGTCGCCGCCGCTCAGGGCGCCGTTCGCGCCGACATCGAACACGCGAATGTAGCGCTTGGGATCGTCCGTCGTCTGATCGCCGGTCTCCGCGACGTAGAGCCGGCGTTCGTCCGGTGAAAACGCCAGGCCATTGGGGCCGTCGAAATCGCCGGCGGCGACAGCGATTTCGCCGCTCGCAGGATCGAAGCGATAAAGCGCCGGCGGCTGCTGCGAAACCTGGCGGCCTCCCTCATAGTCGGTCTGGATTCCGTAGAGCGGATCGGTGAACCAGATCGTGCCGTCTGATTTGACCGTCACGTCGTTGGGCGCGTTGAGACGTTTTCCATCGTGCCGGTCGACGAGCCGCATCACCGTCCCGTCGAGCTCGGTGCGGAACAGGCAGCGCTCGCGATGCGAACAGGAGATCAGACGGCCCTGCCGGTCGCGGGTCTGGCCGTTCGCGAAGCCCGATGGCGCGCGGAAGACCGAAACCCCGGCCGACTCGATCCAGCGCATCGTGCGGTCGCGCGGCAGATCCTGGAAAAGCAGGCAATCCGCGTCGCCCATCCACACCAGTCCTTCGATCCAGCGAAAGCCGGTGGCGAGCTCTTCCAGCGGCGCATTGTCGAGGACATAGTGGGCAAAGCGCGGATCGTGCACCTCGACGCCTTTCATCGCGCCCACCGGAAGGCCTGTCTGGCGATGCCGCCCGCGTTCTTGAGGCGCCAGTACGCCACGCTCGACTTGTCGGTCATGGGCTTGCTCCCTCCGGCGCGGCATAGGGATGCGACGATGCGAATGGGTTGGACACAAAGCGCGTGACACCCGACGCGTTGGCGCCGAAGGCCAGCAAGAGAAAGCCACCGGCCAGGGCAAAATTCTTGAGGAAGTCCCAGAACACGTCCCGGCCCTGGCTTTTGCCTTTCAACCGGAAATCCGGCGTTTTCCAGAATTGCTTCCACAGCAATGCGGTGACGATGCAATAGCCGGCCAGGATGAAGGCCGCGAGACGGTCGGCAACGCCCGTCAAAATGCAGATCGACATCACGACTTCGACGCCGAGGCCGCACAGGATCAGAATCGTCGCCAGCACGCGGCTCGAAATGGCCTGCGCGGCCTGATCGACCGCGTCGCCGAAGTTCAGCACCTTGTCGAGCGCGCTGAACGGCAGGAACAGCCCGACCAGAAGACAGCGCACGGCGAAGGCAACCAGAATACTCAGCATGTCTTGTCCCCCCGGGGCGCCGGCTCGACGATCAGCCTTGCGCCGCGGTCATAGGTTACATAGCGCCAGGCCCACTGCACCGCGACCAGCATGCGATGCTGAAGGCCCGCAAGCAGATAGATATGCACCAGCGCCCAGAGGATCCACGCCGGCGTCCCTTTCAAACGCGCCCAGCCGAAATCCGCGATGGCGGCGTGCCGCCCGATGACGGCGACATTGCCCCGGTCGCGAAATTCAAATCCGGGACCACGCTTTTCACCGCGAATGGCACGCGCCAGGGCCTTTCCGAGATATTGGCCCTGCTGTTTCGCCACCTGGGCCAGGCCGGGAAGCGGCTTGCCGTTACGGTCCCCGGCGAGAGCAAGGTCGCCGAGCACATAAACATTCGCCAAGCCCGGTACAGACAAATCGCGATCGACTTTGACGCGGCCGGCCTTGTCGGTCGCCACGCCCAGCATCCTTCCCAACGGCGACGCTTTCACACCTGCGGCCCATATCGTCAGGCCGTTCGGTATCGTGTCGTCACCCGCCTCCACGCTGTCGCACGCGATATTCTTGACGGCGCAATTTTCGCGCACGGTGACGCCGAGCTGGGTCAGCTTCGTGCGCGCATATCGGGCCAGCGTATCGGGAAACGCGGACAGAATGCGCGGTCCCGCTTCCAGCAGCAGGACGGTGGCCGATTTCGGGTCGATGTGGTGAAAGTCCTTGGCCAGAGTATGCCGCGCCAGCTCGGCGATCGATCCGGCCAGTTCGACGCCACTGGGTCCGCCACCGACGACCACGAAGGTCATCAGGCGCTTCTTCTCCGCCGGATCGCGGCTCATCTCCGCCTGCTCGAACGAGCGCAGAAGCTGTGAGCGGATGGACCGCGCGTCCGCGATGGACTTCAGGCCCGGCGCGAATTCCTCCCAACCGTCATGGCCGAAATAGGCATGCGTCGCCCCGGTCGCCAGGACGAGAATGTCGTAGGAGAGGAATACGCCTCCCGCCAGCGCGACACGCCGATCATGCGCGGAGATCCCGGTCACTTCGCCCAGCAGCACCGTCACGTTTAGACAGCGCCGCAGCATCCGGCGTACCGGCTCGGCGATGTCTGCCGGAGATAGCGCGGCCGTGGCAACCTGATAAAGCAGCGGCTGGAACAGGTGATAGTTCTGGCAGTCGATCAGCGTGACATCCGCGTTCGCGGAGCGCAGCCCGCGCGCGACTTCAATCCCGGCGAAACCGGCGCCGATGATAAGGATATGGGTCCGCGGATCGGCTTTGGGCATCGGTCCACTGTACCGCTGTTTGACGATGACATGACAAGAACGCGCTGGGCCAGCGGTTCGCCGCAGCGGTTGATCGTCTCGCACCCCAATGGCGCCAAATGGCCATCTTGCGCGTTGTCAGGATGTGCTCCTTGGCGTGTGCACACGGGCGCGGCCCTCAACGAAGATATCCACCATGTCGCATGCAGGACCGCTCAGCGGACAAAAAGCCCTTGTAACCGGAGCAAACTCGGGAATCGGGCAGGCCGTGGCCATCGCGCTTGGCCGGGCTGGCGCCGACGTGGTGGTGAATTATATACAAGGCGACGACGCTGCCGATGCCGTGGTGAAGCGGATCGAGCAATCCGGCTCCAAGGCGATCGCTTGCAAGGCCGACGTGTCCTCTGAAAATGACGTCGCCGTAATGTTCGGGCGCGCTATCAAGGAATTCGGCACGATCGATATCCTGGTCGCCAATGCCGGCCTGCAGCGGGATTCGGCATTCCATCAGATGACATTGGCGGAATGGAATACGGTCCTGAGCGTCAATCTGACCGGACAATTCCTGTGTGCCCGGGAAGCGGTGCGCGAATTCCTGCGCCGCGGCGTCGTGCCGTCTGTGTCCAAAGCCGCGGGCAAGATCGTCTGCATGAGTTCGGTGCATCAGGTCATCCCCTGGGCAGGACACGCGAACTACGCGACCTCGAAAGGCGGCATCAAAATGCTGATGGAGAGCCTGGCGCAGGAAGTCGCGCCGCGTGGCATACGCGTCAACGCCATCGCGCCCGGCGCGATCCGAACGCCCATCAACACGTCCGCCTGGAATACGCCCGAGGCGCTCAAGGGCTTGCTGACGCTGATCCCCTACGGCCGCATCGGCGAGCCGGAAGACATTGGCCGCGTGGCGGTGTGGCTGGCATCCGACGACTCCGATTACGTGGTCGGCGCGACACTGTTCGTCGATGGCGGCATGACGCTTTATCCCGGCTTTGCGACCGGCGGTTAGCGATGCCGGACCACTACGATCTCATCGTCATCGGCAGCGGCCCGGGCGGCGCGTCCCTGGCGCACAGGCTTGCGCCCACCGGCAAACGCATCCTGATGCTGGAACGCGGCGACTATCTTCCGCGCTCGCCCGCCAACTGGGATTCGCAGACGGTCTTCGTCGATGGCGCCTATCAGGCCGAAGAGACCTGGTACGGCAAGAACGGCGAGGCATTCCATCCCGGACTGCACTATTACGTGGGCGGCAATTCCAAGGTCTACGGCGCGGCGCTGTTGCGCCTGCGCGAACGCGACTTCGACGAGATACGGCACAAGGACGGGATCTCACCCGCCTGGCCGCTCAAATACGGTGTCTTCGAGCCGTACTATGCCGAGGCCGAGCGCCTGTTCCACGTTCACGGCCTGCGCGGCGAGGATTCGACCGAGCCGCCGTCGAGCGGGCCGTTTCCCTATCCGCCGGTCTCGCACGAACCGCGTATCCAGGAACTGCACACCCGGTTGACGGGCCAGGGGCTGCATCCGTTTCATTTGCCGCTCGGCATCCTGCTCGATGAGAGAGACGGCAAAGCGTCGCCGACCAGCATCTGCATCCGCTGCGACGCGTTCGATGGCTTTCCCTGCCCTTTGAATGGCAAGGCGGACGCGCAGGTCATGTGCGTCGATCCCACATTGAAAGCCTATCCGAATTTCACGCTGCTGACGGGCGCCTATGTCTCGAAACTGCAAACCGATGCGGCCGGAACGGCGGTTACCGGCATCGACGTGACGCGAAACGGCGAACAGGAGCGCTACAGCGCCGACATCGTTGTCGTTGCCTGCGGCGCGCTGTCCTCGGCGCTGCTTCTGTTGCGCTCCGCCAACGACAGGCACCCGAACGGACTTGCCAACGGCTCGGACCAGGTGGGGCGCAATTACATGCGTCACAACCAGTCGATCCTGATGGCGCTGATGCTGAAACCGAATGAGACGGTGTTCCAGAAGACGCTGGCGCTGTCCGATTTCTATTTCCGCTCCGACGATTGGGACTATCCGCTCGGGCTGATCCAGATGTGCGCCGCCTCGCACGGCGCGCAGATCCGCGGCGAAGCCCTGCCCGAATGGCTGGAGTGGATGCCCAAGATGCCGTTCGAGGAAATGGCGCGCCATTCGATGGATTTCTGGCTCTCCAGCGAGGATCTGCCGCGTCCCGAGAACCGCATCTCTTACGACGGCGCGCGCGTAGTGCTCGATATCACCGAAGGCGATATGGAAGCCCATCACCGCCTGAAGAAGAAGCTGGAACAAATCCTGAGCAGCGCGGGGGCCCATCCTATCCTGATGGAACGTAGCCTCTATCTCGGCAAGGATATCCCCATCGGCGGCACTGCCCATCAGGCCGGCACGGCGCGGTTCGGGATCAATCCATCAACGTCCGTCCTCGACCTGGATTGCAAGGCGCACGAACTCGACAATCTTTATGTCACTGACGCCAGCTTCTTTCCCTCTATCGGCGCGGTGAACCCGACATTGACCATCATCGCCAACGCGTTGCGCGTGGCGGACAAGATCAAGGAACGGTTGCAGCCATGAGCGCGAATTTCAGCGGCGATCTCGGCGGAGCCGCAACGGCGATGCCGCATTTCTGGGAGCATACGATCGGCAGCGGCCACGCGACCCTTGCCTTGCGCGCCGACTGGCAGGCGCAGATGCGCCGTGCCCATGATGAGCTCGGCATGCGGCATGTCCGCTTCCACGGTATCCTGTGCGACGACATGGGCACGCTGATTTGCCAGAGCGACGCGTTCATCTATTCGTTCTTCAACACCGACCAGATTTTCGACTTTTTGCTTTCCATCGGCATGAAGCCGTTCGTCGAGCTCAGCTTCATGCCGTCGACCCTGTCCTCCGGCGACCAGATCGTCTTTCACTACCGCGCCAATGTGACGCCGCCGCGCGACTACGCGCAGTGGTCGGTCCTGATCCGCAAACTGGTCGAGCATTGGGTCGAGCGTTATGGTCTCGATGAGGTGCGGCAATGGTTCTTCGAGGTCTGGAACGAGCCGAACCTGACCGCGTTCGGCAGCGGCAAGCAGAGCGATTATTTCGCGCTCTATCGCTATACGGTCGAAGCGATCAAGACCGTGGACAAGGAGCTAAAGGTCGGCGGTCCGGCCACCGCTGCCAACGCGTGGATCGACGATTTCATCAAGTTCTGCGCCGCCAGCAACCTTCCCGCCGACTTCATCAGCACGCATCACTATCCGACGGACGCGTTCGGCAAGCCCGGTGACGACACCGAGGCGCAGCTGGCCGCCAGCACGCGGAGCATCCTGCGCGAAGAGGCGCGCGATGTGCGCAAGAAGGCGGGCGACCGGCCGGTCTATTACACCGAATGGTGCACCTCCTCGAATCCGCGCGACGCGATGCATGACGATCCCTATGCCGCCGCCTTCATCGTCAAGACGATCCTTGAAGCCAACGGGCTGGTTCAGGGCTACAGTTATTGGACGTTTTCCGATATTTTCGAGGAGAACTATTTCCCCTCCGTGCCGTTCCAGGGCGGCTTCGGGCTACTGAACATTCATGGCATCGCCAAGCCTGCCTATCGAGCCTTCCAGCTGCTGCACGAATTGGGGACGGAACTGATTTCACTAGAGGGCCAGCACGAAACCGTCGATGCGTGGCTGATCCGCGGCGACAGCCAAGCAACCCTCGTGCTGACGAATTTCGCGCTGCCGCGCCATCCGATCGCGACCGAGCAGGTCTGCTTCAGCCTCAAGGGGCTGGCGTCGGCTTCCGGCGCCACGATCCAACGGATCGACTTGGAGCACGCGAACGCCAAGCGCCGCTGGGAGCAGATGGGCAAGCCGGACTATCTGAGCCCCGCGATGGTGGAGGAATTGAACCAGATGTCCCTCCTCCGCGAAGAGCCGCTGCCTGTCACCGTGAAGAATGGTATCCTGTCCATCGATGTGGCCATGCCGCCGCAATCCGTTGCCGCGATACGCTTCGCTTTATAGGTCCGCGATGGAGGCCCTGACCGCACTTTCGGATGACGCGCTGATCCTGCGCCTTCAGCGCGGGGCCTTCTCCTATCTGATCGACTATGCGAACCCGAAAAACGGCCTCGTCGCCGATACCTCGCGGGACGGATCGCCCTGCAGCATCGCGGTGGTCGGATTTGCGCTCTCCTGCTATCCGGTGGGTGTCAGGAACGGCTGGATGTCGCGCAAGGACGCCGCGGATCGCACCTTGGCGGCGCTGCGGTTTTTCACGCATAGCGCGCAAAGCGACCAGCCGGACGCAACGGGATACAAAGGCTTCTACTACCACTTCCTCGACATGCAGACCGGCAAGCGCGTCTGGCAATGCGAACTCTCGCTGGTCGATACCACCTTGCTGATGGCCGGTATCCTCATCGCCGCATGCTATTTCGACGGCGACGGTCCCGAAATCGAAATCCGTGCGCTGGCGGATGCGCTATACCGCCGCGTCGACTGGCGTTGGGCGCAGAACGGCACCGAGACCGTCTCTCAAGGATGGAAGCCGGAATGCGGCTTCCTGCACTATGGATGGGAAGGCTACAACGAAGCGACGATCCTCTACGTGCTCGGGCTCGGCTCTCCGACATTTCCATTGACCGAAAGCGGCTACAAGAGCTGGGGGCTCACCTATCAGTGGGAAAACATTACGGGCAGCGACCTGCTCTACTCCGGGCCGCTGTTCACGCATCTGTTCTCGCACGCCTGGATCGACTTCCGCGGCATCCGCGACGATTTCATGCGCGAGAAGCGCAGCGATTATTTCGAGAACACGAAGGCCGCCATCGCGGTGCAACGCGAATATGCGGCGCGCAACCCACGCGACTTCAAGGGTTACAATCGCGATTTCTGGGGCGTCACAGCCGGCGACGGCCCGAGCGGCCGGGATTTGCGGCTCGACGGCCGCGATCAGCGCTTCTTCGGATACATGTCGCGCGGCGTGCCCTATGGGCCCGACGACGGTACGATCGCGCCTTGGGCGATGCTTGCGACGTTGCCCTTCAATACCGATACCGCGCTTGCGGGCGTTCGTCACTTGCTGGAGCGGTACCCACAGGTTTGCACGATTGACAGATTTTCGAGTGGATTCAATCCGACGCTGATCGCGGATGGCCAGGGCTGGCTCTCCGAAGGCTGGTATGGTCTGGATCAGGGATTGCTCACCATGATGATTGAAAACCATCGCACCGGCCTGATCTGGGACGCCTTCCGCAGATCGCCTTATGTGCGCGCCGGGCTCAAGCGCGCCGGTTTCGACGGAGGGTGGCTCCAGCCATGACCGACACGCCAGTCGCGCCGAAAGCCAAGCCGGACAACGAGACGGTCTTTCTGCGCCGTGTGCGGCCCGAGCTTTGGCAGAACCCCGTGCCGAAAGACCTCTACGACTTCGCGGTGCTGGGCGCGGGCCCCGCCGGCATCGCCGCGGCGGAAGCGGCTGCGCGACTAGGCGCTCGTGTCGCCGTCATCGAGCGGAACCGGATCGGCGGCAACTCCCTGAATGCCGGCTCCGTGCCGTCCAAGTCCATCGTAAGATCGGCGGCAGCGTACGCCGGGATGCACAACGCCACAGAATTCGGTGCGCCCATGCCGAGCGAACCGGCTCTCGATTTCGCCAAGGTCATGGAGCGCATGCGCCGGATTCGCACGCGCATTTCGGAGCATCACTCGGTCGAAAAGCTCTCCGCGCTTGGCATAGATGTCTTTTTCGGTATGGCGCAATTTGAAGGCCCGGACGTGTTTCAATTCGGCGACACACGGCTGCGCTTTCGCAAGGCGCTGGTGGCGACGGGGGCCAGGCCGCGCGCGCCCGAAATCCCTGGCCTCGCCGATATCGGCTATCGCACCAGCGCAACGATCTTCGAACTGGAGGCGCTTCCGGAACGCCTGGCCGTCATCGGTGGCGGCCCGCTGGGCTGCGAAATGGCGCAAGCCTTCTGCCGTCTTGGCTCGCACGTCACGATCGTTCAGAACGATCCCAAGTTCCTGCCGCGCGAGGAGCGCGACGCGGCAGAAATCCTCTCCCGCTCCATGGCGCGCGACGGTGTCGAAATCCGCCTGAACACCACCGTTGTCGGAGCGCGCACCGCGAAAGGCGTCAAGGTTCTTCAAACCGTCAACAACGATGTGAAAGGCGATATCGAGGCTGACGAGATATTGCTGAGCATAGGGCGCGTGCCCAATGTCGAAGGGATCGGCCTTGAGAGCGCCGGGATCGCCGTCGATCCCCAATGCGGCATCGAGGTGGACGACTTTTTGCGCACCACAAATCCGAATGTGTATGCCGCGGGCGATGTCTGCATGGCGCTCAAGTTCACGAACGCCGCACAGGCTTCCGCGCGCATCGCGGTGCGCAATGCACTGTCGGAGGGACAGGATCGTCAAAGCCGGCTCGTCGTCCCCTGGTGCACCTATTGCGATCCCGAGATCGCCCATATCGGCCTGCATGTCTGGGAAGCACGGCTGCAATCCATCCCGATCAAGAGCTACACGGTGCTGATGCACGACGTCGATCGCGCGATCACCGAAGGCTCTGACGCGGGCTTCGTGAAGGTCCACATCGCCGAAGGCACGGATCGAATCCTCGGCGCAACGATCGTCGGCTCGCGAGCCAGCGAGCTGATCAACGAAATATCGGTCATCATGGGAGCCGGCATGGGGATGAACGACCTCGCAAACATCGTGCACACCTATCCGGCCGAGTCCGGCGCCATCATGCTTGCCGCATTGGCGTATGTGCGCAACGGAATGGCATAAGCCCTCGCGAATTTGGGTTCCGCGTCATGGCTCTGCTTCGTTGTTCGGCCGCCTGCGACTGCGGAACAGGAGATGACAACCGGAGCTGAGCAAAATTGCTCATCTTGAGAAATGCGCAAGGGATAGGATTTAGGCTTGCTGCCCGTAGAATTCGCGACCACGCGAAGTCGCTTCCGCGAATCGGAAAATGTCCGGCGCGGCAAAGGAAATGCCCATGCCCACCATTGCTTCGAGATCGGGAAACGCAGCGCCGAGCGCAAAGCAAAGCCCGAAGGTCGATCTAAAAACATTGCCCATCGGGGATGTGGAAAAATCTCTTGGCTCGTCGCCAGAAGGTCTGACGCAAGTTGAAGCGCAGAAGCGGCTTACCCAATACGGACCGAATGAAATCGAAGAGAAGAAAGTCAATCCGCTCCTGAAATTCCTCACCTATTTCTGGGGGCCTATCCCCTGGATGATTGAAGTGGCTGTCATTCTGTCGGGCGTCGTGCGGCATTGGCCGGATTTCTTTATCATCCTTTTGCTTCTTTTCGCCAACGCGATTGTCGGATTCTGGGAAGAGCGCCAGGCCGGCAACGCCATCGCGGCGCTGAAGGCCACGCTGGCCATCACGGCACGGGTCAAGCGCGACGGCGAGTGGGTCACGCCGGCGGCGCGCGAGTTGGTGCCCGGCGACGCCATTCAATTGCGCCTTGGCGATATCGTGCCAGCGGATGCGCGCCTGCTGGAAGGCGACCCGGTTGAGGTCGATCAGTCGGCACTGACGGGCGAATCCCTGCCCGCAACGCGCAAGCCCGGCGATGCCGTGTTTTCCGGCTCGATCGTCCGCCAGGGAGAAATCGGCGCGCTGGTTTACGCGACGGGAACAAACACCTATTTCGGCAAGACGGCACAGCTCGTCGAGACCGCGCACACCGTCAGCCACTTCCAGCGCGCGGTCCTGAGGATCGGCAACTATCTGATCGTCCTTGCGGTGATCCTGGTTGCCATCATCGTGACCGTCGCGATCTTCCGCGGAGACCCCATCCTCAACACGCTGCAATTCGCTCTTGTGCTTACGGTTGCCGCCATTCCCGTGGCGATGCCGACCGTCTTGTCCGTAACGATGGCGGTGGGCGCGCGGTTGCTCGCCAAAAAGGAGGCTATCGTCAGCAAGCTGGTCGCTATCGAGGAACTGGCCGGCGTGGACGTGCTGTGCGCGGACAAGACCGGCACGCTCACCCAGAACAAGCTGACACTGGGCGATCCGTTCTGCGTGAACGGGGTCACCGCCGAACAATTGATTCTCGATGCCGCCCTGGCCTCCCGCACCGAAGACAAAGACACCATCGATATGGCCGTGATCGGCGGGTTGAAAAACGACGGCGCCCTCAAGGGCAATCAAATCCTTCACTACCAACCGTTCGATCCCGTCCACAAACGGACCGAAGCCACGGTCAAAGGAACCGACGGAAAGGAGTTCAAAGTCACGAAGGGGGCGCCACAGGTGATCCTGGCGCTGGCGGCCGATGCCGCCGCGGTGAAACCCGCCGCCGATAAAGCCGTCAACGATTTCGCGGCGCGCGGGTTTCGTTCGCTCGGCGTGGCCCGCGCCGGAGCGGACGGCAAATGGCGGTTTCAGGGCGTACTGCCGCTGTTCGATCCGCCGCGCGACGACGCCAAGGAGACGATCGTGACCGCGCTCAAGATGGGCGTGAAGATCAAGATGGTAACCGGGGATGCGCTCGCAATTGCCCAGGAAACCGCAAAGAAATTGGGAACGGGGGCGAATATTCTCGACGCAGCCGGGCTTGGTGACGGCAAGCACAAGGAAAGCCAGGAGGAAATTGCGTCCATTGAAAAGGCCGACGGCTTCGCGCAGGTATTTCCTGAACAGAAATTTCGTATCGTCGATGTTCTGCAAAAGCATGGTCACATCGTCGGTATGACGGGCGACGGAGTGAACGATGCACCCGCCCTCAAGAAAGCCGATTGCGGCATCGCTGTTTCAGACGCGACCGACGCGGCACGCGCGGCAGCGTCCATAGTGTTGCTAACGCCCGGACTATCGGTCATTATCGATGCGATCAAGGAGAGCCGCCGCATCTTCCAGCGCATGAACAGCTACGCGATGTACCGCATCGCCGAGACGTTGCGCGTGCTGCTGTTCATGACTCTCGCGATACTGATCTTCAACTTCTATCCGCTGACGGCGGTGATGATCGTGATGCTGGCGCTGCTCAACGATGGCGCCATTTTGTCCATCGCCTACGACAACGTCCACTACAAGGACAAGCCCGAGGCATGGAACATGCGCCTGGTGCTGGGTGTTTCGACCGTCCTTGGCATCTTCGGCGTCGCAGCGGCGTTCGGTCTGTTCTATCTGGGGGAGCGGGTATTTCATCTCGACCGCCCCCATATTCAGACATTGATGTATTTGAAGCTGTCCGTTGCCGGACACCTCACCATCTTCCTGACCCGCACGCGCGGACCGTTCCGGTCCATACGGCCAGCGCGCATTCTATGGGTTGCGGTGCTCGGCACGCAGACGGTTGCGACCCTGATCGCCGTCTACGGCGTGTTTATGACGCCGCTCGGTTGGGGATGGGCAGCGTTCGTCTGGGGCTACGCGCTGGCGTGGTTCCTGGTGAACGATCGCGTCAAGCTCCTGGTTTATCGCGTGCTCGACGACATCAAGGCGGAAGAAAAGTCCGACACGACAATGCCGCGCGCTGCAACGCCGCAAGCGGCGTAACGAGGCAAGCATGAACATTCATTCGAAAGACTTCCGCGTAACCGAGGGCGACCAGGTCGATCTCAAGAAGTGGCCGACCAAAGTCGACCCTGTCTATAGCTCTAAGGACGAATACAAGTTCATCCTTGAAGAACACGTTGAAAAGCTGAGCGCGCAACAGCAGCTTCTCTATGCCGACAATCGCCACGCCGTCCTGCTCATCTTCCAGGCCATGGACGCCGCGGGAAAAGATGGCGCCATCCGGCATGTGATGTCTGGCGTCAATCCGCAGGGATGCCAGGTCTTCAGCTTCAAACATCCCAGCGCCGCGGAGCTGGAACACGACTTTCTTTGGCGCACGACGCGCGACCTGCCGGAGCGGGGCAAGATCGGCATCTTCAACAGATCCTACTACGAAGAAGTGCTGATCGTTCGCGTGCACCCGGAGCTTTTGCGCGGCGAAGGGCTTCCCGACGCCGGCGAAAAGAAAGTTTGGCATCACCGCTATCGCTCGATCGTCGACATGGAACGGCACCTTCACGAAAGCGGCACGCGCATCATCAAATTCTTTCTGCACCTTTCAAAGGATGAACAGCGAAAGCGTTTTCTCGCCCGTATCGACGAACCCGAAAAGAACTGGAAATTCAACCTCGGAGACATCGAGGAACGCAAATTCTGGGGGAAGTATATGGAGGTGTATGGCGAATGCCTTGGCGCGACGAGCACACATCACGCGCCTTGGTATGTGGTTCCCGCCGACGACAAGGAGAATGCGCGCCTTATCGTATCGCAGATCGTCCTCGAGGCGCTCGACGGCCTCAAAATGTCCGCTCCCAAAGTGACCTCCAAGCGCCGAAAGGAATTGCTGGCAATTCGAAAGCGGCTGGAAAAGTGAAACACCTCGGCGTTCAAGCCCCGAAACGCGCATCCAAGGTCACATGCCTGTTCCTGGATATCGGCGGCGTGCTTCTCACCAACGGCTGGGACCATCACGCCCGCAAAAGAGCGGCGGCGCAATTTAAGCTCGAGCACGCCGCGATGGAGGCCCGCCACCAAATGAACTT
Organism: Rhizomicrobium sp.; assembly: GCA_036268825.1. Classification (GTDB taxonomy): domain Bacteria; phylum Pseudomonadota; class Alphaproteobacteria; order Micropepsales; family Micropepsaceae; genus Rhizomicrobium. The sequence continues at coordinate 20,582 of DATATK010000068.1, read as the reverse complement.
CGGTGTGCTCGAGGAAGGCAAGCTCACGCTGGACGACTATCTGGACCGGGTTATCTTCACGAAGAAACGGCCGTTCACCCAGGCGCAATTTCGCCGCTTCATGTTCGCGCAATCCAAGCCGTATCCCAAAATGCTAGCGCTGGCTGCGCGGATGAAACGCCAATATGGATTGAAGATCGCTGTCGTCAGCAACGAAAGCCGCGAACTGAACGCGCATCGGATCGCGGCATTCGACCTGACGGGCTTTGTCGATTTCTTCGTGTCGTCCTGTTATGTCCACATCCGCAAGCCGGACATGGACATCTTTCGGCTCGCGCTCGACATCGCGCAGACGCCAGTGGAACAGATCGTCTATATTGAGAATACCCCGCTGTTCGTCGATCTCGCGGAAGGCCTCGGAATCAGGAGCATCCTTCACACCGACTATGCCTCCACGGTCCGCAAGCTGGCGTCGTTCGGGTTGCGCGACTCCGAGGGCGATTGCCCATGACGGCCGGCGTTCCGCGGATTTTGACGATCAACGGCGGCTCATCGAGCATCAAGTTTGCGCTGTTCGAGACGGGTCCATCTCTTCACCGGGTCTTCAAGGGTGAGATCAGCCGGATTGGGCCGCACGCGACTTTCGATGTCGGCGGTCAGGGCGACGCCGGCACGACTTCGCGCCCGGCAACTTTTCGCCGAAGGGGTGGCCGCGACGATGGCGACACCACCATCCTCACGCAGGAAAATCTCAAATCGCCCAAGGCGGGCGAGAACATGGCCGCCGCCCTTGTCGCGCTGACCAATCGAGAAATATCACCATAAGACGATAACCGATGCGCTGAGCGGCGATCTCGCGGCGGAGCGCGCGGCAGTCGTGCTGGCGCTTGTCATGGGGATACAGGTCATGCGGCAGATGATCGGGCTCTCGGCTCTGTCGGATGCCAACCCGGATGTCCTGGTGAAAATCCTCGGTCCCCTGTTCCAGGCTCTGATCAACGGCGCCTTCTAGCGCCGGCGACGCTCAGCGCCCGCCGGAAATGAACGCCGCAAGGGATTGCACGCTGCGGAAGTGTTCTTTCACGTCCTTGTCGTCGGGGTCGATCTTCACGCCGTATTTCTTCTGGATCGCAATGCCGATTTCGAGCGCGTCGATGGAATCGAGCGCCAACCCGCCGCCTTCGAAAAGAGGCTCGGCGGACTTGATCTCGGCGGGCGCGACGTCTTCCAGGAAAAGACATTCGACGATCAATTCCTTGATTTCGGCTTCCAGTTCATCCATCGGTCTCATGGCCGGACCGCGACGAGATTGATCAGCGTCTCCTCGTGGCCGGTCTTCGGTTGAATTCCGAGAACACGCTCCGCCAGGCCCAAATCCGGTCGGCTCCACCATAGATAGGGATACGAAACCGCCCCCTCATCGAGTTGGAATCCAGCCAGCCGGATCATCGCGATATATTCGGCGGCGGTCCGCTGCACGTCCATCGGATGGCGGAAGAGGAGCCGGATGCCCCAGGAGTGGATATAGGCGCGCGTGGATTCAGCGAACAGCAACAGCCCGCCACGCCGCAGCACGCGGTGAAACTCGCCGAGCGCTTCGGGCTGGGCGACGAGATGGTGGAAACTCTGGTGGCAGAACACCAGATCGACCGAGCCGTTCTCCAGCGGAAGATGCGAACAATCGGCGCGGTGCAACTCCACCGGAAAATCCAGATGCGCGGTCTCCGCCCCGGCCGCCGCGACCATGCCGGCGCTGATGTCGACGCCGACGATGCGTTCGGGCTTGAACTCGCGCTTGAGCATCCGGAACGCGCGGCCCCAGCCGCATCCCACATCCAGGACCACGGGATAAGACGGGCTGCGCTGGGGAATAAGCCGCTCGAGATCGGCGAGCGCCCGCTGCAAGACATGAACTTTCCAGGTCTCGGTGCCGAGGAACCAGTCCCCGAACGCCGATTCCGGAACATAGGCGCCATCCGGTGCAACAGAGGAATCCAAAGGCGCGCGCCTGTCTTTGTCGATCCTCTCACTATAACCAGAACCGCGCGTTGCTTGTCCAGAATAGATCGCTTCGCCGCTCTAGCATTGTGATCCAAGCCTCTTTTCGCCTCGTATTCTGTCGACACCATTCCGGAGCCCTGTCATGCGACTGCTGATCGCTTATGCTGCCGCCCTGATCACCATGCTGTGCATGGATGCGGTCTGGCTGAACATGAGTTTTGCGTTGATCTATCAGCCCGTGCTCGGCCCGCTTCAAGCCGCGAAGACCAATTGGCCGGCTGCGGCGGCGTTCTATCTGCTCTATCCCTGCGGCATCCTGTTCTTCGCGAGCCTGCGCGGCGGCGGCTGGACGGCGGCGTTGCTCAACGGCGCGATGCTGGGCTTCTTTGCGTACGCCACCTACGACCTTACCAACTTCGCGACCTTGCGCGGCTGGACGCTGCAATTGACGATGGCCGACGTCGCATGGGGCGTGGTCATCACGGCTAGCGCCTCGCTGGCGTCTTTCCTCGCGGTGTCATGGTTCGACCGCGCAGCCTGACACGGGATAACGCCGCTGAATACAGCACCTACGATACAGCCCGTTCTCCTTGGGCTTGCGGCGGACCTAGGTTTTCGCCGATTGGGATGAAGAAAGTGATCGTGTTGCGCAGCCTCAACCCCATCGTGCGGCCGTGTTCCGCGAGCCTTCATATATTACTGGCGCGTCGTCTGGCCTTCGGGCTCCCGTGAATCGGGCCGCACGATATCGGTCGTGTCGTAATCCAGCGGAACATCGCGTTCGTCGCTATCGCCGTTCCCGGCCGCAACCGGCCCGCGCTCCAGCATCCCGTCGCGCAGGTCGCGCTTCTTCTGTTTATCCGCCATGGCGGTTTCTCCCTGAACCAATTGCAGGGAGATAACGGGCGCACGCGGCAATCGTTGCGGGAACTTTATGCTGTGCCGGCCCGCACGCGCAGCAGGCCCAGCACGGCATGCAGATAGGGCGCATCCTGTCCGGCGCGATCCGCGATTTCGGCCAGCGCGCCCAGGATCGGGCCGATCTCGATCTCGCGGCCGGCCTCGAAATCGCGCAGCATCGAGGTCTTGATGTCGCCCAGCCGCAACGTCACATCCATGCGCTCATCCGGCGTCATGGCGATGGGCAGGCCGATGGCCGTGCCCAGCTGCTGCATCTCCAGCATCATCGACCGCACGAGCCCGCGCACGTCCGGATCGGTGAGCATCCGCTTCGTCGTGGCGCCGGTGAGCACGCTCAACGGGTTCATCGTCATATTGCCCCAGAGCTTCGTCCAGATATCGCGGCGGATATTGTCGCTGGCGACGAGCTTCACAGAGCTCTGGCCGAACGCTGCCGCCAGCGCACGCACCCGCCCGCTCTCGCCACCGTCCGGCTCGCCGAGGATCAACCGGTCCTCGCCCTGCACTTCGACCACGCCGGGCTCCGGCGTCCAGGCGCTCGCATGCACGACGCACCCGACGACGCGCGCGGGCGGTATCGCGCGGGCGATGATGCCACCCGGATCGACGCTGGCGAGCGAAAGCCCCGCCAGCGGAACGTTCGGGCCCTCGAAGAACCACCACGGGATCCCATTCACCGCCGGCACGACGATCGTATCCGGCCCCAGAAGCGCGGCGATGGATGGCGTAGCAGCCGGAATGCTCTGCCCCTTCAGCGCAACGATCACTGCATCCGGCCTTTCCAGTCTCGCCGCGTCGCCCTGCGCCTTCAACCGGTAGACGGTCTCAACGCCACCGCGCCGCACGCGAAGACCATTTGCGTTGAGCGCAGACAGCGTTGCGCCCCGCGCCAGCAACGACACCTCGGCACTTGCTTCCGCCAGCAACCCGGCAATCCACCCACCGATGGCGCCCGCGCCGATCACACAAATCTTCATAGCCGCGCTCTGAGGATCCAATCGGCAATCAACTTCCACTGCGTCTCGCCGTCGAGATCGCGCAGCAGCATGTGATAGCCGTTGGGATCGAGATGCACGTCCGCGCGCGGACCGAGTTCTGCGATCACCGCCTCCGTCGGCGGCGCGGGGATGACCTGGTCGTGCGCGCCATAGAGCAGCAGGATCGGTGGCGGCGCGGCCAGATGCTCCGGCGCGTGGCGCGCATCGTCCATCAGGTTCACCAGCCCATAGACCTGATCGACGCGCGCGGAATGCTGGTAGACCGGATCGCGCGACATCTTGCGCAGCACCGCAATGTTGTCGCAGGCCACGATGTGCAAGCTTTCGCCGGTCAGATGCATGCCGGGCAGGACATGCGCTGTCAGCCAGAGCGCGGCGCGATAGGTCCACGGCATGTCGTCGCGCGACCACACCGCGGGCGCGGTGAGGATCGCGCCGTCGACATGCGGCGGTCGCGCCCCCGCGAGCGACGACAGCACCACCGCGCCGCCCATGCTCTCGCCCAGCGCATAGACCGGCACGCCGGGATATTTCGTGCGCGCCGCGTCCACGAAATCGGCGAGGTCCTGGCGCATCGCATCCGCGCCCGCCCACACGCCCGGATCGGGCGCGCGTCCGAAGCCGCGCTGGTCGTAGGCGTAGGTCTCGATGCCCTGCGAAGCCCACCATGGCCCGGGAAGGTCGAACGCCGCGGAGTAATCGCTCATGCCGTGCAGCGCGACAATGACCGCCTTGGGACGATCCGCATCCCAATGGCGTAGTGGCAGGCGCAAGCCGTCCCGCGTCACGAACGCGTCGGCCTCGATGCTGGGCGCGGTGCTTTGCAGACCATTGGCGGCGATCTCAGGCGTGCAACCGGCGAGCACAATCAATCCCGCAGCAAGCGCCGCACGCGCTGCCGCAGATAAGGCAAGAGCTCTTCCGCGAACCATGGGTTCTTCTTCAGCCAGCTATTGTTGCGCCACGATGGATGCGGCATCGGAATGTGGCGCGGTGCGTATTCGCGCCAGGCCCGCACCGTCTCCGTCATAGTCGATTTTCGGGCCGCGCCCAAATGCCAGTCGAACGCGTAGGAGCCGACCAGCAAAATGGTCTCGAATTCCGGCCGCGCCGCGAACAGCCGCGCGCGCCAGGTGGCGGCGCAAATCTTCGGCGGCGGCTTGTCGTGGCCTTGCGCATCGTAACCCGGAAAGCAGAACGCCATCCCTGTCAGCGCGATCCTGGACTCGTCATAGAACGTATCGCGATCTACGCCCATCCAGTCGCGCAGCCGGTCGCCGCTGGCGTCGTTAAACGAGATTCCAGTCTCGTGCACGCGCAAGCCAGGCGCCTGCGACGCGACGCAGAGCCTCGACGCGGGCCCGACATGCAGCACCGGCCGCGGCACCAGAATCGCCTCGCAAATCCGGCAGGCGCGGATTTCGGCGAGGAGCCTGGGTAGGCTCTCCGGCTTCATTCCTCGCCGCGCAGCAAATTCCGCGCGATGACGAGTTGCTGGATCTGCGAGGTGCCCTCGTAGATGCGGAAGATGCGGACGTCGCGATAGAAGCGTTCGATGCCGTAGTCGGCGACATAGCCCGCGCCGCCGAAGATCTGCACCGCGCGGTCGGCGATGCGCCCCACCGCCTCGGATGCGAAATATTTGGCGCAGGCCGCTTCCATTGTGACGCTCTCGCCCGCGTCGCGCTTCTTCGCGGCGTCGAGCACCATGCAGCGGGCGGCATAGGCTTCCGTCTTGGAATCGGCGAGCATGCCCTGGATCAACTGGAAATCGCCGATGCGCTGGCCGAACTGTTCGCGGTCGCGCGCGTAAGCCACGCATTCGCGGATCAGCCGCTCGGCCACGCCGACGCAAACGCCGGAGATGTGCAGCCGCCCGCGATCCAGCACCTGCATGGCAAGCTTGAACCCCTCGCCTTCCGCGCCCAGCCGCAAACTTGCCGGCACGCGCGCGTTCTCGAAGATCACGTCGCAGATATGCGCGCCCTGCTGGCCCATCTTCTTCTCGGGCTTGCCGACGCCGACGCCCGGCGTTCCGGCGGGCACGATGAAGGCGGAAATTCCGCCGGCGCCCTTTTTCGACGGATCGGTGCGCGCCATCAGCGTGAACATGCCCGCGCGATTGGCATTGGTGATGAAGCGCTTGGTGCCGTTCACGACGTAATCGTCGCCGTCGCGGATGGCCGTGGTGCGCACCGAGGCCGCGTCCGATCCGGCGCTCGGCTCGGTGAGCGCGAAGCTGGCGATCACTTCGCCGCTGGCAAGCTTGGGCAGCCATTCCGTCTTCTGCGCGTCCGTGCCGAACATCACTACGCCCTGGCTGCCGATGCCGACATTGGTGCCGATGACGGAGCGGAACGCGGGCGAGGTCTGGCCGAGTTCGAAACAGACCAGCACCTCTTCCTCCATGGTAAGGCCCAGGCCGCCATGTTCGGTGGGGATGGAGAGGCCGAACAGGCCGAGCTCGCGCATCCCGGCGATGATGCTGTCGGGCACGCGATCTTCCTCCGAGACCTTGGCCTCGATGGGCACGCATTGCTCGCGCACGAAGCGGCGCACGGTGTCGATGAGCTGGGTTCGCGTTTCGGCGTCAAGCGCCATGGCTGTCTCCGGATTCCGTCCGGGACCAGTCTAGCGCAGTTCTTCCGCCTTGTAGGCGTAGACGCCCAGGATCAACAGGTGATCCGCGGCCGCGTCGTCCTCGCCCAGGGGCAGGACCAGGCTTTCGTGGAAGAAGGCGCGGCCGTCCGCGCCGCGCTCGAACCAGCCGCGATAGGCACTGGGCTCGCCGGACGCGGTGACGAGGCCGTAGACCCGCTTGAGCATGCGGCCGTAGCCGGGAAGCGCCGCCTCGATCTGGGCGGTGGTCTTGCCCTGGAACGACGCGCCTTGCGCGATGACGATAGCGTCGCCGACGACGCGAAACTCGAAATCCTCGCCTTTGTTCAGCACGCGCACCAGAACCGCGTTGCGCAAGAGGCTGGCAAGCTGACGGGGCGACATGTCGGCGCGGGCGGGAAAGCGCCGCGACCCGCGCTGGCGCCGCCAGATGGCGAGGCCTTTCAGGAGCAAAGGATTCTGTATCTCGCCCACGGAGATGCTATGCCGGAAGCGCGAGCCGTCCGGTCCAGTCGCAGGGTCAGAAACTTCTCGATCCAGCACGTTCGTTACACTCGCATTGTTGGACGATCAAAACCTGGAAGCGATGCCATGCGTCTGTCCGTCCTCGACCAATCGCCGATCCGCAAGGATGGAAGCGCCGCCGACGCCGTAGGCGAAACCATCGCGCTCGCCAAGGCCTGCGAAAGCCTTGGATATCACCGCTATTGGGTCGCCGAGCATCACAACACCGGCTCGTTCGCCGGTTCCGCGCCGGAAGTCCTGATCGCGCGCATCACAGGGGAAACGCAAAGGATGCGTGTTGGTTCCGGCGGTGTGATGCTGAGCCACTACAGCCCGCTCAAGGTTGCCGAGCAATTCCGCATGCTGGAGACCCTCGCGCCGGGCCGTATCGACCTTGGTTTGGGCCGCGCGCCGGGCACCGATCAGCGCACCGCAATGGCGCTGCAGGCGGGGCCGCAGGGTTGGAGCATCGATGCGTTTCCCGGCCAGGTCGAACTCCTGCGCCAGTTCCTCGACGACGCCGCGGACAAGCCGCTGCCTGACGATCATCCCTATCGCGGCATCCACGCCATGCCGCGCGGCAACACGCGGCCTGAAATGTGGCTACTGGGATCGGGCGTGCACAGCGCGGTCTACGCGGCGGAGTTGGGATTGCCCTTCAGCCACGCCCATTTCATCAGCCCCGAAGGGATCGAAGAAGCGTGCGGCGCCTATCGCCATCGCTTCAAACCGAGCGCGTGGTGCGCCAAGCCCACGCTCTCGCTCGGCGTGGCGGCGCTGGCGGCGGAGACCGACGAAGAGGCGGCACGCCTCGCGCTGTCGCGCAATCTGTGGGTCGTGCGGCTCTTGACCAACCGGCCGATCGCGTTCCCGTCGCCGGAGGAAGCGCGTGACTATCCGTACACCGATCAGGAACGTGCGCTGCTGCGCGGCATCGAGATGCGCTCGACGGTCGGCACGCCGCAGAAAGTGCGGACCAAGCTCACCGCGCTCGCCGAACGCCACGGCGCGGAGGAATTGGTGGTCGTCACGATCACCTATGATTTCGCCTCGCGGCTGAAATCCTATGAGTTGCTCGCCAAGGAATTCGCGCTTCAGGCGTAGTGCCACACCGCGACCATGGCGAAGACGATGGCGATCTTGGCCATCGCCTCCACGCTGTGGCCGGCGATGGACGCCCACAGGCTGCGCGACTTCTCGAACCAATAGGCGAGCAGCACGCCGAACAGGAAGCTGAGCACCAACTCGCCGAGCGCCGTCAGCCCGCTCTTCGTGAAGAAATCCACCACGTGAGTCAGCGCCACCATCGCCGCGACGAGAACGCCGGCGACGTTCATCTCATAACGCCACAACCCGATGCGCCCCGGCAGGTTGGCGGCGAGAAACGTGACGAGCAGTCCGCGCAGGAAAATCTCGTCCGACGGTCCGGCCAGAATGCCCTGATACGACAACCATCCGGCGACGTTGAGCGCGGTGAGCGGATAGGGGCGATCGGTGGGATGCTTGTGGCTGAGGATTTGCGGCCAGTAATCGACCGCCGCGATCAGCACCGCGAAGAGCAATCCCCAGAACAGCGCCGCGCCGAGATAGGATTTGCCGTCCGCGCCATGAAGCCCGAAATCAGCGCGGACGAACGGCTTGACGATCCCGATGGCGACCAGCGCCAGGACCAATTGCGCGACGTGCCCGTATGCGAACGCCACCCACGGCATTTCCGGCCGCTCGGGCAAGCCGGCGAAATGCTCCGCCGCATCGACCGCGACGCTGGAGAGGAAGTGTATGCCCACGCCGAGCAGGATGACGACGAGCAGCGGCCAGACCCGAAGCCTGAAGCCTTCGACGCGGAAGAAACCGCCTGTGGAAACCGGATCGCTCATCTTATCCTCGCGCACCCACTTCAGGCGAACGGCGACAGGCCGATGATCGCGCCTGTCAGTCCACTCGCCATCGCCCCCGACACCAGCGCCCGCATCGCCAACGGCACGATCTCGTCCCGCCGCTCGGGCACCAGCGCGCTCACGCCGGCGATCATGATACCGACGGAACCGAAATTGGCGAAACCGCACATCGCATAAACCATAATGAGCCGCGAGCGTGCGTCCAGCGCATTGGCCGGCAGCGCCGCCAGCTTGAGATAAGCGACGAACTCGTTCAGCACGATTTTCTGGCCCATCAGGGATCCGGCGGTCGGCGCCTGGTCCCACGACACGCCGAACAGCCACACGACCGGCGCGAAAACCCAGCCGAACACGCGCTCGACGGTGAGCGGCGCGCCCCACAGGCCCGGCAGATGGCCGAGGATGATATCGCACAGCGCCACCAGCGCCACGATCACCAGCAGCATCGCGACGATGCCGAGCCAGAGCTTGAGCCCGTCTTCCGTGCCGCGCGCCACTGCGTCCATGCTGGAACGGTATTTGAATTCGGGACCGACTTCCGCTTCCGTCTGATCGCCATGCGGGATCATGATGCGCGCGATCAGGATTGCGCCCGGCAGCGACATGAACGACGCGACCAATATGTGCCCCAACGCGCCGGGCAGCACCGGCTCCAGGATCGTGGCGTAGAGCACGAACACCGTGCCCGCGACGGTGGCGAGCCCGACCGAGAATAGCATGAACAGTTCGGCGCGGCTGAGCTTGGCGAGATACGGCCGGATCAGCAGCGGCGCTTCGATCATGCCGAGGAAGACCGTCGCTGCCGAACCCAGACCCACCGCGCCGCCGATACCCATCGTCTTGCGCAGGCACCAGGCGAAGGCGCCGACCACCGCCGGCAAGATGCGCCAGTGCCAGAGAAGCGCCGCCAGCGCCGAGATCACGATGACCAGCGGCAGGATCTGGAACGCGAAGATCGTCGCGTTGCGCGGATCGCTCACCGTGAAGGGCGCGGCCCCGCCGCCCGCATAGCCGAACACGAACGACGTCCCCGCCTTCGTCGCCGCCATCAGCGCATCGACGACGCCGTTGAGCGCCAGCAGCGCCTCCCGCGCCGGCGGCACGCCCAGCAGCAGGAATGCCAGCCCGACCTGCAGCGCGAGACCCACGGCGACCACCCGCCACGGAAACGCGCGGCGATCCTCCGACATCGCCCAGGCGGCGAGGAGGATCACGGCGATGCCGAGCAGCGATTGAAGATGCAGAAGCATGCCCGTCCCCACCGATTCTCACCGGCAGAATGTCACGCGCGGGGCCGAAGCTGGCCGGTTTTCCTGTCGTCTCTCTCGTCCTCCACCACATCTTGTGGGCCCTGACCCGCCGATGCATTCGTTTTTCGTTTTGCGCTACCCCCCTCCCCCTCCTGCCTCGTGTCGGGGGAGCGGAAAGAGGCAACGACCCGCTAGGAACATAACAGGAACTTTTCCAACTGGCAACCGCGTGACATCCTCCGCCCATGGCGAATCCCCGTCCTGTCGAGATCAAGGCCCTGGCCGGTGCGCGCGCGATCCCGCCGATGATCCTGGTGCTGTTTCATTTCTGCGAGGGCCACGGCTATCGCGGGGCGAAGTGGTTCGATCTGCCGGTCGGGCGCGGCTATCTCTGGGTCGAGTTCTTCTTCGCGCTGTCCGGCTTCGTGCTCACCTATGTCTATGGCGCGCGCGTGATGGATTTCTGGGAGGGGCGCGCCTTCGTGCCGTTCCTCAAAGCGCGCCTGTCGCGGCTCTACCCGCTGCACCTCGCCATGCTGCTCGTCATGGTCGTGATGGTGGTCGCGTTGCGCGCGCTGGCGCAGAGCCACGGCTATGTCTCGATCTATGACGAGCCGGGCCACCCCATCGTCAACTGGCAGGGCTTCGTCGCCAGCGTGTTCCTGGTGCAGGCGTGGAACCTGTTCGGCTATCTGTCATGGAACGGCGCATCATGGTTCGTCAGCGTCGAGTGGCTGCTGTGTTTGCTCGTGCCGTTCTATCTGTGGATCGCGCGCGGACGCTGGCCTTCGGCACTCGCACTGATCGCGGCCGGGATCGCCGGTCTGATCTATCTGGCGAACACCGGTTACGGCCTCGATCTCACCTTCCACAACGGCATGTGGCGCGGCGCATCCGATTTCGCCATCGGCGTCGGGCTCGCGATGGTCTTCCGCGATGTGAAGCCCCGCGCCGATGCGCTGCCCGACTACATCTTCTCGCTCGCGCAGGCCGCCGCGCTCGCCGCCCTCGCGCTCGCGCTCTACGATACCGGCTGGGCGCGCACGCCGCTCGACACGCTGACGGCGCTGGCCGAGATGGCGCTGATCCTCGCGCTCGCCTTCGACCGCGGTTTCCTCGCCCGCTTCTTCCAGAGGCGCACCCTGCTGTTCCTCGGCGAGATCTCCTACGCGGTCTATATCGGCCAGCTCGTGGTGCTGGAACTCGCCCGCCACGCGCAGCTCCACTGGCTGCCTGCGCCGGACGCGATGGTGCTCGGCCGCCACTGGTCGGACTGGCAGCCGGAATGGCACTGGATCGTGCCGTTCCTCGTCCTCGCCGCGGCGGTGCTATGGGGCTGGATCATCTTCTTGGTGGTGGAGAGGCCGACTGCGGCGATGTTGAAGAGATGGGTGGCTCGACCGCGCACTTTCATACCCTCCCCTTGAGGGAGGGTCGAAATCTGCACTTCGCAGATTTCGGGAAGGGGCTCACTCCGATATATCCGCGCATGTGTCCATCAAGCGGCAGGCAGTTCGGAATGAGCCCCCTCCCGAAAAATGCTGCGCATTTTTCGACCTCCCCTCAAGGGGGAGGTAAACCCGCGGCTTGACCTCACATTCCCCTTCCGCCATCACTCCCGCAGCCAAACATCCATAGGAGTTTCCCATGACAATCCGCTTCGACGGCAAGGTCGTTATCGTCACGGGCGCGGGCGGCGGTCTCGGCCGGGCGCATGCGCTGGATTTCGCCAAGCGCGGCGCGAAGGTGGTCGTCAACGATCTGGGCGGCGCGGTGGACGGCACCGGTGGCAACAGCGCCGCGGCCGAAGCCGTGGTGAAGGAGATCACCGGCGCGGGCGGCGTCGCGATCGCCAACGGCGCCTCGGTCACGGATGACGCGGGCGTCGCCCATCTCGTCAAGCAGACGATGGACACGTGGGGCCGCATCGACGTGTTGATCGCCAATGCCGGCATCCTGCGCGACAAGAGCTTCTCCAAGATGGAGCTGAAGGATTTCGACGCGGTGATGGCCGTGCACGTCATGGGCACCGTGAAGCCAGCCAAGGCGATATGGGACATCATGAAGACGCAGCAATACGGCCGCATCGTCGTGACCACCTCCTCCACCGGCCTCTATGGCAATTTCGGCCAGACCAATTACGGCACCGCCAAGCTCGGCCTCGTCGGTTTCATGAACACGCTGAAGCTGGAAGGCGCGAAGGACAACATCAAGGTCAACGCGATCTGCCCCGTCGCCGGCACGCGCATGACCGAGAACCTGATGCCGCCCGAGATGATCGCCGCGCTGAAGCCGGAATATGTCACCCCGGCCGTGGTGTTCCTGGCGAGCGAAGACGCGCCCACCGGCGTCGTCATCTCCGCCGCGGCGGGCGCATTCTCCTCGGCGCAGATCGTGGAGAGCGCCGGCATCAATCTCGGCCAGAAGGCCACCGCAGACGACGTCTCGGCCAACTGGGCCAAGATCAGCGACTTCACCGGCGCCAAGCACTTCACCATGGGCGGCGAACACAGCGCGCACTTCTTCGACCTGCTCAAGAACAAGCCGGTGGTGGGATAGTCAGGCGCCGATCAGTTCGGTTTCGAGCCCCAACGCTTTTGTCTTGCCGGCAAGCGCAATGTCGCGCGTGGCGATGGCCGCGGCGCGGCTTTGCGCGAGCGCGATGTAAAGGCAATCGTGCAGCGAATGATGCAGGCGCAACGAAAGCGCAAAGGCTTCATCGATCAGGTCGTTTGCGGGAACCAGCTCGAAGAGGCCATCGGCCAGCATCTCCTGCCAGACCTGAAATGCCTCGCGGGCGGACACAGGCGTGATTTCCTTGCGCCGGCATTTCTTGGTGATCGCCGCCGCGGTTTCGGAAACAAGGATGGACGGCGCGATCAGAGAATCGACATCGGCGTTTCGCAGCACTGCGGCATCGACCGCATCGGTCGCGGGCTCCGTCAACACCAATTGGACAGCAATGCTCGCGTCGATGACGATTATTCTGCTCAACCCAAGCGCTCGCGCTCTTCGCGGATGTCCGCCGTGGAGTCGCTCAGAACGCCATGCCGCTTTCGGATTTTCTCGCGTGTCGCACGAAGGCGCTTCGACCAGTAGAGCCGCTTAGCCATGGTTTGATCGGTAAGAAGCACGCGCAACTCTTCCTCCAGGCTGCGGCCGGCCTGTTCGGCGTTGCGTTTGTGGTGTTCGACCACCCAGTCGGGCAGCTTGCGGATTTTCACGTCGGCCATGACCCCAATATATGCTTCTGGGGTCATGGGGTCAAGATACCGATTTGACCCCAAGCCGCCTCACAACCCCAGCACCGCCTTCGCCATGATGTTGCGCTGGATCTCGTTGGAGCCGGCGTAGATCGAGGCTTTGCGCAGGTTGAAATAATAGGGCGCAACGGGCGCGGCGAAGTCCGGGCCGGGGCGCGGTTCGTTGGCCATGGCCCATGTGTCCTGGATGAAGGGCATCGCGTAGTAGCCCACCACCTCGACCGACAACTCGCTGATCGCCTGCTGCAATTCCGTGCCCTTGCATTTGAGCATGGAGGATTCCGCGCCCGGGCGCTGGCCCGCGCTCATCGCGGAGAACATGCGCAGTTCGAAGAACTCCATCGACGAGATCTCGATCTCCAGCGCATCGACGCGCGAGCGGAAATTCGCATCGTCGAGCAGGCGCCCGCCATCGGCATCGGTCTGCGATGCCATCTTGCGCACTTTGTTCACCGCGCGCTTGAGGCCCGGGCCGTAGGCGTTGCCGCGCTCGAATTCGAGAAGGTATTTGGCATAGGTCCAGCCGCGGTTCTCCTCGCCGATCAGGTTTTCCTTCGGTACTTTCACGTTGGTGTAGAAGACCTGGTTGATCTCCTGCTGCCCCGCGACCGGCCCGTCCAGCGTGACCAGCGGCTCGACCGTGATGCCCGGCGTGTTCATGTCGACGAGGATGAAACTGATGCCTTCCTGCGGCTTGGCGCCCTGCCTGGTGCGCACGAGGTTGAACATCCAGTCCGCCCATTGCGCATGGGTGGTCCAGATCTTCGAACCGTTGAGCAGGTAGTGATCGCCCTTGTCCTCACATTTCATCTGCAGCGACGCGAGGTCTGAACCCGAGCCTGGCTCCGAATAGCCCTGGCACCACCAGATCTCGCTGGCCAGGATCGGCGGCAGGTGCTGCGTCTTCTGCGCATCCGTCCCGAACGCCATGATCACTGGCGCCACCATGCGCAAACCCATCGGCGACATGGTCGGCGTGCCGGCCGCGCTCATCTCCAAATCGAAGATGTATTTCTGCGTCGCGCTGAACCCCGCGCCGCCATATTCCACCGGCCAATGGGGCGCGGCCCAACCTTTGCGGTAGAGCGCGCGCTGCCATTTGAGCATGCCGTCCTTGTCGAGATAGCCGTTCTTGGACTGCGCGTTCCGCGCGCGCAGATCGGCATCGTAATTGGCCTCGATGAAGCCGCGGACCTCGCTTTGGAAGGCGAGGTCTTCCTTCGAGAAGGACAGATCCATGATCGGCGCCTCAGATCGTGTCGAGATACTGGATGTCCGGACGGCCGCCGAGCGTCGGGCCGATCTTGGGGCCCGCGGCCTTGAAGTGATCCGACGCGCCATGCGCCTCGAGCGCGGCCTGGTCGGCATAGAGCTCCATCACGACATAGGTGTTCGCATCGGCGCGCGACTTCACCACCTGATAAAGCTGATTGCCCGGTTCGTTGGCCCGCACCTGCGCCGCCAGATCGCGAAACACCGCTTCGAATTCCCCGCCCTTGCCCTCTTGCACCTTCAATGTCGCGATCACGCCGATGGCCATGGTCTTCTCCCTGATTTTTGGATGTCGTTGGGGGGAGGCTAGACCGCCAGATCACCACCCGGCAATGGCATTAACGCTCCGGTCACCATCTCCTTCAAAGCCGCCTTAACCCTGCGCGGGCAGAATGCGATCGGGGAGAGGGGTATGACGGACGAGTCTTCCAGCGCCGGATTGCGCGCGAGCCAGGACAAGCTCGCGCTCGACCAGTTGCGCCTCGCGCTCAAGAATCTCGCGCCCAACTGGTGGCTGATGCCGCTGTTCGGCGTCATCATCTGCGTGATGTTCGCCAAATGGGCGAGTGTGCCGGTATTGGCTGGCTGGTGGTGCGCCCTCACAATCGGCGGCGCGCCATTGGGTTACGTCGCGGCAAGTTTCGCCAGGGTCCCGCCGGACATCACGCCCGAGCGGCGCTGGCTCACCATGGCCACCGGCGCCTATTTCCTGTTCACCATCGCCTGGTCGTCGCAGGCCCTCGTGTTCTGGAATCACGGCGATCCGCTCAACCACATGCTGATCATGTTGCTCGTGGGCTGCACCCTGTCGGGCAATTCGGCGCTGGTCGGCGCGAGCCGGCCGCTCACCATCACAGGCTACGTCGTCTATGGCAGCATGCTGGTCGGCCTGCCGCTGCAGGAAGGTGGGCTGGAATATTACGGGCTCTCGCTATTGGCGCTGCTCTACGTCGGCTATCTCGCCTGGATGTCGCGCCAGATCTACACCACCGCGCGCGACATGCTGCTGCTGCGCGACGACAAGAACGACCTGATCGACGCGCTCGCCGGCTCGAAAGTGGAGTCGGACCGCGCCCGCGAACACGCCGAAGCCGCCAGCCGCGCCAAATCCGAATTCCTCGCCAATATGAGCCATGAGCTGCGCACGCCGCTGAACGCGATCCTCGGCTTCTCCGAAACGATCTATTCCGGCGTGATCGGGCCGGACAAGCACGGCGAATACGCCAGGATCATCCATCAGTCCGGTCACATGCTGCTGACCTTGATCAACGACATCCTCGACCTGGCGCGCATCGAAGCGGGCGGGCTGAAATTGCGCGAAACCGATGTGGACCTCGCCAGCCTGATCGCCGATTCCGTGCCGCTGATGGAAGTACGCGCGCGGGATGGCCAAATCGATCTGCACACGGAAGTCGCGCGCGGCCTGCCGCCGGTTCGTGCCGATGAGCGTGCGCTGAAGCAGGTCCTGCTCAACCTTCTCTCCAACGCCGTGAAGTTCACCCAGCCCGGCGGCAGCGTCATCTGCTTCGCTTGGCTCTCCGTGGAAGGCACCCCCGTCTTCGGCGTCCGCGACACCGGCGTCGGCATCGCGCTAGACGACCAGCAACACGTCTTCCAGAATTTCGGCCAGGGCCGGCATGACGTGGTGACCCTCGACAAGGGCACGGGGCTGGGATTGCCGATCGTCAAAGGCCTAATCGAGGCGCACGGCGGCACCGTCGTGCTGCAAAGCGAAGCTGGCGAAGGCACGGTCGTGACGGTGACGCTGCCGGTGGAGCGCGTGGTGCGCGCACCGGAGTTGAAGGCCGCGTCCTAGGCGGGCTGCCCCCGAAGTGGCGGACCGTGCCGCCGTCCTTGTGGAAGACGTTATACATCGGCTCGTCCCAATTCTTGCCGGGTTCGTAGCCCCGCTCCTCGCGCATCGCCTGTGAACGCCGCGACGTGTCGCCGAAATAATCCGCGTCGTAGCCGTTCCCGGCGGTCGAAAGCATGGTGAGATGATCCCGTGCGCGTGAAATTGCTTGCCATCCTTGTCTCCCGCGTCAGGCGCGAATTTCCTCACCGTCCCTGCCGCGCCGATCGGGGCGCAGCACCGTGAGCCGGAGCGGACCGGCGGTGGCGGCTGCGTGGGCCACGGCGTCGTTGGCATCGTCGAGTGCGAACTCGGTCAGCTCGAACTGGGCGAGGTCGATCAGCCCGGCGCGGACCAGCCGCACCATCCGGCCAATCGCGTCGCGCGGATACATGTATTTGCCGCGCACCGTGATGTCGTTGCGCATCAGCCAGGGGTATGGCAGCGCGAGATCGGCGGCCATCGCGGCCGAGGCGCCGCTGCCCTTTTGCCTGCCGACGCCTCCCATCAGCACAACGCGTCCGCCCGGACGCACCGCCAGCACGGCCGCAAGAACCTGCGACGCGGCGGCCTCCCGCGGCAGAAGATCGAGCACGCAGTCGATCGGCCCGCCGGCGAGCGTGACGATGTTGCGCCGGTCGTCCGCTTCGATGCCGGTCATCTGCGCGGGTCGCACGCGCGCGCCGAAACGGCGAACCAGATCGTCCAGCGCGCGGCCGTTGCGGCCGGTGGCCACGACCCGTCCCGCGCCCATCGCCAGCGCCACCGCGACGCCGGCGCTGCCGAATCCCCCCGTGGCGCCGTTCACCACCAGCGTCTCGCCGGCGCGCAGATCCGCGGCCCGGAGCCCGCCATACGGTACAAGCAGGCTTGAGAGCGCGCACCACCGGCCCGCGTCCGCCGCGTCGATATCGCCGATCCGCGTGACGTTCTCGGTCGGCACCAGCATCTGCTCGGCGAAGGAGCCGTGGTGATAGAAGCGATGCAGCTTCAGGCCCGCTTCGTTCACGGCGGTCCAGCCCTGCAATATCACGTCAGGATGGACGGCGTCGTCGCGCGCGCGAACCGTCGGATCGCAGAACACCCAGTCGCCGGCGCCGAGCTTGGTCGCGTCGGGCCCCGTCGCGCGCACCCGGCCGATGCCGCCCGCTCCCGGCACGACGGGCAACTCCAGCATGTAGTTGCGCGCGCCGGAGAAGACATCGCCCGCATAGCCGGCGACGCCGGCCGCGGCGACATCGACAATGACCTCGCCGGTGCCGAGCACCGGGCCGGGCAGCGTCTCGATGGCGAGCGGAGCGCCGAATGCGTTCAGGACAGCGGCTTTCATGCAAAACCTCGCAATTTGTCCACGGGCGCTACTCTCCCTTATAACTCGCATCCCGCTTCTCGAAGAACGCGGCGACGGCTTCGTGGTGATCTTTCGTCAGGTGCGCGATGGCCTGCATCGATGCGCTCATTTCCATGATCGTGTCGAAGCTGGTGTTCTGGCCCTCGCGCATGAGCTTCTTGGTCATGCGCAACACGTCCGGCGGCTGGCGACAGATGCGCGCGGCAAGGGCGCGGGCTTCATCCATCAAAGCTGCGCCGGGGACGACGCGGCTGATGAGCCCCCATTGTAAAGCGGTCGCGGCGTCGATCGTGTCGCCGGTGAAGAAGAGTTCGGCGGCGCGCGCGTGGCCGATGATGCGCGGCAGGATCCAGGCGCCGCCGTCACCCGGCACCAGGCCGATCTTGAGGAACGTTGCGCCGAAGATCGCGGTGTCGGCGGCAATGCGCATATCGGCCAAACAGGCGACATCGTTGCCGAGGCCGATGGCGGGGCCGTTGACCGCGGCGATCATCGGCAGCTCCATCGTCCACAGCGCGCGCACGAGTCTGTGGATGCCGTTGCGGTAACGCTCGCGGATATGCACGCCGACGCCGGAGAACGTGCCGGAGCGTTCGCGCATCGATTTGAGATTGCCGCCTGCGGAGAACGCCTTGCCCGCGCCCGTCAGGATCACGCAGCGCAGGTCTCTGTCGGCGTTGATCCTGGCGCAGGCCTCGGCGAACAATTCGCCGTCGCCCTCCTCGCCCAAGGGGTTGCGCGCATCGGGCCGGTTCAGCGTCAGGGTTACGACGGGGCCGGCTTTCTCGAACAGCAAGGCGGACATGCGTTTCTCCCAATTCCCATTCCGGGACAGTCTTACCACCACTGGGCGCTGACATTAAATCATGCCTTAATCGGTTTTTGTCATGATACGCGGCTACCTGTGGAGCATCGCGTGTCCGCGCTTGGCAAATTTCTGGAGGAGCGTCCCTGGGGCGATCAAGTGCTGCGTTTGGCGGCGCGCATCGCCGCGTCGTGGCGCGACGGTGTCTCGGCGATCATCCGCTCCGTCCATCCGCAGGAGGAAGACATCTGGCTCGTTACGGCCCAGATCGGTCTTTATCGCCAGAGCACGCGCTTCGCGACTTTCCTCATTCCCATCGGCGCCTTCGTCATCGCGGAGGCCAACGAGCCGTGGATCGCGCGCGCCACGCGCATGACATGGCTGGGCGCCATCGTCGCGCTCTGCGCCATCATGCACTTCATCGACCGGTATATGGAGGCCACGGACGACGGCTCGCTCGCCGCGCTGCGCAGCCGCGCGAAAGCCTATATCGGCCTCAATACGCTGTTCCTGGCGGGCTGGTGCTCGATGAGCGTGTTCCTGTGGGCGCCCGGCGAACCGGTCAACCACATGATGCTGATTCTGGTCCTCGCCTGTTCGCTGGCCGGATCGATCGCGATCAGCGCGGTGCATCCGGCCTCGGCCGTGACCGTGCTCGCCGTGCACGCGGTCTTCATCGTGGGGCCGACGGCGCTTTCACCTTACGCGCTGGACCACACGCTGGCGGGGCTCGCCGCGGTGTTCATCCTTCTGATGGCGGGGCAGGTCGTGGCGCTCACCGCGGCGATGACCAAGATGCTGACGCTGGAGCATGAGCGCGCCGGCATCGTCGAGGGATTGCGCCTCGCCAAGGAGGATTCCGACAGCGAGCGGGCACGTGCCGGCGACGCGGTGCGCGCCAAATCGCAGTTCCTGTCCAACATGAACCATGAACTGCGCACGCCGATGAACGCGATCCTCGGCTTCTCCGAATTGATGAAGACCGTCGCTTACGGCACGACGCCGGAGAAATGCGCGGAATATGCCGGCATCATCCACGATTCGGGGCAGAACCTGCTGTCGCTGATCGACGACATGCTCGACCTCGCCAAGATCGAGGGTGGCAAACTCTATCTGCGCGAGAGCGAGTTCAGCTTCGCCCATCTGGTGAGCGAGGCCGTGGAGGAGCAGGAGGCCGTTGCGAAGACCAGAAACATCCTCCTGAGCAAGACGATCGAACGCGGCCTGCCGAACCTGCGCGCCGACGAGCGCGGCATGCGCCAGATCGTGGGCAACCTGCTCTCCAACGCGCTGAAATTCACCCCGCCCGGCGGCGCCGTTTTCGTCTTCGCGCATATGGAGGCCGGCGGCCGGCTCGTCTTCGGCGTCGACGACACCGGCATCGGCATCGCGCCGGAAGACCAGGCGCACGTCTTCGAACGCTTCGGAAAAGGCCGCCACGACGTCGCCACGGCGGACAAAGGCACCGGCCTCGGCCTCGCCATCGTCAAAGGCTTCACCGAAGCCCATGACGGCGTGGTCACGCTGGAAAGCGCACTCGGCGTCGGCACGCGCGTGACGGTCTATCTGCCGGAAGACCGGCTGGTGAAACCGGCGGCGCGGAGCGCGGTGGCCTAACCCAGCGCAGCGTAGCGCTTCAGGTGGTGATCGACGTTGCCATAGAGCGTGTCGAGCATGGTGAGGCGCTTGAAGTAGTGGCCGACGGCGAGTTCATCGGTCATGCCCATGCCGCCGTGAATCTGCACCGCCTGCTGGCCGACGAAGTGCCCGGCCTTGCCCACCTGCACCTTCGCGGCCGAGGCGGCTTTGCTGCGCTCGACGTCGCTTTCATCCAGCTTGAGCGTGACCATCAGGGTGATCGATGAGGAC
>DATATK010000067.1:0-3715 GCA_036268825.1 Rhizomicrobium sp. | reverse complement strand
AGCCTCTCAGGAACTTGACGCCAGCAACGGGGCGTCAGGACCACACGACTTCGCCGTACGCTTCAGCGCCGTTCGTCCACATGCAAAAAGCACGTGACGACGCCAAAGCGTCCACCGCATCCCGTCTCGCGTAAATGACGACCATGATACGCCCCTCGTTCGAGGCGGGACGCCCCCCAAGAGCAACTGATTTGCGCCGGTCGCAAACAGGAATATTTTTGCTGGAAGGGCTGGACAGGCTTTAGGTGATTTGCCCGGCGGGCTGGTTTGTCGCAGGCAGTTTCGACATGGCGGGCTTGACGGGGCCACCCGAAACAGCGGCGCGGCATAATGAAGATATCGTCATGGCGGGGCATAGCCGTCTAAAGGACGGCGTCGCGTCCGCTTGCCGATGTCCCGGCCATCCACGTCTTTCTGGCTGCGCTGTTGTAAAGACGTGGATGCCCAGGACAAGCCCGGCCATGACGGTTACTCTGTGCTTCCTTTCGTACTTTCCGGAGCTTCCATCATGTCTCTTCTGCAAAATCCATTCGATCCCGCGCGTGAGACGGCGCTGGTCACGGGCGCGGGCAATGGCATCGGGCGGGCGGTAGCGCAGGCGCTGGTCGGCGAGGGCGTTCGTACCGTGTTTGCCGATATCAGCGAGGAGCGCGTGACGGCTGCTATCGCGGCGTCGCCGCAGCCGGAGCTCGCCGTGCCCTGGGTCGGCGATCTCGGTCAGCGAGAGGCCTGCGATGCGCTACTGGCACACGCGCGGTCGGCGCTGGGGCAGGTCACGCATTTCGTCCACAGCGCGTCGCCGCCGCGGCGCGAGGCCGATCATGCTTTTGCGGTCGATCAGCAGACCTGGCGGCAGATGCACGCGGTCAATCTCGATGCCGGCTTTCATCTCGCGCGCGAACTGGCGCGGCCGCTGATCGCTGCCCGCGCACCCGGCTCGTTCCTGTTCCTGACGTCGCTGCATGCGGGCACGCCGCGCAACCTGCCGCATTACTCCAGCGCGAAAGCGGGCATGGCGATGCTGGTGCGCGAGTTGGCGAAAACCTTTGGCCGCTTCAACATCCGCGTCAATGCGCTGGTGCCCGGCGCGGTCGCGGCCGGCGGCTTCGTCGCGGATCCCTCGCTGGCAAAGCATATTCCGCTGGGCCGCATCGGCCATGCGGAGGATTTGGCGCCGATGGCGCTCGCGGTCCTGTCCAACAAGGTATCGGCCTATGTCACGGGAGCCGCGATCGTGATCGATGGCGGGTTGTCGCTGATGAACTGGTTTGACCCGCCGGCGCTGGAGGAGATGTAGCGGCTGCCGTCATTCCGGGGCACGAGCGCAGCGAGTGAGCCCGGAATCCATAACCCCTGTGCTGTTGTTCAGCTCGAAACGTAGTCAATGCGTAACAGCGATACAGGGAGTATGGATTCCGGGTTCGCGCTCCGCGCGCCCCGGAATGACGAGAAAATGGTTACCGCACCGGAGCCGGAGGCCGCACGACGGGATCACCGTGGCGGTGCGGCGCGTGCTTTGCGGCGCCTGTTCTGGGCCGGCCATGCGGAACGTCGCCGGCCGATTCCAGATAGTCGGCGAGCGCCCAGGCCTCGTCGGAACCAGCCGAGTAGTGCTGTTTCAGGAACATGTAGAGCGTCAGCTTGATGCGGCCGTTGGCGAGGCCGCGCGGGCTGCGATGGCACGCGGTGCAACCGTTCGAGAACAATTGCGGGGCGGATTTTCCCTGATCGAGATTTTGCGCCTGCGCGACGTCGCCGACCGAGAGCGTAGCCGAAAAGGCAACGGCGCATCCGGCGATCAGCCTTCCCCACCCCCGGTACATCCGCATCGATGCCACGCGCCTAAGCTAGTGCAGCGGCATCGGCGGACGCACGACGGGATCGCCATCGGGCGCGACGGCGCCCATCGACTGCATCGGCGGAGGCGCGGCGACCGGCGGCGGGGCTGGATAGCGTGGCGGAGGCGGCATGTTCATCGCCGAGGCTGCCGGCGCGGGCGCATAGTAAGTGGCGCGCACCGGCTTGCGTGCGGGCACGGGACGCGGCGGCTGCGTGGAGACGTGGCGCGGTTCGGCCGCTTTCGGCTCCGAATTCCGAACCACCGCATTGCGAACCACGTCGCGCGAGATCTGCTGCGCCATCTGTTCCTGGCCGGCCTTGAGCTGCGCGATGGTCGCCTTGAGCGCTTCGATTTGCTGGCCCATCGCCGCAACGTCCTGCGTCACCGACTGCAGTTGTTGTGCCGAGGGCGCGGCGGCGGCTGTCGCGGCCGGCGTGTCCTGCGCGGGCTGCACGGCAGCGGGCGCGGGCGGCGAGGTCGTCTGGTCGGCGATCGCGGTTTGAGCCGGCGGCACCGCGGCTTGCGCCACAGGCAATGCGGGCTGATCCGCAGGGGCGGCGGGCGTTGTTGCCGCGGCGGTTGTTGTCGCCGGCTGCGACGACGGCAGCAGTTGCGCCAATGCCGGCGTCCACTGCGCCATCATCTGCCGCGCGGTATCGCCATAGCTATCCCAGCCCTTGGCGGCCACGACGCTGCAGAGCGCGAACAGGAAAGCCACCGAGGCGCGCTTTGCCCAGGCGCCGCGCCCGGGCCGCGGGCCGTTGAGGCGGATGTCGTCGGGCACCTTGATCTCATTCGGCGCCTTGATCGCGCTGGCGATGACATCGGCGCTCGCGGCGGTGGCGCGGAACGTCGCGTCGACGCGGGGCGGCGACTGCCCCGGCGCAGCAACGCTAATTTCGGGAGCCACGCGCGGCACGGACGTCGAAGAATTGGGCGCGGGAGGTTTGGGGCTGGAAGCGCTCGGCGTCGAAGGCTTGCTCAGGATGTCGCCGAGGATGGCTTCGGCCAGGTTCGACGACGGCCTCGCCGGCGAAGCCGCGCTTTGCGAAGCCAGAGCATGCAAAATCCTGTCCTGTGAAGGCGAGTCCGCCACCGGCGCCTCGGCAACCGGTCTGTCGGCGCGCGCGGCAAGCACGACGTCAGGTTCGATCACGAAGATATCGTGCGGATCGGTCGCGTCGGATGTCAGCGTGGATTGCATTGGCGGTCCCTCAACTCCAATGTTTACCCGTATCAGATCAGGACGAATGGACGTCGCGCTAACGATTCCAGCCTGTTGCCCTCAAGTCCCGTCTTTTACTCGCCAGTCAGGTATGACCAAAGCAAGGCGAGGGGATGGTGAGGTTGGGGCGATCCCCGGCGCGCCCGGCGCGGACGCCCATGCTCCCCGGTGACCTAAAGTCGCTGTCGCCGGCGGGTTTCAACTAAACGTGTAGGGCCGTCCCGGTAACATCGCCGCCGCCGCCGCCGAAGGCATTTCCGAACGACATCGGAGGCTGACATGCGATCACTGAGCTTTCCACTGGGACTTCCCTGGCACTTGGCCCTGCTCGGCGGGCTCGCCGTTTTTTCACCGGGGATAGCGCTGGCCGCGGAGCGGCCGGTTGTGGTCGAACTCTTCACCTCGCAGGGCTGCTCGTCCTGCCCCCCGGCCAACGCCTTCCTCAATGAATTATCGAAGCAACCATCCGACGTGCTGGCGCTCGCCTTCCACGTCACTTACTGGGATTATCTCGGCTGGAAGGACCCGTTCTCGCTCAAGCTTGCGACCGACCGGCAGGCGCAATATGGCCGCCGGTTCGGCGACGGATCCTATACCCCTGAAATCGTGGTGGACGGCTCGGCCGGCCTGGTCGGCTCGTACCGCGACGA
>DATATK010000066.1:0-16231 GCA_036268825.1 Rhizomicrobium sp. | reverse complement strand
TGGAGATCGACGACCATCCCGACTGGCCCACCTGGATCGGCAAGGTCGATTTCGGCGGCATGAAACTCAAGCTGATCGCCTCCATCGCCGCGATCTCGGCGATCCATCTGCTCGGCATCTTCATGACGCCGGAGAAGATCGACGGCATGACGCTGGGCTGGCTGATCGCGATCCAATGCACCATCGTGGTGTCCGGTGTGATGCTCGCCGCGATGGACTATATCGACGAACGCGCCAAGGCTATCGGGCATAAGGTTTAGACGAGACGGAGTTTCGCCGGGACGATGCGCGAGAAAAGCGCCGCCGCGATCTGCGCCAGCTCGTGCGTGCTCCTTGGCCGACCAATCCCTACGTGTTCATGCTGTCAAAGAAGTCTGCGTTGTTCTTGGCCTGGCGCAGCTTGTCGAGCAGGAATTCGATGGCGTCGATCGTACCCATCGGCGCCAGGATGCGGCGCAGGACGTAGGTTTTCGCCAGCGTGCTCTTGTCGAGCAGCAATTCGTCCTTGCGAGTACCGGATTTGAGGATGTCTATGGCGGGGAAGATGCGCTTGTCGGCGACCTTGCGGTCCAGGATGATTTCCGAATTGCCCGTGCCTTTGAACTCTTCGAAAATCACTTCGTCCATCCGGCTGCCGGTGTCGATCAGGGCGGTCGCGATGATGGTGAGCGAACCGCCTTCCTCGATGTTGCGCGCGGCGCCGAAGAAACGCTTGGGGCGCTGCAGGGCGTTCGCGTCCACACCGCCGGTCAGCACCTTGCCGCTGGACGGCACGACGGTGTTGTAAGCGCGGCCGAGGCGCGTGATGGAATCGAGCAGGATGATGACGTCGCGCTTGTGCTCGACCAGGCGCTTGGCCTTCTCGATCACCATTTCGGCGACCGCGACGTGGCGGCTGGCGGGCTCGTCGAAGGTCGAGGCGATGACCTCGCCCTTCACCGAGCGCTGCATGTCGGTCACTTCTTCCGGGCGCTCGTCGATCAGAAGCACGATCAGAAAACATTCCGGGTGATTGGCGGAGATCGCCTTGGCGATGTTCTGCAGGATCACGGTCTTGCCGGTGCGTGGCTGGGCGGTGATCAGCGCGCGCTGGCCCATACCCTGCGGCGCGACGATGTCGATGACGCGGCCGGTCTTGTCCTTGTTGGTCGGATCGTCGAGCTCCATCTTCAGCCAGCGCGTCGGGTAGAGCGGCGTCAGATTGTCGAAATGGACCTTGTGCTTGATCTGCTCGGGGTCCTCGAAATTGATCGTGGTGACCTTGAGCAGCGCGAAGTAGCGCTCGCCGTCCTTGGGGCCGCGGATCGGGCCCTCGACCGTGTCGCCGGTCCGAAGACCGAAGCGGCGGATCTGGGACGGGCTCACATAGATGTCATCGGGCCCGGCGAGATAATTGGATTCGGGCGAGCGCAGGAAGCCGAAGCCGTCCTGCAGGGTTTCGACCACACCCTGGCCAGTGATCTCCACATTGCGCTCGGCAAGCTCCTTCAGGATCGCGAACAGCATGTCCTGCTTGCGCATGGACGAGGCGTTCTCGATCTCGAGTTCCTCGGCGAAGGCCAGAAGATCGGTTGGGGTCTTGGATTTGAGGTCCTGCAGCTTCATGGCCTGCAGGCCGGCTTGAACAGTCATTTCGTGAACACCTGATACTGCGTTGGGGGAGGGTTCCGTATGTCCGGCAGCGCCTAAGGCACGCCCGGGTCATAGAGGATTGTCAGATAAGTCCGCCGCGCCGGTTCTGGGACCGTTGCCGTGTACCCATTCAGCGGGTGATCGGCGCGCGGCTATATGGGGAACGAACGCAACATAGACCGATTTGCGGCCAATGCAAACCCCGCCGCCGGGGGCACGGTTAAAAAGGTTTTACGACGGCCAGGATGACGACCGCGATGACCAGGAGCGCCGGGACCTCATTCATCATCCGCCAGAAGCGCTGCGGCCGCGTGTTGGCGTCGCGGGCGAAGCGTTTGACGCTGGCGGCATAGAAGCCGTGGATGCCGCTCATCGCCAGCACCAGAAGGAACTTCGCCTGGAACCAGTGCTGCTGATCGGCGCGGGTGATGTAGACGAGCGTGAGGCCGAACAGCCACGTCGCGATCATCGCCGGGTTCATGATCACGCGCAGCAGCTTCTTCTCCATCACCTTGAAGCGTTCGGATTCGGCGGAACCGGGTTGCGTCTCGCAGTGATAGACGAACAGGCGCGGCAGATAGAGCATGCCGGCCATCCACATGATGACGGCGATGATGTGGAACGCCTTTACCCAGAGATAGAATGCGTTCGAATGCAAAATGCTCATGTGCGCCTCGCAAAACCGCAGCGGGAAAGTTCACGCGGACAGATGCGGCCGCCGGCGCAGGTTACGACATCGCCTTGCGCCGCCGCCAGAACCAGGCCGGCCAGTGCGGCGATGAAGTCCGGCCCCACGCCCGCCGTCGGCACGCGGCGATAATCCGGCACGCCGGATATTCGGGCGAGTTCGGCATAGTCCATATCGAGTTCCACCAGCGTCTCGGAATGCTCGCTGACAAAGGCGATAGGCGCGAGCACGACGGCTTTGCCGTCGGCGCCGGCGCGGCGGATTTCGGCGTCGGTCGCCGGCCCGATCCATTCCAGCGGGCCGACGCGGCTCTGATAACAGACAGACCAGTCCAGATCCTCTATCCCCAGCTTCTCCACAACCGCCGCGGCTGTCTTTTCCACCTGCCAGCGATAGGGATCGCCCTTTTCAATCACACGCTTGGGCAAGCCATGCGCCGACAGAAGCAGCCGGTAATCCACACCGGGCTTTTTCTGCGCGAGCGCCGCCTGCACGGATGCGGCGATGGTTTCGACAAAACCATCGGCCCAGGGATAACAACACACGCGTGACGTCGGCGCGGTAAGCCCAGCACGTGCTTCGGCTTCGTCCCAATCGTCCAGCGAGGACGCCGTCGTCGTGGTCGAGAACTGGGGATAGAGCGGCAGCAGCACCACGCGCTCCGGTCCCCAGTCCTTTGCCGCCCGCGCCGCCTCGGCGCTGAACGGCTTCCAGGCGCGCATCGCGATGAAGGCACGGGCCTCGTGGCCTTGCGTGGCAAGCGCCGCCTCCAGCGCGCCGGCTTGCGCCTCGGTCTGCGGCACGATCGGCGAGCGGCCGCCGAGCTTCTCGTAGATCGCACGCGTTGTCGGCGCGCGGCGCCTGGCGATGAAGCGCGCCAGCGGCAGGCGCAGGAATTTCGGCAGGCCGATGATCGCGGGATCGGAAAACAGGTTGGTCAGGAACGGTTCGACGGCGTCCAGCGAATCCGGTCCGCCCAGATTGAACAGGATCACCGCGATCTTCACGCCTGTCTCACCCGCGCCACGAGCTCGGTGACATGTTCCGGCGGCGTTTCCGGCAGCACGCCGTGGCCGAGATTGAAGATGAAGCGTTTGCCGCGCATCGTATCCACAATCCTGTCCACAGCATCCCGCAAGGCATCGCCGCCGGCGAGCAGCGCGACCGGATCCAGATTGCCCTGCACCGCGACGGAGTCCGAAAATGACGATGCGGCCCAATCCATCGGCGCGGAAGTGTCAACCGACACACAATCCACGCCGGTCTCCGCTGCGAACAGCTCATAGCCACGCAACGTCGAAGCGCGGGGAAAGCCAATGATCTTCGCATTCGGTCGCTGTTTGCGCACAGTATCCACAACACGCTTCGTCGGCGCGATCACCCAGCGCGCAAACCGCTCATCCGGCAATCCGCTCGCCCAGGAGTCGAAAATCTGCACTGCGTCGGCGCCGGCATCGAGCTGCGCGACGAGATGCGCGGCCACGCAATCGCCGAGGGTATCGAGCAGCTTTTCGAACCCGGCCGGATCACGATAGCCCCACAACTTGGCAGCGCGCTGTTCGTCGCCACCTCGCCCGGCCGCCATATAGGTCGCCAAGGTCCAGGGCGCACCCGCGAAGCCCAACAGCGCCGTCTCCGGTGTCAGGGTAGCGCGAACAGCCCGAAGCACCTCATAGACCGGCGCAAGCTTCGTGGCCCACTCAGTAGGATCTAACAGCAAACCATCGGTCCCAGTGATCGGCTTTAGAGACGGGCCAACGCCATCCTCGAACTTGACGTCCGATCCCAGCGCGAACGGAACAACGAGAATATCCGAGAAGATGATCGCTGCGTCGAAACCGAAACGCCGGATCGGCTGCAAGGTGATCTCAGCCGCCATCTCCGGGCTCATGCACATCGACCAGAACGATCCCGCCTTCGCCCGGAGCGCACGATATTCCGGCAGGTAGCGTCCCGCCTGGCGCATCAGCCAGATCGGAGGCACCTGAGAAATATCGCCTTCCAGAACGCTCAAGAGCTTCGCGGTCACGGTCTTCTCCAAGAGAACTTAAGACTCTTACTAGTTTCTGTCAGTGTTGTTTGGGCTGTGGATCGTGGACGGTTCGGTGGGTTGGCGTCGTCTAGGTCGCTATTCCGCGCAAAGCAAGGCTGCCGAAAACCTTCCGGTGACGCTTGCGCTGTGTGGCGCTCTGGGGACGGGTTGGGCGCATCGTTGGCTTATCCTCCGGTGGTGTATAACAGCCCATCATACGCACGGGCATCGTGCGCGGATGGGAGTGGATTGTGGACGGCGCACATCATGTTCATCTGGTCTCTGACGCGACCGGCGAAACGCTGAACGCCATCGCCAAGGCTGCGCTCGCGCAATTCGAAGGCGTCGAGGTTCAGGAACATTTCTATGCGCTTGTCCGTAGTCCGCGGCAATTGCAGCGCGTTCTGGATCATATCCGCGAACAGCCCGGCCTGGTGTTTTTCACGCTGGTCAACCCGGACCTGCGCCGTGCCCTGGAAGTGCATTGCGCGGATCTCAAAATCCCCTGCCAAGGGGTACTCGACGGTCCCATCGCGATGATGGGCCAGTTTCTGGGTTCGGCAGAGACCCACCGCCCCGGCGGTCAGCACGAGGTGGACAGCCGGTATCTGCATCGTATCGAAGCCCTCAATTTCACCATCACCCATGATGACGGCCAGAATGTCGACATGCTCGAAGGCGCCGAGGTCGTACTGGTTGGCGCCAGCCGCACTTCCAAGACGCCTACCTGCGTCTATCTCGCCATCCGCGGTGTGCGCGCGGCGAATGTGCCGATCGTTGCCGGCGTACCGTTGCCGCCGCAACTGCTCACGCTGCAGAAACCGCTCGTCGTCGGGCTGTGGGCCTCTCCCGACCGGCTGGTGCAGGTGCGCCGCAACCGGCTCAACACGCTGGGCGAGGTGCGCGACACCTCCTATGTCGACCTTGAGGCGGTGCGGGCCGAGATCACCGCGACCCGCAAGCTGTTCGAGAGCCAGAACTGGCCGGTGATCGACGTCTCCCGCCGCTCGGTCGAGGAGACCGCCGCCGCGGTGATGAACCTGCTCGCCGACCGGCAGGACGCCAAGCCGTGACGCGCCTCATCCTGGCCTCGGGCAGTGCGATCCGCGCCCAAGTGCTTCGGCAGGCCGAGGTCCCGTTCGAGATCGTGCCCGCCCGGATCGACGAGGAGGCGGTCAAGGATTCCCTCGCCGCCGAAAAGGCGCCGCTGGAGCGGGTGCCGGAGACCCTCGCCGAGATGAAAGCGCTGCGGGTCTCGGCGTCGCATACGGGCGCGCTGGTGCTCGGCGCCGACCAGATCCTGGCCTTCGACGGCGCGGTCGTCAGCAAATCGGCCGATATCGGGGAGGCGCGCGCCTTGTTGCGCCGGCTGCGCGGCAAGGAGCACCGGCTGATCGGGGGAACGGTCCTGGCGAAGGACGGTGTTCCCATCTGGCGGCATCTGGCGGTCTCCCGTCTTTGGTTGCGCGATTTCAGCGACGAATTTCTGGAGGATTACCTCGCCCGCGAAGGCGAGGCGGCATTGTCCAGCGTCGGCTGCTACCGGCTCGAAGCCCTCGGCGTGCAGCTTTTCTCCCGTATCGAAGGCGATTATTTCTCCATCCTCGGCCTGCCGCTCCTGCCCCTGTTGGCGGCGCTGCGCGAGCATGGTGTCATCGGCTCATGAGCATCAGCGGCAAAGCCAAACTCGCAGGGCTTATCGGCTGGCCGGTGGCGCATTCGCTGTCGCCCCGGCTGCACGGCCACTGGCTGGCGGCGCATGCGATCGACGGCGCCTATATCCCGCTCGCGGTCCGGCGCGAGGATTTCGCGACCACCGTCGCGGCATTGCGCCGTGCGGGCTTCGCCGGTGTCAACGTCACCGTGCCCCACAAGGAGGCTGCCTTCGCGCTTGCCCATACGCTCGACGCCGCGGCGCAAGCGGCAGGCGCGGCGAATCTTCTTCTCTTCGGCGAAGACGGCCGCATCGAAGGGCGCAACACCGATGCGGCAGGTCTTGCGTCCAGCCTGTCCGAGGAGCTGGGCAAGAATACACTCACCGGAAAAGACGCGACGGTGCTCGGCGCCGGCGGTGCGGCGCGCGCCGCGGTGCTCGCGCTGGCTGGTCTCGGCGCCAAACAGATCCGCATCGTCAATCGCCATCGCGCGCGCGCCGAAGCCTTGGGGCGTGCGCTGAAAGATCAGGCGCAGATTTCTGTCTTCGATTGGAACCAGATGCCGCGGGCGCTGGAGGGCACGCAACTCCTGCTCAACGCGACCAGCGGCGGCATGGACGGCCAGCCCGCGCTCGACATTTCGCTCAATCCTCTGCCGCTCAACGCCATCGTCTGCGACGTCGTCTACAATCCGCTCGACACGGACCTGCTGCTGAAAGCGCGCGCCGGCGCCCATCGCACCGTCGATGGGCTCGGCATGCTGATGCACCAGGCGGTGCCGGCGTTTGCGGCATTCTACGGCGAGACGCCGAAGGTGACGCCCGCTCTGCGCGCCGAGCTCAAAAAAGCGTTGCGGCATGGCTGACAGGCTTTTCCTCATCGGACTCACAGGCTCCATCGGCATGGGCAAGACCGAAACCGCGAAGATGTTCGCGCAGCTCGGCATCCCGGTTTACGACTCGGACGCGGCGGTGCACCGGCTCTATGAGCCAGGCGGCGCGGCCGTCCCCGAGATCGAAAAAGCGTTTCCCGGCGCGGTCAAAGCCGGCCAGGTCGATCGCGCGGTGCTCAGCAAGCAACTCGCCGCCGATCCGGAGGGCTTCCAGAAACTCGAAGCCATCGTCCATCCGCTGGTCGGGCGCGAACAGGCGAAGTTCCGCGAACAGGTATTGCGGGACGGCGCCAAGATGATCGTGCTCGACATCCCGCTTCTGTTCGAGACCGGCGGTCACGAACGGATGGACGCGGTTGTCGTTGTCTCCGCGCCTCACCATCTACAGCGCGAGCGTGTGCTGGCGCGGCCCGGCATGTCGGCCGACAAATTGGACCAGATCCTCTCCCGCCAGACGCCGGACGCGGAAAAGCGTGCAAAAGCGCATTTCGTGGTTGAAACCGATAAAGGTCTCGACCATGCATTTGAACAGGTGAAGGCCATCGTCGCGGCCCTCGAACAAAGACTGGCGGACAGACAGACCGATGCGTGAAATCGTCCTCGACACCGAAACCACCGGGCTCGATCCCAACGACGGGCACCGGATCGTCGAGATCGGCTGCGTCGAGCTGATCGACCATCTGCCCACCGGCAACAATTTCCAGCGCTATCTCAATCCCGAACGTCTCGTCGGCGAGTCCGAACGCATCCATGGCATCGCGGACGCTTTTCTCGCCGACAAGCCGCGCTTCGGCGAAGTCGCGCTGGAATTCATCGCCTTCATCGGCGATGCGCCGCTGGTGATCCACAATGCCGGCTTCGATCTCAAATTCCTCAACCACGAACTGGCGCGCGCCTCGCATCCGCCGATCCCGTTCGCGCGCGCCATCGACACGATCGAGATCGCCAAGGCAAAAATCCCCGGCGTGCGCTATTCGCTGGACGAATTGTGCAAACGCTTCTCGATCGACCTGTCCGGCCGCGTCAAGCACGGTGCGCTGCTCGATGCCGAGCTCACCGCGCGGCTTTATCTCGAACTCGTCGGCGGGCGGCAGACCAGGTTGATGCTCGGCCCCGGCGACAGCCAGGCCGCCATCGCGGTGGTTGAAGCCGCCGTCGCGCGCACGCGCCCGAATGCGCTGGCGTCGCGTCTCAGCCCGGCAGAGCAGGACGCGCATGTCGCGTTTATCGCGGGCGAGCTCGGCAAAGACCCGATCTGGAACTGGAATTAGGCAGACTGCGTGCCACCCTGCAACTGGCCTTCGGCGGCGCGGGCGCGATAGAGCGCGGCGAAGTTGATCGGCGTCAGCAGAAGCGGCGGCATGCCGCCGTCGCGCACCGTGTCCGACACGATGCGCCGGGCGAACGGGAACAGAAGCTGCGGCGCATCGATCAGCAGCACCTGCTGCAGGAAATCCTCCGGCGGGCTGCCATGCACCATGAAAAGCCCGGCATAGATCAGCTCCAGGAGGAACACCGGCCGCTCCTCGCTCTTGGCCGAAATCCGCAGCTTGAGCTCGACCTCGTAATGCTGCTCGTCGAGCTTGCGGGCGGCGGGATCGAGGGTGAACTCGATCTGCGGCGGCGCATTGGGCGTCATCGGCGCGGCGGGGTTCTCGAAGGAGAGATCCTTGATGTACTGGCTGATCGCCTGGATGCCGACATCTGGCGGGCCTTCGCCGGCTGGCGCCTCGTTCGTGGACCCGTTCGTGGAATTGCCGCCGTCGCTCATCGTCTGTCGCCTTCAGGAAGGGCTGGCCGGGTATCATGGAACGGTCGAGGGTGACAAGGCTCCAACCGGCCGCCCCAAGAGTTAACCCTTGTGCGGCGCTGGACCGGAACCGGCGCCAGGCGTTAAGTTGCCTGCGGAGAGCACTATGGCGAACACACAGATCCTCATCCTCGTGCTGGCAGCGATGGTCGCGGGGCTCTTCGCGATCCGGCTCTACACGGTGCTCGGGCGCCGCACCGGGAACGAGCGCGAACCCTCCGAGCCGCTCCAGCGCCAGGCCGGCGCCATCGCAGCGCCCAAGATCGCAGCCGTGCCGGTTCCCGCGGTGGCTGGCCCGGCCGATCCCGCTTTGCGCGGCCTTGTCGATATCCAGCTCGCCGACCGCGGCTTCGACAAGGAGCGCTTCATCGCGGGCGCGCGGCAGGCCTATGAGATCGTGGTCACGGCCTTCGCCAGGAACGACCGCATCGCGCTCAGGCCGCTGCTCAGCGACGATGTCTACGCCGTGTTCGACGGTGCGATGAAGGGGCGCGAGGAACGCGGCGAGAAGACCGCCTTCGCCTTCACCGGCTTCAAGGACAGCAAGCTCACCGCCGCAGAGCTCAAGGACGACGTCGCGGACATCACCGTGCAATTCGCCGCGCAGTTCATCTCGTCCACCACCGATGCCTCCGGCGCCGTGATCGCGGGCGATGTGACGGCGGTGCGTGACGTCGTCGACCGCTGGACCTTCTCGCGGACTCTGCGCAAGGCCGATCCCAACTGGACGCTGGTGGCGACCGCCGGCCCCGAAGCGCTGTAAATGGCGAAGAAGACTTCGCGCGCGGGCGTTTTCTGGCTGCTCGCAATCCTCCTGCTCGCCGCCGCGGCGACGTTCTGGTGGTGGAAGACGCAAGTTCCGTCCGCCGGCGCCGCCGTCTCGCTCAGGCGAGCCGACTACACCGATCTTCCCGGCTGGAACACGAGCGATCCCCGCGCGGCACTCGCCGCCTTCCGCCGCACCTGCACCGCGCTCGCCAAACTTCCCGCCGAGCGCGCGATGGGAAGTTACGCCGGCACCGTGGGCGACTGGCAGGGCGCCTGTTCGGCGGTGCCCGATTCCGCATCCAGCGCGGCGTCCGCGCGCAGCTTCTTCGAAACCTGGTTCGCGCCCGTCGCCGTCGGCGGCGAAGGATTGTTCACCGGCTATTACGAACCGGAATTGCGCGCCAGCCGCACGCGGCACGGTCCCTATCAGACTCCCATCTATGGCTTGCCAAACGATCTGGTCAGCGTCGATCTGGGCCAGTTCAAGCCCGAACTCGCGGGCGAGCATATCGAAGGCCAGCTCATCGGCCACACGCTGGAGCCCTATCCCGCGCGCGCCGACATCGATGCGCATGGCGTCGCGGCGCAAACCTTGTTCTATGCCGAAGATCCCATCGCGGTGTTCTTCCTGCACGTGCAGGGCTCCGGCCGCGTGCGGCTGGAGGACGGGCAGTCCTTCCGCGTCGCCTATGCGGGACAGAACGGGCGGCCCTACACGCCGGTAGGCCGCACGCTCATCGAGCAAGGTGCGCTCACCCGCGGCGAAGTTTCGCTGCAGGCGATCCGTGGCTGGCTCAAAACCCATACCGAGAAATTGCGGGAGGTCCTCGAAACCGACCAATCCTTCGTCTTCTTTCAGGAAAAGCCCGTCGGCGACGCCACGCTCGGCAGCGAAGGCAGCGAGGGCGTCGCGCTGACGCCCGGCGCCAGTCTGGCGGTCGATGCGCATCTTCATCCTCTGGGCGCTCCTTTCTATGTGGCGACGACGACGGCCGAGACCGACGCCGGCAAATCCGTGCCGCTATTGCAGCGTCTGTTCGTCGCGCAGGACACTGGCGGCGCGATCAGGGGCGCCGTGCGCGGCGATGTGTTCTGGGGCTTCGGCCCGGCGGCCGAAGACATGGCCGGCCGCATGACCTCGCGCGGCCGCTTCTTCGTGCTGCTGCCCAAACCGGTCGCCGCGCGCCTCGATGTGGGCGCCTGATGAAGCGGCGCGCGATCAGCGACGAAGAGCGCAAGGAGTTCGAAGCCGCCTACAAGGAAGCCCGTCCGCTGGCGCCCATCGCCGCCAAGCGCAGCGTTCCCAAACCCGGCGCGTCGCGCAAACCCTCCGGCATCAATGGCGCCACCGCGCTGGAATTGCGCAAGGGCACGCTGGAGCCCGAGGCGCGGCTCGATCTGCACGGCATGACCGAACGCGTCGCGCATCGCGCGCTCGCCACTTTCGTGCTCGGCGCGCAGGCGCGCGGGCTACGCCTCCTGCTCATCGTCACTGGCAAGGGTGCGCGCCAGGAAAGTGAAGCATTCGATATGCTCGGCGAGCGCCGCGGCGTACTCAAATCGGCGACGCCGCGCTGGCTGCGCGAGCCGGATCTCGCCGGCTTCATCGCCGACATCCGCCCCGCCCATCGCCGCCACGGCGGCGATGGCGCGCTCTATGTCTATCTGCGCAAGAGGTGACGATGCGCCAGCGCACGCGAACCGTGACCATAAAGACGCGCGGCCCCGGCCTCACCGATTCCACGGGAGAGGCCGCGATCTTCGTGGGCGTGTCTGGTATCCAGACGGGCCTGCTCACCTGTTTCGTGCGGCATACGTCGGCATCGCTTTTGATCCAGGAGAACGCCGATCCCGACGTGCTCGCCGATCTGAAAACCTTCTTCGAGCGGCTGGTGTCGCGCGATCCCAAACTCTATCGCCATACGACCGAAGGGGCGGACGACATGCCGAGCCATATCCGCTCGGCGCTGACCCAGACCTCGCTGTCGATCCCGGTTGCCGACGGCAAGCTCGCTCTCGGCCAATGGCAGGGGCTCTATCTCTTCGAGCACCGCGATGCGCCCCACACCCGCGAAATCCTGCTGCATCTCATAGGGGAGTGACTCTCTGCACCTCCCTCTTGTGGGGAGGTGCGGAAGAAGTCCAGACGTGATTCGGGAGATGCCGGAAAATACCCCTAGGAGCGTGGCGCTGTCAAGCAGATGTAGGAAATATTCGGAGGGGAAAGGGGAACTTTGTACGGATTCCGGATGATTCGGCTACAGAAGCCCGGCCTTCGCGGCCAACGCGTTCAGCGATATCTCCGGCCGCGCGCCGTAATGCGAGATCACTTCGGCGGCGGCGAGGGCGCCCAGGCGGCCGCAATCGGCGAGGCCCTTGCCGTGAGTGAGGCCGTAGAGGAACGCGGCGGCGAACTGGTCGCCGGCGCCGGTCGTGTCGATGACTTTCGCGACGGGGGCCGCGTCGATCACATGGACTTCGTTTGCTTGCGCGATCACGCAGCCTTTTTCGGAGCGGGTCAGCGCGGCGATGCCGGGCCAGGGGCGCATGGCCTGGAAGACGTCGTCGAAATCGTCCACCTCGAACAACGCCTTGGCCTCGTCTTCATTGGCAAAGACGATGTCGAGATCGCTGCGCAGCAGGCTGAGGAATTCGTCGCGATAGCGCCCGACGCAGAACGGATCGGACAGAGTGAGCGCGACTTTCGCCCCGCCGCGCTTGGCCGCCCGGATCGCCTTGACGATGGCGGCCTTGGCGTCCGGCGCATCCCACAAATAGCCTTCGATGTAGAGGATCTGCGCCGACGCGATCGCGTCCTCGTCGATATCGGCGGGCGCCAGTTCGCGGCTCGCGCCGAGATAGGTGTTCATGCTGCGCTGGCCGTCGGGCGTCACGGCGATCACGCAGCAGGCGGTCGCGGCGCCCGAAGTGGCCATCCTGGTGTCGTAATGGATGCCGGTGTCCTTCATGCTGGCGCCGAAACTGCGGCCCAATTCGTCGTCTTTCACCCGGCCGACATAGAGGCCGGTCCCGCCCAGCGAGGCGAGGCCCGCCATGGTATTGGCCGCCGAGCCGCCGGCGGCGATCAGGGCGGCGTCGGCCAGCGAGGTGACGCGGCGATCCGCCAGCGCGCCGAGGAGCGTTGCGGCGCGGGCCTCGTCGATCAGGGTCATCACGCCCTTGGCGATGGCGTGCCGGAGCAGGAATTCGTCGTCCGCGGGCCCGATCACGTCCACGATGGCGTTGCCCATGCCGGCGACGTCGTATTTCTGCCCCATGTCCCGCTCCCAATGCGCGTGCGTTTCGTTATGGTCCGGATAGAGGAGCCACGCCGTGTTCGCAAGCTTGGGCCGCGCGCTGGGCACGCTGTTCAGCCCCGCCTTTTTCGGCGTCCTCTTCAAGGCGCTGGTGCTGACGCTCGCATTGTTCGTCGCCGCGTTCCTGGGGCTGCAATGGGGGCTGCATTACCTCCCGGCATTGCACTGGCCCGATTGGGTCAACAAGGCGGTCGACGCGGTGGCCTCGCTCGGGCTGATCGTGGCGTTGCTGTTCCTCGGTGCGCCCGTCGCCGCTTTGTTCGGTTCGTTTTTTCTCGACAGCATCGCCAAATCGGTGGAGGCGAGATCCTATCCCGCCGACGCGCCCGCGTCCGGCGCGCCGGTGATGGCGAGCCTGTTCACGGCGCTGCGCTTCACGGGCCTTGTGATCGCGGTGACGCTGGCGCTGCTGCCCGCCGACGTGTTCCTGCCGGGCGTCGGCAGCGCCGCCACGCTGGTGGCGGACGGCTGGCTGTTGGGGCGGGAATATTTCGAGCTCGCGGCCTTGCGGCACCTGTCCCGTAGCGAGACCGATGCGATGCGCAAGCGCCATGGCTTCGCGATCCTCGCGGGCGGCGTCATCCTGTCGCTTTTGAGCTATATCCCGTTTGCGGATTTGATTGCGCCGCTGTTCGGCGCCGCGCTAATGACTCACCTGTTCAAATATTACCAGCACCGGGAATCCGCTTCATGATGCGTCTTGTCTGTCTCGCCGGTCTCTGCGCGCTGCTTTCGGCCTGCGCCGCCGAAACCGGGCAGCACGTGTCGCTGCCCGCGGCTCCGCCGCCGGGCGAGCCCGGCAATATCGCGGGCCTCAACGCCGCCCAGATCCGCGCCTCGTTCGGCGCGCCGGCCTTCGTTCGCGCAGACGGCAAGGTGGAGATCTGGCGCTATGACGGCGCGGCCTGCAAAGGCTTCTTCTTCTTCTATCCCGACACCGCGGGCATGACCGTGCATCACGTCGAGACCATCCCCCGCGGCCGCGAGATAGCCGCGGACAGCGATTGCCTCAACGCGCTGCTGATCCGGAAGGGCGTGCCGGTGTCGTAGTACTGTTCCACCCTCCCTCAAGGGGAGGGTGGTT
Organism: Rhizomicrobium sp.; assembly: GCA_036268825.1. Taxonomy (GTDB): domain Bacteria; phylum Pseudomonadota; class Alphaproteobacteria; order Micropepsales; family Micropepsaceae; genus Rhizomicrobium. Next base: position 2,353 of record DATATK010000066.1, on the reverse strand, counting down.
TTTTTGACTTACCGATAAGCTCTTCAATCGTCGTCTTGTCTTTAAATCTGCACAAATCCCGCACCACGCAATCGGGACATAGCGGCTTGCGCGCGATGCAGGTGTAGCGTCCGTGCAGGATCAGCCAGTGGTGGGCGTGGAGCTTGTATTTCTCCGGCACGATCTTGAGGAGCGCGAGCTCGACATCGAGCGGCGTCTTGCCGGGCGCGAGGCCCGTGCGGTTGCCGACGCGGAAGATGTGCGTGTCCACCGCGATGGTGGGCTCGCCGAACGCGACATTGAGCACGACATTCGCCGTCTTGCGCCCGACGCCGGGCAACTCTTCCAGCGCATCGCGATCGCGCGGCACCACGCCGTCATGGTTCTTCAGCAGCAGGCGCGACAGCGCGATGACGTTCTTCGCCTTGGTGCGGTAGAGGCCGATGGTCTTGATGTAAGGCGTCAGTTTCTTCTCGCCGAGCGCGACCATCTTCGCCGGCGTGTCGGCGATCTGGAACAGCGCCTCCGTCGCATTGTTCACGCTTTTGTCCGTCGCCTGCGCCGAGAGCACGACGGCGACGAGCAAGGTGTAGGGATTGACCGATTCCAACTCGGTTTTGGGATGAGGAATTTTTTTGGCGAGGCGGGCGAAGAATTCCCCGGCTTGTTTTTTGGTGAATGGCCGCATCGTGTCCCCGCTCTCCCGCGCCAGCTTGGCCGCATCGTGCTCCGGCTTGCAACCATTGCCCTGCGATCCCATTATTTTGGGTATGGAACCGGTCCTGCTCGATGAGACCTTGCGGCCCAATCCGCCGATGAGCCCCAGGGTGCTCGGCTGGGTGCTAGGTATCGTGGCCGCGATCAATCTCGTCTTCGCGCTGTCCTTCGTGGTGCGCGGCGCCTGGCCGATCGCGCCGTTCATGGGGCTCGACGTGGCGCTGCTCGCCTGGGCCTTCCGCGAGAGCCGGATCGCGGCGCAGGCCTTCGAGCGCATCACGCTCACGGTCTCCCAATTGCGCGTCTCGCGCCGGCCGGCGCGCGGCGCACCCAGCGATCTGGCGCTCAATCCCTATTGGGTGCGGGTGGACTATCAGGACACGGGCCTGCCGACGGCGCCGCTCACTCTGCGCAGCCATGGCCAGAGCGTGCAGATCGGCGGATTCCTCGGCGCGCCGCAGCGGGCCTTGTTCGCCCAAGCCCTGCGCAGCGCGCTGGAAAAAGCCCGGTCCACCTGGAATTGATCCGCAAGTTTCGGGTGGGAAGGCGGTGCGGCCGCGCCTATCTTTGCCCCATGAGCACGATCCTCGACCCCGAAGCCGGTTCCGCCTATCGCAGCATGGGCCGCGCCATCCGCTATCTCGCCGAGAATTACGCCCGCCAGCCCAGCCTGGATGAGGCGGCAGAGGCGACCGGCCTGTCGCCGTTTCATTTACAGCGGCTGTTCACCCGCTATGTCGGCGTCAGTCCGAAAAGCTTTGTCGGGCATCTGACGCTCGGCCGCGCCAAGAGCGAATTGATCGGCGGCGCCAGCGTGCTCGATGCGGCGCTGGAGGCTGGTCTGTCCGGCCCGTCGCGGCTGCACGATCTGTGCCTGAAGATCGAGGCGATGACGCCGGGCGATTACGCGCGGGGCGGCGCGGGCCTCACGATTGCTTACGGCTTTCACGATTGCCCCTTCGGCATCGCGCTCGCCATGGCGACGGGGAAGGGCCTCTGCGGTCTGGCATTCGGCGACGAAGGCGAAGAAGAGACGATGCTCGCCGACATGCAATCGCGCTGGCCCAAGGCCGTGTATCGCGCGGACGCGGCGCGCATCGGCGCGATGGTGGAAAAGATTTTCGACAAGGAGCGCAACGGTGAATTGAGCCTGCATCTGCTCGGCACGCCGTGGCAGATCAAGGTGTGGCAGGCGCTGCTCGCGATCCCCTCGGGGCAGGTGAGCACCTATCGCGCCATCGCGGAGAAAGTGGCCGACGTGAAGTCGTCGCGCGCGGTGGGCACGGCGGTGGGGCGCAACCCGATCTCCTGGCTGATCCCCTGCCACCGCGTGCTGGGCAGCGACGGCGCGCTCACCGGCTATCACTGGGGCCTGCCGCGCAAACGCGCGATGCTGGCCGTCGAAGCGGCGCGGGCGGCGGCATAAGCGCAATCCCGCGAAGTGGGCACCGGTTCGCGCCAGATTGCGCGCCCAATTAGAGCCCCAGCACGTCCGTCATCGAATAGAGCCCGGGCTTCTTGTCCTGGCCCCATTTGGCGGCGGCGAGCGCGCCGGTCGCGAAGATGGCGCGGTCTTCGGCGATGTGGCCGAGCACGAGGCGTTCGTGCGGACCGGCAAAGATCACTTCGTGTTCGCCGACCACCGTGCCGCCGCGCA
>DATATK010000065.1:0-29548 GCA_036268825.1 Rhizomicrobium sp. | reverse complement strand
CTCGTGGGGATCGCCGCTGGAGAGGCTGTCGGCCTCGTCGCGGCGCAGGACCTCGCCGTCGTTGTCGGTCACGAACGTCACCGTCCGCGGCCGGCCATCGGCGATGGCCACGGAACTGATATGGCCGAGGCTGTCGTAGCTATAGGTCGAGGTGTTGAGGGTGGAGTGGCTGGTGTCGGGATTGAAGGTGGTGACCGCCTGCTGCGCCGAGTCCCACCAGACATAGGTGTTGACGGTGTCGGTGGTCGGCTGGGCGGAAGAGCCTTTCATCGTGGTGGTGTGGCTGTGGGTGACGTCGCCGCCCTGATAGGCGCCGGTATAGGTCGTGACCCCGCCGCTGGTCACCGCCGCGCCGTAGTCGTAGCTGGTGGTGGAGACATAGGTGCCGTCGCTGCGCACGCTGGTGACCACGTCGTGCGTCACCTCGGACTTGTTGTCATAGGTCGCGCTGCGCTCGTACGCATAGACGCCGCTGGCGTCGTTCTCGACATAGTCCGTGACGCGGCCCATCGCGTCGTAGGTGTAGACCACGCTCGTGGCGCCGGGGCCGGTGGGCGCGGCGGGAAGGTGCATGTAGAGCGGATCGCTGGCGTAGTAATCCGTGATCGCGCCGATCGCGGTGCCGACCTCGGCGAGATAGCCGTCCGCGGTGTAGGTGTAGACCTCGTCGGTCTCCTTGACGACGGTCTCGGTTTCGTGGGCGTCGTTGTCGTCGATCTGGTGCGAGGTGGTGTAGCCCATCCGGACGCGCTCGCCCGCCGCGTCGTAGGTGAAGCTCTCCGACGGGCCGTTCTCGGTCAGGTAGATCGTGCCCGTGCCCGGATCGAACGCCGCCTGCGTCATCACGAAGCGGTTCATGCTGTCGTATTTGTACCAGTAGTCCTGGTAGGCGCCGCCGGGCGTGATGGCGCCGTAGGCGTCCAGCGACGGCGCCGACGCCGTCATCCGGCGGATGTTGCCGTTGAGATCGTACTGCCAGGAGATCGCCGCCGGCGCGCCCTCGGTGCCGCCGGTGTCGCTGTAGGTCACCATCCGGTTCAGTGCATCCCACGTCGTGGTCGCGTTCTCGTAGGTGCCGGCGGCGTTGGCGAAGGTCTCGTTCGTGCGGTTGCCGGCGACGTCGTATTGGTAGGTCGAGACGTTGGCCCCGTTGGTCACCGAGGCGAGCTGGTTGGTGTTGTAGTAGGTGTCCACCGTGTCCACGCCCGCAGACGTCGTCGTCAGCAAACGCCCGGCGAGGTCGTAGGTGTAGGCGTAGACGTGGCCGCCGAAATCCGTCTTGGCGACCTCGCGGCCGAAATAATCGGTGGTGTCGATCGCCGTCAGGCCCGCATCGTTGACCGTGGTCTTGGTCCACGCGCCGAACGTGCCGAGACCGGAGGTCGCGGTGGCGCCGTTCCAGCTGTAGCTGTAGGTCGTGGCGTTGCCGCCCAGATCGACCATCGAGACGACGCGACCTTGCGCGTCGTAATCGGTGGTCTCCTTCACGCTTGTGCCGAGCTGGTTGTTCCAATGCTGGATGCGCTGGCCGAGGCCGTCATAGGCGTAATAGTCGATCAGCTGGACGGCGCTGGTAGTGGGATTGCCGGGCGAGCCCGCGGGCCGGCTCTGGTGGTCGTCCTCGATGAGCCGGTCCATCCCGTCGTAAATGTAGTTTTCGGTGTTGCCGACTTCGTTGACGGTCTGGCGCAAATCGTCGAACGCGTCGTATTTGTTGGTGAAGATGCCGCCGTCGGCGTGGAATTCCTGCAGGACCAGCACGTCCTGCCCGTCATAGCCCGTGCCGGCGAGCAGCGAGCGGGTATTGGTGTTGCCGTTGGCATCCTCGACGCCGATGAGGCGGCCGGAAATGTCGTAGTAGTTGTGCGTGGTCGGCGCGGCGGATGCCACGACCCCGCTCTCCGAGGTGTAGGAGACCGACGGATCGATCTGCTCGATGATCTTGCCGAGCGTGTTGTAGACGAAGCTGGTGGTGTAGCCGCTGCCCCGCGCATCGGTCTGCGTCAGCACCTCGCCGAACGCGTTGTAGGTTTTTGTGGTGTCGATGGTGGAGGTGCCGCTGCCGCCGAGTTGGCGCAACGGCTGGCGCGTCTCGACCGCCTGGCCGCGCTTGTCGTAGGCGGTCATGGTCACGACCATGCCCGCGACGGCGACGGTGCCGACCGTGCCGCCGGTGGTGAGCAGCGTGATGGCCTGCTCCAGCGTGAGCGTCGACCAGCTGTAGCCCGCCGGCAGCGCGCCGCCGGAGGAGTCGATCTCCAGCGTCTGGTGGCCCGCCGCGTCATAGGCGAAGAGCCGCACCGAGCCGTCGCCGGCCGTGGAGCGCACCAGGCGGCCGCCGGCGTCGTATGACAGCTGCTCCTGCCAGATCCCGTTGACGCCGCGCGCGCTGACCTCGCCATAGGCGTCATACTGGACCTGCGAGGTATCGCCGAGCGTCCAGGTGCTGCCGGTCTGCGTCGCCACGCTCTGCAGGATCGCGCGGCCCTGCGCGTCGTACTGCGTGGCGTCCGCTTCGGTAACGGTGCTGCCGTTGGATTCGGTGCGGGTGTAGCTCACCTTCACCGTGTTGCCGTTCGCGTCGTATTCGTAGGTGCGCGTGAACGGAATAGCAGTCGCATCCGACATGGTGGCGAGCCGGCCGCCGGCGCCGTAGGTATAGGTCGTGACCCGCGTCAGGCTGCCGGCCACGCCCGCCGCGCTCTGGATGAGGTTGTTGAGCCCGTCATAGCTCTGGCTGACGACGCCCGCGACCGACGCGCCGGTATAATCGGTGATCGTCGCGCCGGTGACGAGCGTCTCGCGGCCCGCCAGGTCGTAGGCATAGGTCGTGGTGTCGCCCGTGGCCTCCTCCTTGGTCAGGACTTCGCCGAGGCCGTTGTAGGTGTAATTGATCGTCGATGACGTGGCCCCGAGGACCGGAGCGTTTGCGCTGTTGAGCGTGTAGGAGATCACGCCGGTGCGGGTTTCGCTCTTGCGCCGGCCCATCTGATCGTAGACGAAGGTGGTGACGCGGTCGTTCGTGGCGGAACTGGGGGCGCCGCCCACGATCGTGGCCAGCGTGGTCGTCGATGTCGGCGTGGACACGGCCGTCGCGTAGCGTTTCTCAGTCGTGACGTTGCCGAACGCGTCCACCGCCCAGGTCGTCAGGTAACCGTCCTGGTCAACCTGCCCTATCCTGTGGCCGGCATTGTCGTAATAGGTCCAGGTCGTGTTGCCCAGGCCGTCGACCTGCTGAAGGACGTTGCCGTCCTTGTCGTAGACCGTGCTCGTCGTGACGTCGGCGATGGACGTCGCATAGGTCGCGCCCAACGTTCCGGAGCGTAGCGCGGAGACGGTCGTCGTCGTCAGCCGGTTGTCGTAGTCGTAGGCATAGAGCGTCGTGCGGGCGTTGGTGGAGCTGACGGGCGACGGCGGCGCGCCGCCGGCCGATGCCGGCGGCGTAATGAAATCGCCATAGACCGTCATCGACGTCACGTTGCCGTTCTTGTCGTAGACCCAGTTCGTCAGCGTGGCCTGCGTGCCCGCGACGTCATTCTGCGCCACTTCGGCGATCTTGCGATTGTCCATGTCGTAATAGAAAAACGTATGCGCGCCATTGGCGTCGGTCTGCTCGATGATGTTGCCGTTCGCGTCGTACTGGATCGACGTCGTCGGCGTGGTCGTTCCGGTGGGGGTGACCAGATTGTTTCCGACGACTTTCACGGCGTCCCCGGACGTGCCTGTCAGCCGGTTGGCTTCGTCATAGGTGTAGCTCGTGGTGCGCGTGTCGACGAGGCCCGAGGCCTCGACCTTCGTGATCAAGTTGCCGCTCACGTCGTAGGTGTAGACATTCACGACGGGAACGAGCGCGCCCGCGGCATTGCGCGCGGTGATGGGCAGCGTTTCGGTAAGCAGGTGGCCGGCATAGTCGTAGGTGTTGGTGGTCGTCGCGGGCGCGCCGGTGAAGTTGTTGGTCGCCGTCAGCCTGTTGCCCATCGCGTCCAGTGTGAACGACTGCACATAGCCATCCGCATCGGTGATCGACGTCACGCGGTCCAGCTTGTCGCGCGTGAACGTGGTGGTCTCGTCCAGCGCGGCGTTCGCCGTGACCGCGGGCAGGGTTCCGGCGACGGCGCCGGTGACCAGCGTCGCATATTGCGTCACCGTCGCGATCCCGCCGGTGGCCGCGTAGGTGTAGCCCGTCACGTCGCCGACGCCGTTGACCTCCAAGATCAGGCGATCCAGCGCATCGTAGTAGTACAGCGTGACGTGCCCCGCCGGGTCGGTCTTCTGGATCAGGTCGCCGAAGACGTTGTACACGTCTGTCGTCACCGCGTTCGTCGTGGCGGTCAGCGGAACCGTGGCCGTCACCACCCGCCCGAGCAGGTCATAGGCGTAGGTGGTGGTGTCGCCGCGCGCGTCGGTGACGGCGGTGAGGTCGCCGAAGGCGTCATACGCGTCGGTGGTCACGGCGTTGTGCGCCGAGTCGAGCGGAGCCGTCTGCGTCAGCACCCGGCCCAGTGCATCGTAGGTGTAGGTGGTTGCGTTGCCCAGCGCATCGGTCGAGGAGACCAGGTCGCCGAAGGAATCGTATGCGTCGGTCGTCACGGCGTAGTGCGTCGGATCGAGCGGGACCGTCGCCGTCAGCACGTTCCCCATCCAGTCATAGGTGTAAGTGGACGTATTGCCGGCCGCATTGATCACGGACGCGACATTGCCGAAGCCGTCATAGGCATCGGTCGTGACGGCGCTGTGCGTGCCGTCGATCGGAACCGTGGCCGTTAGTTTCTGGCCGATCTGATCGTAGGTGTAGGTGGTGACGTGGCCGGCCGGATCGGTCACCGTCAGCACCCGGCCCATGCCGTCATAGGTGTAGGTGGTCACCGCGGCTTCGGTGGCGGTATAGGCAAGGGTCTGCGTCAATACGCGGCCGGCGGCGTCATAGGTGTAATGGGTCTTCACGGCGGCGGTGCCGGTTCCCATCACGCGGTCCGTCACGCGGTCGAACACGTCGTACGTATTGGCCGTATGCACGCCCATGGCGTCGAAACTGTCCGAGACGCGGCCGTCGGAATCGTAGCTCTGGCCCGTCGTGACGGCGCCCGAAGGGATCGTGCCAGATCCCGTCATCGTGTAGAGGGTGGCTTCGTTGTCCGTGTCGGAGACGGTGTAGCTCCCCGGATAACGGATGGTCAGCACCACCCTGTCGTCCGCGTCGTATCGGTCTTCGGTGATGTGCCCCAACGCGTCGATGGTGTAGGCTAGCCGGTCGTACTGGTCGTAGACCTTGCGGGTGATCCGATCCGAACTGCCGGCATGGGAGGTGACCCAGCTGCCCATGCTCGAGTAGGACGGCGAGGACGTCAGGCCCGCGTGCAGCGCGGCGTATTGGGTGATCTTGTCGACGTTGCCCATCCCGTCGTAGCCATAGCCCACGACATCGCCAACCGCGTCGATCGTATAGGCAAGCTGGCCGCTCGCAGAATTGTAGATCGAATAGTCCATCCGCGCGCCGGTCGTGGACAGCGCGGCGACCTGAGCCTGGACGTAGCTGTACGGATAACCCGATGCCGATGTGATCGAGCCCGCATAGTCGATCGTCTGGATGACGTGGCCGGCCTGGTCGTACACGTAATAGGTCGGCCGCAAATTGTCGTCGAGCGTGTACACCAGAAAGCCGCGATTGTCGTAGAAATATTGCGTATGGATATCCGCCGCCACGCTGCCGACGCTCGTCAGCAGGGTCGGCATATCCGCCGACACGCGCAGGCTGGACGCCGCCGCTGTCGCGTAGGCGATCGTCGCGGTCTTCTGGCCGGCCTCGTTGTACGTGGTCTGGGTCAGATAGCCGTCACCGTCGAGCACGCCGACCTGCCGGCCATCCGCGTCGTAGAAATAGCGCGTCAGGTCGTCCAGCGCGTTGGCGGTTGGCGAGCGCACTGTCGTCTGCGGCGTCGTCCGCCACGTGTTCGTCACTGTTGTCGCGACGCGCAGATAGTAGGACTTGGACGAGATCAGGCGGTTCATCGCATCGTAGGTATAGACCGTCGCGTTGCCGCGGGGATCGACGGTCTCGAGCAGATTGCCCGTCGCGTCGTAGATGTTCCAGGACCACAGATCGGTGGAGAGCGAGGCCGGACGGATGCTGGCAAGCGTCGGATCCAGCGGCGTGGTGCCGCTGAGCAGCGCCGACGTCGCCACCTTCGTCGCATACTGGATGGTCGTGATGACGCGGTTGTCGGCATCGTAGACGTATTCGGTGAGCTCGCCGTCCGCGCTGATGCGCGCGATCTTGCGGCCCAGCGTGTCGTACAGGAAGTAGGTGTCGTTGCCTACCGCGTCGGTCACCATGATCAGATTGCCCATGGCGTCGTAGCTGTATTTGGTCTGCTCGCTCGTCGTCGCCGGAATCGTCGAGGACTTGGTATAGCTAACCAGTTGGCCGGCGAGGTTGTAGACCGATGCTTCCGTCAGGCCGTTCGCCAGCGTTATCGTCGACGTGTTGGTTCCGTCGCTATACGCGATCGACGTCGTCGCGCCGTTGATGTCGATCGAGCTGGTGATACGGTTGAGCCCGTCATACACGAAAGTTTCGATGTTGGTCTCGCCGACCGTCTGGCGCGTCAGCAGATTGCCCGCCTGGTCGGTGGTGTAGGAGACACGGCTCCACGGCTGCGTGGTGTCGCCCGCGCCGGCCGACGTCGTCGCGCTGTAGGTGGTGACCCGGTCGGCCACACCGCGCGCGTCGTAAAGCGTGTCAGTACGCTGCGCCTGTGTCAGGTCCACGGACGTGGCAAGCCAACTGTCCAAGGCGCTCGTTGCGATCGCCGTTGAGACGCCGAGCGTGCTCACGCTATAGGTGGCGCCGCGATAGACATAGGCCTGCGTGACTTCCCCATGCAACGCCGTGTCGTAGACATAATGCGTAACCTCGCCCATCGCCGAGACGATGTAACTGACGTCGATATTGGCGTTGTAGGCGTAGCGTGTCGTCGAGGGCTGGCTCGGGCCCGTGCCATGGACGATATCCGCCGCGACCGCGTAGGTGGTTTCGGTCAGGAGTTCGTTATGCGAGCCATAAGTCCGGTCGACGGTTTCGCCCGTCGTCTGGTTCTGGACGCGCGTCAGGTTGCCGTTGGCGTCATAGGTGTAATCGGTGACGTTGCCGAGCCCATCCGTCGCCGTCAGCGCCGCGCCGCTGGAATTGTACGTGAAAGACGTGGTCTGCGCGGTAAAGCCCGGTTGCGCCGGCGGCAACGTCATCTGCGTGAGATCGCCGCTGCTGTCGAAATGCAGGACCGAGATCTGGCCCGCGTTGTTGGTGATCGACACCTGCCCGGCCGTCGAATAGTCGAAGCCCGTCGTGTTCGTCACGCCGGTGGCCATCGTCTGCACCAGGCTGCTGACCCGGCCGCTGCTGTCATAGGAGATGGCGAGATTGGCGCCGCCCGTCTGGCTGATCGAGGTGACGAGCTTGCTGCCGCCGGAGGCATATCCGTACGTTGTCGTCACCGCGTCCGAGCCCAGCGAGTTGTCGTTCGGGCTCAGATCCGTCGTTACCGTGCTCAGGCGGTTGTAGCTGTCGTAGCCATAGTACACCCGCGTCAGCGTCGTCCCGCCCGTCACCGTGGTGACGATGCTCGTGATATCGTTTCCGGACCATGTCAGCGTCGTCGACTCGCCGTCCGGCGTCGTCACCGTTGAGAGCTGGCCGGACGCATTGTAGGCGTAAGACAGCTTGTTGTTGTCGCGGTCGGTGCTGGAGACGATCCGCCCGCTGTTCGAGCTGTCGTAGACGTCCTTCACCAGGGTGCTGCCGTTCGTCAGCGTCCAGGTGTGCGCGCCGTCGAACGAGAGCGTGTCCAGCGCGCCGGTGGGGGGCTGGTAGGTATAGACGCCGGACGTGGCGTTGTAGGTATAGGTGATATTCGATCCATCCCAGTCGACGAGCGTGATCGTGCTGCCCGTGGTGTTGGCCGTGCCGGACACCGTCTTCAGATGGCGCTGGGCGTTGAACATCCAGTTGTCGGCGTTATCGTCGCTCGCATCACCCTCGCTGTTGTAGGTGCGTTCCAGAACGTCGTCCTGGCCGAGCCCGATCAGGACCTCGTCGGTCCGGTTGATGACCAGGTTGCCGTTCGCGGCGTTGACGTAGACGTTCTCGCCGTAGCGGTTGAAGGACGCGTCGCCCAACTGGCCGCGCGATCCCAAAACCCAGCCGGAACTGCGTTCCAGGCCCGTGCCGGCGCCCGTTACGATCTCAACCATCGCGCAAGTCCCTTCGACAGCGACCGGCTCCGCAAAACCAGCACGAAGCCTCCCATCTAACCTGATCGGACATTCGCGCATTCCGTTTAGCGGTTTCTTTCGGCACCATGCGATTTCGAAGTAACCTATTGAAAAGTAATGAACTTCCCCGATACTTCGGCTTCGATGGTCCGCCGGTCGCGTTGTGGAAAACACCCGCTGCCGCTAGCGTGCTGGACAGGCATGCGGACCAGCGGTCCGCCAGGGGCAACGCATGGATTCAAAGGCGTCAGTACAAGCCGGTTCGCGCCTGGAGCGCCTTCTGGGGTTTCTCGGCAAGGATTCGGCGAACGCGTCTCTCCTCGCCGACGCCGCGCAGGCGGCCGTCGATGCGCGCGATTTCGACATGGCGGCGGACTTAATCGCGCGGCATGACGCGATCGCGCGTCCCGGCCCTGCCCTGATCAACCTGCAGGGATTGATCGCGCTCGCGCAGCACCGCTTTGCGGACGCCGCGGCGATCTTCGGGGCGTTGCGCGCGCAGTCCGACAATCCGGCGCTGCGCTTCAACCTCGCCTGGTCGATGGCGATGACGGATGCGTGGCGCGGGGCGCTCGATCTTCTCGATGACGAAACGCTCGCTGCCTCGCCGCGCGCGCCGTCGCTGAAGATCCAGGCGATGCACCACCTGGATCTCTATGACGACGCGCTGGCCTGCGGCGAAGAACTCGCCCGGCGCTATCCGGACAATCGCGAATTGATGGGCGCGCTGGCGACATTGGCGCTCGATGCCGAGAAACCCGAACTGGCGCAGCGTTATGCCGAGCAGGCCGGCGACAACGCCGAGGGCCGCACCGCGCTCGGCATGCTGTCGCTCGGCGAGCAGGACACCGCCCGTTCGCTCGCGCTGTTCGATGAGGCCATGCAGAAACAGCCGAACAATCCGCGCGCATGGCTCGGCAGGGGCCTCGCACAGCTTGCCGCCGGGGACACGCGCGCCGGCGTGGAGGCGATCGACCGCGGCGCCGAACTGTTCCAGGACCATATCGGCTCCTGGGTCGCGTCGGGCTGGGCGCATTTCGTCAACTGCGACTATGTCCGGGCGCGCGCGAGTTTCGACAGGGCGCTAGCGATCGATCAGAATTTCGCGGAGAGTCACGGCGGCGTTGCAGTCGTCGATATCGTCGACGGCCGCCTCGACGAGGCCCGCAAGCATTGCGACATCGCGCTGCGCCTGGACAGATCCTGTTTCGGCGGCGCATTGGCGAAAAGTCTTTTGCTCGCACAAGCCGGCCACCCGCAAGCCGCGCAAAAAGTCCGCGACATCGCCCTCAACACCCCCATCGGCCCCAGCGGCAAGACCATCGCGCAGGTCCTGATCGGCTTCGGCGCGCGGAAGTAAAGGCGTCCTAAGACGGCCGCAGTTCCGAGACCAGGCGCGAGAGCAATTGCGAGGCGCCGGGGTCGTCTTCGATCGCCTCGGTCACGCGGGACACGATCTGCTGGAATTGCGCGTCGTTGAGCAGCGCCGGGCCCAGTTGGTCGGCGAGCAGGTTCTGGATCAGAGCGCGGCGCAGCGGGCGTTCGTCGGAGCCTTCGACGGCCGCGAGCGCCTGGATGCCCGAGCGCGTCGCGGGTTGCTCCGCTTTCTTCCCCGGCCGCGCCGACGCGCCCGCCTTGGCCCGCTCCTGCAGCTTTTGCCGGAGCAGGAGGACCAGGCGGTCGGCGTTGGAAATCGGATCCATCGGACGTTCCGTTTGGCGGGCTAGTGTCTGGTAGTCTTCATGGCGGACTGCTGCAACAGGAATTCGGCCGGCGACGTGGGCGCCACGTCGTCGCCCTGCTTCTTGTGCATCTCGTCGATGAGCAGGGTCATGTCGCGGTTCATCGCCGGATTTTCCCTGTTGTGCGCGATGCCGTCCTGCAACAGCCTGATGGCATCGGCGAACTCGTCGCGGATCATGTGGCCGAGTCCGACGGCGAACAGGCGCAGGTAATTATCCGCGGCGAGCGCATGGAGCGGGCCCCAGGCTTCCTGCGCCGCGACCGGCTCGCCGGAGGTCAGCAGGAGAAAGCCGAGCTGGAACCGCGCGATTCCGTAATCCGGCGCGAGGTCAACGGCGTGGCGCATCGATGCGCGCGCCGCCGCATAGTCCTGCCGGCCCGCAAGCAGCGAGCCTTTCAGGAAATGCAGCCGCGCGTCCCTGGGATAATCCCGCAACAGCGCGTCGAGGTCCTGCATGCCGCGCGTCTCGTCGGCGCCGATCGCCGCGACCAGCGCGGACATCGCTTTGTTGGGACAGAAATTGGGATTGGTGCGGTCCGCCATGTTGTCTCCTATTTGCCAAGCCGAAAATGGCCGTGCTCGCTCATGCGCTTTCGCAGCAGAAGCAGCGCGGCGCGATGCAGCTGCGAAATCCTGCCCTTGGTGACACCGAGCAATGCCGCCAAATCCTCAAAACCCACACCATTCAGGTAGTGCTGGTGCAAAATCGTCTGCTCGCGCTCGGGCAGAACCGAAAGCTCGCTGTGAAGCTGCGTCACGGTTTCCTTCCAGGCAACGCTGTCATAGGCCGTGTGCGCCAGCGGCCGCGTGCCGTCTTCGTCGCCTTCGGCGGGCGCGAACAGGCCGGTGCCTTCCAGCATGAAGCCCAGCGCCAATCCAACGGCAATCTCCGCCAGCTTCGCCATCGCTTCGGCGGTGTTCGCCTGCCCGGGGTCCTCACCGGACAGCGACTGCAAGCGCTCGCGGCGGGTGCGGTGATGCCAGGACATCTGTTCGCGCATCTCGCTCAAGTGGACGATGCCGTCGCGGATATTGCCCGAAATGCGGTGCGCCGCGAAGGCGCGGAACGGCACCATTCGCAAGCAGATGGGCGAAGTCCCTTTATCGCAACTCCGAACCGGCCGTTTGCGTGCCGCGACGAGGCCCGCTCAAACTGCGATGTCCCGCAAGTCCTTGAAAAAACTGGTGGGCCCGGCAGGACTCGAACCTGCGACCAGACCGTTATGAGCGGTCAGCTCTAACCAACTGAGCTACAGGCCCCGGGCCGTTCCTATCAGGAAAGTTGCCGCCGCAAAACAAAGCCGCGAAGCCGCCGCTCTTCGGCCTCGTTTTGCCCTAGACTGGCGGCCTCGAACAGGAGCCTCGCATGTCCCTCGCACGCTTTCTCACCCTCGCCTCGATAGGCCTCCTCCTTGCCGCATCCCCGGCGCTTGCCGATTCCGCGCGGCTGCTGACCGTCACCGGACAGGGCGAGGTCAGGGGCGTGCCTGACGAGGCGATGCTGACGGCCGGCGTCGTCACCACCGCCAGGACCGCTGCGGCCGCGCTCGCGGACAATTCACGCGCGATGAACCGCGTGTTCGCGGCCCTGCGCCAGGCCGGCATTCCGGAGAAAGACATCCAGACTTCGCAGTTCAGCGTGCAGCCGCAATACACCGACGCCTCGGGTAATACGCCGGCGCGCCTCACCGGCTATGAGGTGACCGACACCGTCGCCGTCGTCCTGGACGACCTCGCCAATCTCGGCGCCACGCTCGACGCGCTCGTTTCTTCCGGCGCCAATTCGGCCGGCGACATCGCGTTCACGATCAGGAACCCGGCGCCGCTTGCCGCCGACGCCCGCGCGCGGGCCGTCGCCGACGCCACCGCGCGCGCGCAGACGCTGGCCAAGGCCGCTGGCGTCACGCTCGGTCCCATCGAAACCATCACCGACGACGGCAACGATACACCGCAACCGCGCATGCGTACATTCATGGCGAATAAAGCCATGGCCGGCGCGCCCACACCCATCGCCCGCGGCGAGGAGAGCGTGTCCGCCAGCGTGACCATCGTGTGGGAGATCCGCTGAACCACCTTGCAACCGCCCGCGAACTCCCGCTTAGTCCGGTGCGAATTGCATTTCGGGATGGAGTTTCATGCTTCGCTGGTTCCAGGCGCTGATGCCGCGCGAGGGGCGGTTTTTTGAGCTGTTCGACCGCCATGCCGCCGTGATCGTGCTGGGCGCGGAGGCGCTGCGGGAACTGCTCAAGGGCGGGCGGGGCGTGGCCGATGCCTGCCGCCAGGTGATGGCGCAGGAGAACGCGGCCGATGCCGTCGCGCGCGATGTTCTGCTGATGGTGCGGCGCTCGTTCATCACGCCGTTCGACCGCAGCGACATCACTGATCTCATCAACACGCTCGACGACACGATCGACCAGATGCAGAAAACGGCCAAGACGGTGTTGCTGTTCGAGGTCGATACGATCGAGCCGCAGATGGCGCAGATGGGCGACACCATCGTGGCGGCGGCCAAGCTCACGGTCGAGGCGGTGAGCCTGCTCGGCTCGCTGCGCGAGAACGCCGCGCGGCTCAACGCCATCACCGAGGAGATCATCCGGCTGGAGGATGAGTCCGACGCGCTCAACGAGCAGGGAATCAAGGTGCTCTACAAGCGCTACCGGGACGGCAACGCGATGGGCTTCATCGTGGGCGTCGAAATCTACGACCATCTGGAAAAGGTCATGGACCGCTTCGAAGACGTCGCCAACCGCATCGGCGGTATCGTGATCGAGCAGGTCTAATGCTGCTGTTCTTCCTGGTCGCCATCGCGCTGGCCTTCGACTTCCTCAACGGCCTGCACGATGCGGCGAACTCCATCGCCACCATCGTATCGACGCGCGTCCTGGCGCCGCGCTATGCGGTGGCGTGGGCGGCGTTCTTCAACTTCATCGCGTTCCTCGTCTTCGGCCTGCATGTCGCCAACACGATCGGCACCGGCATCGTCTCGCCCACCACGATCACCGACCAGGTGATCTTCGGCGCGCTGATGGGCGCGATCATGTGGAACATCGTGACCTGGATGGCGGGCATCCCGTCGAGCTCCTCGCACGCGCTGGTCGGCGGGCTGGTCGGCGCGGGCGTCGCGCATGCGGGGTGGGGTTCGGTGGTGTGGGGCGGGCTCGGCAAGACGGTGGCGGCGATCTTCCTATCGCCCATGCTGGGGCTGGTGCTCGCGCTGCTGCTGGTTCTGCTGGTGTCGTGGGCGTTCGTGCGCACGGCGCCGTCGCGGGTGGACGGGATATTCCGCAAGGTCCAGTTCATCTCCGCGTCGCTCTATTCGCTCGGCCATGGTGGCAACGACGCCCAGAAGACCATGGGCATCATCGCCGCGCTGCTCTATGCGCACGGCGCGCTGACGGGTGCGTTCCATGTGCCGCTCTGGGTGGTGGTCAGCTGCAACGGCGCGATGGCGCTGGGCACGCTGATGGGCGGCTGGCGCATCGTGCGGACGATGGGCTCGCGTATCACGCGGCTGACGCCGCTGCAGGGTGTGTGCGCCGAGACCGCCGGATCGATCACGCTGTTCCTGGCGACGTATCTCGGCATTCCGGTTTCGACGACGCATACCATCACCGGCGCCATCGTCGGCGTCGGCGCGGCGCGGCGGGCGTCCGCCGTGCGCTGGAACGTGGCGCAGGACATCGTCGTCGCCTGGGTGGTGACGATGCCCGCCGCCGCGATCATCGGCGCGGTGTTCTATTGGGTTGCGGGCGTGTTCGTCTGACCGTCAGTTCTTCGCCAACCGCTGATCGCGAGCGCCGCGCGCAGGGTTTGCCGTCGCGCCTCGCAGTTCCACTCTCAAGAGGGGCGGCCTGGCGTCACTTCAAATTCTGCATCAGCCGCATATAGAACGCGACCGCGGGGCCGAGGTCGCCGACCGCGAGGCGCTCGTTGGTGCCGTGGACGCGGGCCAGATCGTCGACGTCGAAGCGGAACGGGTCGAGGCGGAAGACCTGGTCGGCGATGGGCAGATAGTGGCGCGAATCGGTGGCGCCGGTCGTGGTGTCGGGGGCCACGGGTATGCCGGCGAAGCTGGCCTGGAGTTGCGCGACGAGATATTGCCCGGCGGGGCTGTGTAGATCGGAGACCTTGGAGGCTTCGGTCTGAGTCTCGGTCAGCGCGGCGACGCTCACCTTGGGATCGCTCACCGCTTCCCTCACATGGTCGATCACGCCGGCGATGGTGTCGCGCGGGTGCAGGCGGAAGTTGAACGTTGCACTCGCGTTGGGCGGCAGCACGTTGTCCTTCACGCCGCCGGAAATCAGCGTGGGCGCGATGGTGGTGTGCAGCCGCGCGGCGCTTTCGGGGCTCGCCTCCATGTAATGCTGCACGATGGGGGCCGTGAGCCACAGATTGCCCAGCAGCAGCCGCGTGAAGAACGGCCCGTATGGCGCGAGGGCCGCCATCTTCTCGCGCTGCACGTCGTCCAGCCCCGACGCGAAGGGATGGTGCACAACCTCGAGCACCGCCTTCGAAATCCGCGCGATGGCCATGTCGTTCGTCGGGCGCGAGGAATGCCCGCCGGTGCCGTGCGCCACCAGCTTCAAACTGAGATAGCCCTTTTCCGCCACCGCGACGAAGGCGATGGGCGTTTCGATGCCCGGGAACGGTTCGTTGAGGATGGCGCCGCCTTCGTCCAGCACCCAGGCGAAGTGCACGCCGCGTCTGGCCAGCGCTTCGGCCACCAGCTTGTTGCCCTTCGAGCCGCCCACTTCTTCATCCTGCCCGAACGCGAACATGATGGTGCGCGCGGGCTGGAAGCCTTTCGCGGCGAGCGCGTTAGCGGCTTCGAGGATGGTGATCAGGCAGCCCTTGTCGTCGATCGCGCCGCGGCCCCAGACATAGCCGCCGGCGATGTCGCCGGAGAATGGGGCATGCGCCCAATCCTTCTCCGTGCCCGGCACGACCGGCACGACATCCATATGCGCCATCAGCAGCACGGGGGGCAGGCTTGGGTTCTTGCCCTTCCAGGTGAAGAGCAGCGTGTGGTCCATGATCTCGCGCGTCGCCGCCTTGTGGAATGCGGGGTAGGTCTTCTCCATCCAGGCGCGCATCGCCTCGAGCGCGGCGAATTTCTGCGCCTCCTGCGCGTCGCCGCCATAGGAAATGGTCCGGAATCGCACGGCCTCGCCCAGGTGCCTGGCGACGATGCCGGGATCGACGGGAATGCGCGCGGCCGTGACCGATGTGGTGGGCGCGGCCTCAATCATCATGGTGTGGACGATCACGACGGCGGCGATCAGGACGATGGCGGCCACAAGGCCGATCAAGGCATTTCTCATCGCTCCCCCGCCGGGTTTGCCCGGCCGCTGTTGCAAGGCCTACAATCCCATCCCCCAAGGCCCCGGGGCAACCCGATTCGCGATGGATTGGAGTACATGACGATGCGTAAAGGCGTTTATCTGCTGGCAGCCGCGCTTTTGGCGCTGGCCGCCCACTCCGCCGGAGCCGCGACGGCGCCCAACGTCACGAGCATCACGTCGCTGGGCGAGCTGCGGACGCCGCTGCCCTACCCGTACGACGAGAACGCCAACGCCGACGCGGCGGTGAACGCCACGCTCGCCGAGGCCAGGCGCACGCATCGTCTGGCCTTCATCGACCTGGGCGGCAACTGGTGCGGCGACTGCCGCGTGCTAGCGGGATTGATGGAGCTGCCGGAATACAAGCGCTTCATCGACGCGCATTACGTGGTGGTGAATGTCGATGTCGGCCGCTTCAACAAGAACCTGCAGATCCCCGCGCGCTGGGGCATCACCGCACGCCTCGAAGGCGTGCCCGCCGTGCTGATCGTGGACCCTGACACCAACCGGCTGCTCGATGGCGGCCATGTCGCCGCCCTCGCCGATGCGCGGAGCATGACCCCGCAAGCGATATTGAACTGGGTGGCGCAATGGGCGCGCTGACGGTCAGCCCGGCAGCATCACCTTGTCGACGACCTGCATCACGCCGTTCTTCTGGAAGATGTCGTAGATCGCGATATCGGCGACGTTGCCCTTCTCGTCGATGAGGGCAATGTTGGTGGGGCCGTTCATCATCGCGGTGATGATGCCGCCTTCCACCGTCTTCAGCTTCAGGCTACCGCCATTTTCCTGGATCAGCTTCAGCAGCGTCGTGGAATCGTATTTGCCGCGCAGGACCAGATAGCCGGCGGATTTCGCGGCGTCGGTCTTGTTGGCGGTGAGGCGGGCGCGCACCTCCGGTGCCAGCGCGGCGAAGGCGGCGTCGGTCGGCGCGAAGACGGTGAAGTAGCCGCCGCGATTGAGCAGATCGGCGTAACCGGCCTGGCGCATCTCGGCAACGAAGGCATTGTGCTCGGTGGTGCGCGCGGCGTTGTCGAGGATGGTGCTGTCCGGCAACATCGCCTGGCCATCGACCATCGGGTTCATCACGTCATTGTCCGTCTGCGGCGCGGAATGGCCAACGGTCGTGACCGCACCGGTTCCCGCACCCACCAGAAGCGCGGCGCCTGCCGCCATGATTGCCAAATGATGCATCTTGCACGCCCTGTCCGACGGCCAAATTCGGCCCTTGCGGAGATAATGCGGCTTCGGCGGAGATGTTCCTCGGATGTTGACAGAAGCTTGCCGGAAGTTCCCTGTTTGAGACAGGAAGAGGCGCCATGCACGAACCCACCATCCATCTGAGCCGCATCGGCGCGCATGCCGCGCTGCTGGAGATCGACAATCCGCCGGCCAATGCGCTGGGCAGCGCGTTGCGCAACCGGATGCTGGCACATCTCGATTCGCTGGACGCCGATTCGTCGGTACGGGCGGTGGTGCTGACGGGGCGCGGGCGCGCGTTCTGCTCCGGCGACGATTTGAAGGAGCAGGAAGCGGCGCAATCGGGCGGCCTCGCCGCGCGCAAGGCGCTGCTCGGCGAATTCGCGGTGGTGCTGGAGCGGATTGAGGCGTTCCGCAGCCCGGTGATCGCGGCGGTCAACGGCTGGTGCATGGGCGGCGGGCTGGAGCTGGCGCTCGCCTGCGACATCCGCATCGCCTCGGCGGAGGCGAAGTTCGTCTGCGCCGGGGTGAATATCGGGCTGATGGCCTCGGCTTGGCGTTTGCCGCGCGCGATCGGCGTGGCGCGCGCCCGGCACATGCTGCTGACCGGACTGCCCTTCGACGCGGAGACCGCCGAGCGATTCGGCCTGGTCACGGCGGTGCATGCGCCGGATGCGTTGCGCGATGCCGCTGCTGCGCTGGCCTGCCGTATCGCCACCCGCGCGCCGCTGTCTGTCGAGGCCACCAAGCGCATCTCTGGCCTGCCGCCCGAGCAAGGCGCCGTCGCCGCAGCGAAGGAGATGGACGCGTTGGTCCGTAGCGCCGACCACGCCGAGGCCCTGGCTGCGTTCCGGGAAAAAAGAGAGCCGAAGTTCGAGAGGCGGTGACTTTCTCCTTTCCTCCCCCGCTTCGCGGGGGAGGTGGATGCCGCGCCTACAGCGCGGCAGACGGAGGGGTGGCGGAGGAGGCAAAGAGCTAGCTCCTCTCCGCCGCAGTCGCCCCCTCCACCGCGAAGGGCGGTCCCCCTCCCCCGCAAAGCGGGGGAGGAAAAAAGAGAAGAACTTTCTATTCACCAATCCCCGCCATAGTGCGGCGATGCGCCCGTTCCTCGCTTTGTCCCTTGCCAGCATCCGCCGCACCTTCGCGGCGCATCTGCCGCTTTATGCCTGCGCGGTAGTGTTTTGCGGGGCGAGCTGGGCGGCGACGTCGTGGTGGCATGTGCCGCTCTCGCTGGGGGCGAGCCTGTTCTTCCTCAAGATGGTGCCGATCTTCCTGATGCTCGGCGTCGGGCTTTCGGCGACGCGGGTGTTCGTGACGCTCGCCCGCAAACGCGCGGAACGTCCGCTACAGGAGATGGGGCACTGGTTCGCGCAAGGCTTCCTCGCCGGCGACCGGCCGGGACACATCTTCCACGGCCTCCTCGCCTTCACGCCGCTGATGGTAAGCTTCGCCGCGATCAAGAACGACATTCCCTTGATCGTGCCGTTCTCGTGGGACGCGACCTTCGCCCATTGGGACCAGATCATCGGCTTCGGGCGCGCACCATGGGAATGGCTGCAGCCGCTGCTCGGCCATCCGCCGGTCACGGCGGCGATCAACCTCGTCTATGACGGCTGGTTCGCCGTGATGTTCGGCGCGCTGATCTGGCAGGCGTTCTCCGCGCGCGTCGGGATATTGCGCATGCAGTTCCTGCTCGCCTTCGCCTTTGCCTGGTTCTTCGCCGGCAACGTGCTGGCGCTGGTGCTGTCCTCTGCCGGGCCTTGCTATTACGGCCTGTTGCACCTGCCGCACGATCCTTATGTCGCGCAGATGGCCTATCTGCGCCACGCCGCCACCCAATGGCCGATCTGGTCCGTCGGCGTGCAGGATGCGTTGTGGCGCTCCTATACTGGCGGCGATGCCGCGGTGGCTGGCATCTCCGCGATGCCGAGCATGCACGTCGCCATCGCGGTGATCGTGATGATGCTGGGCTGGCGCACGCATAAGATTTTGGGCTGGGTGCTGAGCGCCTTCACCGTGATCGTGATGATCGGCGCGGTGCATCTGGCCTGGCACTACGCAGTCGATACGCTGGCGGGCGCGGGCCTAGGCGTCTTCTTCTGGTACGCCGCCGGCTGGATGGCGCGCAGCTATGCACGCTGGCTCGAAGAACGCGCGGCGCGGCCACGGCGCGCTTACGCCGGCGCGGTTTGAATCAGGGCGCGGCTTTCAGACAGAGAACACGGTGCGCATAGTCGAAGGTGAGCGCACCGTTCGACCACAGCGGCACGCCCAGCGTGCCGTCCGCGAAGCCCATGGAAAACGCGGCGACGTGGCTGGTCAGTGCGATGGACAGGTTCGGGTAACGCATGTCGGCTACGCTCAACTCGTCCACGTGAGTCAGAATCCCAGCGACCGGGCCGCCGGCGCCCGTGCCGACCTGTTGCGGCGTGCCGCTTTGCGCCAGCGCCTTTCCGGCGCCGGAATCCAGGAATGGGCCGCCGATGATCGCGGCGAAATGGCGGGTGCCGAGATCGACGATCATGCGCAGCGTGATGGGCGGCGTATCCCTGGCGGGGCGTAGCGTGACCGGAACGACCGGCACGCCGTTCACCAGTTCAAACGTGATCGGATTGGCGCAGGACGGCGCGCTGCCCGGCGCGAAGAACGAGATCTGCCTGGCCGCATAATCGACCGCGATGGGCCGCGCCGCGAAGAGCGGTCTGCCGAGCAGGACGTCAACCGGGAATCCCGCCGAGGTCGAAAGCGCCTGCGTATCCATCGCAACGGCGTTGGCCTGTTCCAGATGGATAGGCCCGAAATCGAGTTTCGGCACAATGACCGGGAAGATCGCCTGCGCGGTCGCGCCGCCGCCCGCGGCGTTGCCCGGCGAGGGCCCCATCTGGATGCCGAGCTTGCCGGTCAGCGATCGGTCGAGTAGGAGCGCGCCGGTGCCACTGTCGAGCACGGCGCTGACCAGCTGGCCATCGACCGTTGCCGCGACATGGACGAGATTGTCGTCCAGCGGAACGGAAGCGTCTGCGCCTGGGCGAGCCCGGCCCACAAGAACACCGCGCCCAGCAGCGCAGGCAATCGCGCCGCCATGGGCTCAGGCTTCCATCTTCGACGATGGGTTGCCGATCACGCTGAGGAATTCGCGGCGGGTGACGTCGTTCTCGCGGAAAGCGCCGTACATCGCGGATGTCACCATCGTGACGCCGGTCTTGTGGATGCCGCGGGTCGTCATGCATTGATGCGTCGCCTCGATCACCACCGCGACGCCCTTGGGCTCCAGCACTTTCTGGATGCAATGCGCGATCTGCGCGTTCATCTTCTCCTGCACCTGCAGGCGGCGCGCGAAGGCTTCCACCACCCGGGCGAGCTTGGAGATGCCGACCACCTTGTTGTTGGGCAGGTAGCCGACATGGGCGCGGCCGATGATCGGCGCCAGATGATGCTCGCAATGGGATTCGAAACGGATATCCTTCAGCACCACCATGTCGTCATAGCCCTCGACTTCCTCGAAGGTGCGCAGCAGGAACTCTTCCGGATCGACGGTGTAGCCGGAGAACCAATCCTCATACGCCCGCGCCACACGCGCCGGCGTATCGCGCAGGCCTTCGCGCGCGGGATCGTCGCCTGCCCAGCGCAGCAGAGTTCGCACGGCGCGCTCGGCAGCGTCGCGCGAGGGGCGAGGCTCGGCGGGCGCGGGCGGCTTTATCGGCATTTTTGGAGGCTGGGACATGGCGGCTCGCGGGATGAAGGCCCGCATTTACGCGCCAAGTTCCCGCGCGGATCAACCCGGCATGCCGTGTGGGATTTCGTTCAGTGAATCTGGCGGCGCTCGTGCGGGCTTTCGAGCAGGAATAACGGGATTTCCACCGTGAAACCGTCGCCCGACGGGCCGCGCATGTCGTAATGTCCGCTCATCGCGCCGGACGGAGTCGGCAGCGGACAGCCGCTGGTATATTGGAACGTCTGCCCCGGCTCCAGGATCGGCTGCGCGCCGACCACGCCGGGCCCGCGCACTTCCTGGATATGGCCCACCGCATCGGTGATGTGCCAATGGCGCGACAAAAGCTGCACCGTCTCGGCGCCCTTGTTCTCGATCGTCACCTGATAGGACCAGAGGAAGCGGCTCTCCTCCGGATCGGATTGATCGTCGAGGAAAGACGGCTTCACCGTCACGCGGATGCCCCGCGTGACCCGTTCATAAAGAGGAAACCTGGCTCCCCCGCGCTCGCCTGTCGACAGCCCCGTCATGCGGCGACTATCGCGCGATCCGGGCGGTGTGCGCAAGCGGGACAGATCCGGCAGCGTTAACACGCCAATGTTAAGCCTGCGGCACGACGGAAACGTGCGTTTTCACGGAGTTGGCGATGAAACATTCCAGATGCGATTGATGATGAATGCCGTCCAGCGCCGCGGCGTCGATCTGCGTTCCGTCGGCGAATCGCACGCGCGGGCGGAGCGTCACCTGCGCCATCCACAACCGCCCGTGCTCGCCCTTCTCCAGAACGCCCTCGGCGTCGTCCTCATAGGACTCCACCGTGAGCCGCTTGCGCGCGCAGATCGCGAGGAAGGTGAGCATGTGGCATGACGACAACGACGCGACGAACGCCTCTTCGGGATCGACGCGATCCGCATCACCCCGGAATCCCGGCGCGGAAGACGACGGCAACACGATCGCGCCGTTCTTGAAGCGGATTTCGTGGGCGCGGTTGTAGCTGTCGTAGGTAAAGTCGGCGCTGGTGCGGACCCAGGCGACGGAGGCGTGATGGGTGGACATGGGGTTACACCTTCTTCAGCGCCTGCGCGATGTCTTCGCAGAGGTCATCCGCGTCTTCCAGGCCTACCGACAGGCGCAGCATCCCTTCCGTCACGCCCAGACCGGCGCGCGCCTCCGGGGACAGGCGCTGGTGTGTTGTCGTGGCGGGGTGGGTGATCAGGCTTTTGGCGTCGCCGAGATTGTTGGAGATGTCGGTCAATTCCAGCGCGTTCTCGAAACGGAACGCGGCATCCTTGCCGCCCTTGATTTCGAACGTCACCACGCCGCCGCCGCCGGACATCTGCTTGCGCGCCAACGCCGCCTGCGGATGATCGTCGCGGAAGGGATAGAGCACGCGGGCGATCTTGCTTTGCGCGGCGAGGAAATCGGCGACCTTGGCGGCGTTCTCGCAATGGGCGCGCATGCGCAGGTCCAGCGTTTCGAGGCTCTTCAGATGCAGCCAGGCATTGAACGGACTGATCGACGGGCCCGTCTGGCGCAGGAAGACCTGGAGATGATCTTTGAGGAAATTCGGCTTGCACAGGATCACGCCGCCCAGCGCCCTTCCCTGCCCGTCGATATACTTGGTCGAGGAATGCACCACGATGTCGGCGCCGGTTTCGAACGGGCGCTGCAAGGCGGGCGTGGCGAACGCGTTGTCGACGATCAGCCGCGCGCCGCCCGCATGCGCGATGTCGGCCACGGCTTTCAGGTCGACAATGGCGAGCGTGGGGTTCGCGGGCGTTTCCAGGAACAGCATCTTCGTCTCGGGGCGCATCGCGGCGGCCCATTGCTCGATGTCGTCGCCGTCCACCAGCGTGTTGGTGACGCCGAAACGGGGCAGGATGTCCTCGATCACAT
Organism: Rhizomicrobium sp.; assembly: GCA_036268825.1. GTDB lineage: Bacteria > Pseudomonadota > Alphaproteobacteria > Micropepsales > Micropepsaceae > Rhizomicrobium. Next base: position 7,386 of record DATATK010000065.1, on the reverse strand, counting down.
AGCGGCAGGCGCCGAACATCGCCTTGGCGCCGACGACGTGATCGCCGACGCGCAGCGCGCAGAGGAACGTCGCCGTCACCGCCGCCATGCCGGTAGCGGTGGCGCGCGCGACGGGGGCGCCTTCGAGCGCGGCCATGCGCTGCTCGAACATCGTGACGGTGGGATTGCCGAAGCGCGAATATTGATAGCCCTCGGCCGCGCCGGTGAAGCGGGCCTCGGCTTCCTCTGCCGCCTCGTAGGCATAACCGGAGGTGAGGAACAGCGCCTCGGACGTCTCCTGGAACGGCGTGCGGATCTGCCCGCCTCGCACCGCTTGCGTGCGCGCGCGCCATTTGCCGGGCTTCTTGTTCGTCGCCATGCCCCAACAATTGCAGCTTCTTGCCCCACAGGGTCAAGGCGCATTAAGGTCGCGCGCGATTTTCCGGACATCTGAAATGAAGACCATCAGCCACCATTCCGCGCTCATCTATGTGATGGTGCTCATCGCCGCCTCCGACCGGGTGATGAGCGAGAAGGAGCTGCGCGCCATCGGCGATCTGGTCAAGCACCTGCCGGTCTTCGCCGAGTTCGAGGAGCATCGCCTCCTGCCCGTGTCGCAGGAATGCGCGGCGATCCTGCAGGAGGACGACGGGCTGGACGCCGTGCTCGGCCTCGTCAAGGAGGCGCTGCCGGAACATCTGCGCGAGACGGCCTATTGGCTGGCGCTGGAAGTGGCGCTGTCCGACAGCCGGGTGATGCTGGAGGAAGTGCGCGTGCTGGAGATGATCCGCCGCACGCTCCACATCGAGCGGCTCGAAGCCGCCGCGCTCGAACGCGCCGCGCGGGCGCGCTACCAGGTCGCCTGACGCGATGAAGACGCTGCTGCTCCTGCGCCATGCCAAGGCCGAAACCGGCGGCAAGGAGGCCAAGGATCACGAACGTGTCCTGACCGCCCGCGGCCGCGCCAACGCCGCCGCCATGGGGGCCTATCTGCATATCCATGGCTACATGCCGGATGTCGTGCTGTGCTCGGCGGCCGCGCGGACGGTCGAGACCTGGGAGATCGTGGCCGCGGAGCTGGACGAGACGCCGCGCGTGGAATTGCTGGAGCAGCTCTACCTGGCGTCGTCCAGACGCATCCAGAACCTCATCCGCGAGGCGGGAGACGTGGAGACGGTGCTGGTCATCGGGCACAATTCCGGGGTGGAAGAGTGTGCCGCAGAGTTGGCGCGCGTGCCGGCGGACAAGGAGGAAGCCAGGCGCCGCGAGACGATGCGCGAGAAATATCCGACCTGCGCGCTGGCCGTGCTGGAGTTTGAAGGTGCGTGGGAGACGATGGCGGTTGGCATGGGCGCGTTGGTGGAGTTCGTGCGGCCGAAAGACTGGGCGTAGCGGCTAACGCACCACACTCTTCTCCGCCAGCGCCAGTTTGGTCCATCCGAAGCCCGCTTCGGGGATCGCGTCGCCCATCATGCGGACGGTGCGCTCGGCGACGACGCGGCCGCCCATCTTTTCATAGAAGAACCGCGCATTGTTTTTCGCATGCGCCCAGATGACACAGGACGCGAAGCCCTGCTGCCGCAGATTGACGAACGCGGCGCGCATCAGCGAGCGCCCCGCACCGAAACCGAAGAAGGTGGGATCGACATAGAGCGTGTAGACCTCGCCGTCGAAGCCGAACGCCGTGTCGCGCGATGGGCCGAAGCTCGTCATGCCGACGACGCCGTGCTTGCCGAGTTCCGCGACCAGCACGCATTCGCGACCGCGCGCGGCGATGGCGGCCTGCCAGCGCGAAGTCTGGCCTTTCGGCGTCATCGCGCAGAGCAGTTGCGCCGGGATGATGCCGGGATAGGCGTCGTGCCACGACTCGATATAGACACGCGCGACCGAGGCCGCATCGTCTGGCCGCGCCTGCCGGATGTTAACGCCGTCGTTCATGAACCGAGCTTGAACCGGTCGCGCGGCGCGGGCAAGCGGCTCAGCGAAAGGTGATGCAGCGTTGCAAACAATGGCGGCAATGTGACGCCGGTTAAGTTTGCCCGCTGAATTGCCGCTTTGAATTTTCGCAAATCGGACTACACTTCGAGTCAAAGCGAACGTGCCTGAGAATCGCCAACGTGCCGGGGCGAACGGGGGGCCGTCGAATTGCAGGCAGGAAGTGTAAGTCCAAGGAGAGGCAGACGCGTCAGAACGGCGCGGATGGGGGGGTTTTACCGTGCTTGATCCAGGTGAATGCGGAACGCTGAGGATGGGTTAAGCTTTGTTTACCCTGAAGTGAGAGGATTTCGTTTGCGGGGGATCGCACCTGTCTTGTCACAGCCTCGAAGGGCCACAACATAAGATGTGGAGGGCGTGCTGGACCAAAAGGAGCCGGGATCGATGAGCACGCTGGACGTTTTCGATATTTTCTCTCGGGACTATGCGCGCGAGCGCTTCGAGACGATGAGCCTGCGTGACTGGCTGCTGGCCGCGCGCGACGACAAGATGTTCTACGCGACGCCGGCCGAGCGGATGGTCAGGGCCATCGGCGAGCCCGAGCTGGTGGACACCGCGCAGGACCCGCGCCTCAGCCGCATCTTCTTCAACCGCACGATCAAGTCGTACAAGGTCTTCGAAGGCTTCTACGGCATGGAAGACACGATCGAGCGGATCGTGGGCTACTTCAAGCACGCGGCCCAGGGCCTCGAGGAGAAGCGGCAGATACTCTATCTGCTCGGCCCGGTGGGTGGCGGCAAATCCTCGCTCGCCGAGCGGCTGAAGGATCTGATGGAGATCCATCCAATCTATGTGCTCAAGGCGGGCGACACGATCAGCCCGGTGTTCGAATCGCCTTTGGGCCTGTTCCGCTCCGGCGAACTGTCCTCGCTGCTCGCCGACCGCTACGGCATCGAGCGTCATCGCACCGGACAGGTGATGAGCCCGTGGGCAGTGAAGCGGCTGGACGAATTCGGCGGCGATATCTCCAAATTCGAAGTGGCGCGCATCTATCCCTCCAAGCTGCGCCAGTTCGCCATCGCCAAGACCGAGCCGGGCGACGAGAACAACCAGGACATCTCCAGCCTCGTCGGCAAGGTGGATATCCGCAAGCTGGAGCATTACAGCCAGAACGATCCGGACGCCTATTCCTTCTCCGGCGGGCTGTGCCGCGCCAACCAGGGGCTTCTCGAATTCGTCGAGATGTTCAAGGCGCCGATCAAGGTCCTGCATCCGTTGCTGACCGCGACGCAGGAAGGCAATTACATCGGCACCGAGACGCTGGGCCCGATTCCGTTCAGCGGCATCATCCTCGCCCATTCCAACGAAGCGGAGTGGACGGTGTTCAAGGCCAACCGCAACAACGAAGCGTTCCTCGACCGCATCAGCGTTGTCTCCGTGCCCTATTCGCTGCGCGTGACGGACGAGACCGCGATCTACAAGAAGCTGCTGGGGGGCAGCAATCTCGACGGCACACCCTGCGCGCCCGAGACGCTGGAGATGCTCGCCAAATTCTGCGTGATGACGCGGCTGAAGGAGCACGAAAACTCCAACCTCACCTCCAAGATGCGCGTCTATGACGGCGAGAAGCTGAAGGACACCGATCCCAAGGCCAAGACGATGCAGGAGTACAAGGACGCGGCCGGCGTGGACGAAGGCATGACGGGCATCTCGACCCGCTTCGCCTACAAGGCGTTGTCGGAGACGTTCAACTACGACTCCGAGATCGCGGCCGATCCGGTGCATCTGATGTACGTGCTGGAGCAGTTCATCAAGCGCGAGCAATATGCCGACGAGACCGAGAAGAAATATCTCGAATTCATCAAGGCCGACCTCGCGCCGCGCTATGCCGAGTTCATCGGCAAGGAGATCCAGAAGGCCTATCTGGAAAGCTACGGCGAATACGGCCAGAACCTGTTCGACCGCTACATCGCCTATGCCGACTCGTGGATCGAGGACCAGGACTTCAAGGATGCCGACACCGGCCAGCTCCTCAACCGCGACGCGCTCGACAACGAGCTCAGCAAGATCGAAAAGCCGGCCGGCATCGCGAACCCCAAGGACTTCCGCAACGAGGTCGTGAAGTTCGCGCTGCGCTACCGCGCCCAGCACGACGGCAAGAACCCGGCCTGGACGGTGTACGAGAAAATCCGCAGCGTGATCGAGAAGCGGATGTTCACGCAGGTCGAGGATCTTCTGCCCGTGATCAGCTTCGAGTCCAAGAAGGACAGCGACACCGAGACCAAGCACAACGAGTTCGTCAAGCGCATGCACGCGCGCGGCTACACGCCCCGCCAGGTGCGCCGCCTCGTCGAGTGGTACATGCGGGTGAACAAGGCGGGTTAAGCACGTGACCCACTTCATCGACCGCCGCCTGAACCCCAAGGGCAAGAGCCTCGGCAACCGCCAGCGCTTCCTGCGCCGGGCGCGCACGCAGATTCGCGAGGCGGTGCAAAAGTCGCTGAAGGATTCTTCGGTCGCGGACCTCAGCAAGGACCGCAAGATCAAGATCTCCACCAAAGGCACGAAGGAGCCGCGCTTCCGGCTCGATCCGGCGGCGGGCGGCGAGCACGATTTCGTGCTGCCGGGCAACAAGGAGTTCATGCCCGGCGACGAGATCAAGAAACCGCCCTCCGGCGGCGGTGCCGGCCGCGGCAAGGAGGCATCGGACTCCGGCGAAGGCGACGACGATTTCGAATTCACCATGACGCAGGACGAAGTGCTCGACATCTTCTTCGAGGATCTCGAACTGCCGAACCTGGTGCGCACCACCCTCAAGGAAACGCCCAACCGCACCTGGAAGCGCGCCGGCATCACCACGTCCGGCTCGCCGACGCAGATCAACCTGATCCGTACCATGCGCAACGCGCAAGGCCGCCGCCTCGCGCTGCACCGGCCGAAACTGAAGGCGGTCGAGGCGCTGCAGGCGGAACTCGATGTGCGGGAACTGGAGCCCGAAGCCGAAGACACGCGCGCCCGGATCGTGGCGCTGAAGGAAGAGATTGCGCGGGCGGCGTCCAAGCGCAAATGGGTCGCGTTCATCGATCCGGTGGATGTGCGGTTCAACTCGTTCAGCGAGCAGCCGGTGCCGACCAGCAAGGCGGTGATGTTCTGCCTGATGGACGTCTCCGGCTCGATGGGCGAGCGCGAGAAGGACCTCGCCAAGCGCTTCTACATGCTGCTGCACCTGTTCCTGCGGCGGCGCTACGAGAAGGTCGATATCGTCTTCATCCGCCACACGCACGACGCGCAGGAAGTGGATGAGCAGGAATTCTTCTATTCGCGCCAGTCCGGCGGCACGATCGTGTCCACCGCGCTCGACAAGATGCTGGAGATCCAAAAGGCGCGCTACGCCACCGCGGACTGGAACATCTACGCCGCGCAAGCCAGCGACGGCTACACCCAGTCCGGCGACGCCCGCCGCTGCGTCGAGATGCTGACGACGGACATCATGCCGCTGTGCCAGTACTACGCCTATATCGAGATACTCGACGAGCGCGAGATGGAAGTGTTCGCCAGCGACGATTCCGGCGCGGAATTGTGGCGCGCCTACCGGATGGTGGCGGAAAATTGGGAAAATTTTGCGACCAAGCGCATCTCCAAGCCGGCGGACATATTCCCGGTGTTTCGTGAGCTGTTCAAGAAAGCGGAGGTCTCTGGATGATCCTTCGGGGCTCGCTTTGCTCGCACCTCAGGATGACGATGCCGGTGCATGCCGTAGAAGGACACTTGCGGTGAGTGGTTGGGCTTATATGCTGCGTTGTTCGGATGACAGTTTGTATGTGGGATCGACTTCATATGCCGAAGTCGAGACCCGCGTGAATGAACATAACGACGTCCGGTATATTGGATATACGACATCTCGCAGACCTGTCGCGCTTGTTTGGGCGCGAAAATTTGACGATCTACGCGACGCACACGACACGGAAAGACGGCTCAAGGGCTGGAGTCGGGCGAAAAAATTGGCGTTGATCGACAACGATGCAGAAAAATTGAAAGCGTTATCGAAGAGGCGCGGCGGCCGAGCGGATGCCCCGCCGCCAATGCCCACACGACGCTCTCTCAGCGACGATTTTCATGCAATCGGCGCCAGGAAAAGGCGGCTCTCAACCCCACCTCGCCCTCGTCATCCTGAGGTGCGAGCGCAGCGAGCCCCGAAGGATAAGCAATGACCCTCCTCTTCTCCGAAGCGCAGTGGGACTTCAACACGCTCGACAAGATCTACAAGGCCATCGAGACCATCGCGCTCGAGGATTTCGGGCTCGACGTCTATCCCAACCAGATCGAGGTGATCTCGTCGGAGCAGATGCTCGACGCCTATTCCTCGCTCGCCATGCCGCTGATGTATAATCATTGGTCGTTCGGCAAATTGTTCGCGCGCGAGGAGGCGATGTACCGCGCCGGCTATTCCGCGCTGGCCTATGAGATCGTGATCAATTCGAGCCCGTGCATCTCCTATCTGCTCGAAGAGAACACGATGACGATACAGGCGCTGGTCATCGCGCACGCCGGCTTCGGGCACAATCATTTCTTCAAGAACAACTACCTCTTCCGCCAATGGACCAATGCGGAAGGCATCCACGACTATCTCGCCTTCGCCAAGGCCTATATCGCGGCGTGCGAGGAGCGGCATGGGCGCGAGGAGGTGGAAGCGATCCTTGATTCCGCCCATGCGCTGATGGACCAGGGCGTGTTCCGCTATCGCCGCCCGCCCAAGCCGTCCAAGGAGCGCACGCTGGAAAAGGCCCGCGCCCGCGCCCGCTATGAAGAGGAAGCGTACAACGAACTCTGGCGTACCCTGCCCGCCGGCATCGAGCCGCCGACTGCGCCGCCGACACCCGATCCGGAAGACGACGACGGCACGATGAAGCTGCCGGAGGAAAACCTGCTCTATTTCCTGGAGAAGAATTCGCCCGCCCTGAAACCGTGGCAGCGCGAGACGGTGCGCATCGTGCGCAACCTGGCGCAGTATTTCTATCCGCAGAAGCAGACCAAGGTGATGAACGAGGGCTGCGCCAGCTTCGTTCACCATGCGATCATGAACATCCTCTACGATCGCGGCATGATCAGCGAAGGTTCGCTGCTGGAATTCATGCACAGCCACACCTCGGTCGTCCTCCAGCCTGAGTTCGACGACAGGCGCTACTACGGCATCAACCCCTATGCGCTGGGATTCGGCATGATGACCGACATCAAGCGCATCGCGATGGAGCCGACGGCGGAGGACAGAGACTGGTTTCCGCAGTTTGCCGGCAATGGCGATTGGGTGGGCGTGCTGAAAGACGCCTGGGCGAACTATCGCGACGAGAGCTTCATCGAGCAGTTCCTGTCGCCCAAGGTGATCCGTGATTTCAAGCTGTTTGCGCTTGCCGATGAGGCCGAAGCGCCTGCCCTGACCGTGTCGGCGATTCATGATGATGCGGGTTATCGGCG
>DATATK010000064.1:0-13040 GCA_036268825.1 Rhizomicrobium sp. | reverse complement strand
CCCTTCGCCGCGCTCCGCGCGGCACTTCCCCCGTAAACGGGGGAAGAAAATCAGTTCTTATAGCTCGGATCCGTCCGGTCCAGCTTCCTGAGCAGCGCGGGCCACGCCAGCATGCCGACGAGGCCATTGAACGCCATCGCGCCCTGCCCGGCGGTCTTCTCCGGCACGCCCTGGTTCGGCCAGTTGGGCTTGGCCCCGCCGCTCAGCGCGCGCACCTGCATCGTGCAGGCGCGCTCCAGGTAATACATCCGCAGGAACGCATCGGCGCAGTTCTTGCCGATGGTCAGGGTGCCGTGGTTGCGCAGGATCATCACGTTCTTGGCGCCGATGTCGTGCACCAGCCGGTCGCGTTCGTCCAGATCGAGCGCCACGCCTTCATAGTCGTGATAGGCCAGATCGCCCGCGATCATCATCGCATGCTGGTCGAGCGGCAAGAGGCCGTCGGCCTGCGCCGACACGGCCACGCCGTCATCGGTGTGGACATGGATGATGCAATGCGCATCGTCGCGGTTCATGTGCAGCGCGGAGTGGATGGTGAAGCCGGCCGGGTTCACCGGATAGGGCGTGTCTTGGACCTTGTTGCCGTCGATGTCGATCTTGACCAGGCTCGACGCCGTGATCTCGTCGAACAGCAACCCATAGGGGTTGATCAGGAAGTGATGATCCGGTCCCGGCACGCGGGCGGAGATGTGGGTGAAGATCATGTCGTCCCAGCCATGCAGCGCGATCAGCCGGTAGGTCGCGGCCAGATCGACTCGCAGCTGCCATTCCTCCGCGCTCACCTTGCCTTCGAGCGACTCGATGGCGGTCGCCGCCGGCACCTTGGCCGACATCTTCTCCCGAAGCTGGGCTTCAGACTGCATCATGGAACGCTCCTCGATTTTGGGCTGGCGACAGAATGTGCCCCCGCCCCAACCCCTGTCAAACCCGGGTCAGACGAGGCGGAACGCGGTCACCGCCCACGTGTAGCAGGCGATCCGCCACTCCCCGCCTTGCCACTCCTGCACGAACGCCCAGCCACCCTGCTCTTCGAAGAGCTTTCCCCGGGTGCGCCCCGTCCAGGTTGTCGGCAAGACGAAATAGGCAGTGCCGCCGGCGCGGCTGAAATCCTGGGCATCGCCGAATGCGACAACCAGCCCGTCCAGCATCGCCGCATGGTCGCGGAACCCCCGCCTGCCAGCGCGCGACGGCTGACGGTCCCCGAAAGATATATGGCGCGAAATTCTCCACGATGACGAAATCGTCCACGAACACATCGGCGATAGGCGCCGCGTCCAGCGTCCTCATGAAATCCGCAACGGCGCGCACCGGCATCATCATTGCATCGTCGGGCTGGACACGCGCCTTCACCGCGCCTCCTCGCGGGAGACCGTTGCAATTGCATCCTTCCAGCTTTCCAGCCCGCGGCGCGCCCGCACCGAAGGCGCTTTGAGGTCGCCCATCATCCGGTTCATATAGTCGCGAAATTGCGGCTCATACATGTTGGCCGTCATCAACCAGGCTGCGGCGATGCCCGCGGCGCCCATACCGCTCTTTATGCTGCTTTCGAAACTTTCAAATGCGGTCTCGTCAAGGAGGCCCTGCTGATGCTGGAAAAAGGAATCCTCGGCGCTGACGAAGATCGCCCGGCACAGGAAGAGAAATCGCGCCACATCCTTCGCATTTACCTCGAGCGAGCCTTCGAAGCATCTGTCTATCGCATCGGATTCGCGCAGTTCGGCCAAACGCAGCGTCGTGTCGGCGATACGCGCCGCGCGGCCCTGCTGGATGAGCGCCTGCGAATGGCGGACATTCTGCCGCGTCTGCTGCGCGAGATAGATAAGCGACGCGATCACGGCCACGCCGCTGATCAAGCTGCCGATGGATGCAAGGTCTGAAAGCGACATTGTGGTGTTCCTCGCGGATGGTCAATCTCTTCAAACGGCGCGCACGCGCCCCACGGCCTTCAGCCAACCTTCGTAAAGGCTATCGCGCGACGAGACTGGAGGCATTGGCTCAAAGCGGCGATCCAGCGCCCAGGCTTGCGCGATCTGCGCGAAGCCGGCGAACACGCCGGCGGACAAGCCTGCGAGATACGCCGCGCCCAGCGCCGTCGTCTCGGTGATCTTCGGACGTTCGACCGGCAGGCCGGTGAGGTCGGCAAGGCGTTGGCAGAACCAGTCGTTCCTGACCATGCCGCCATCGACCTTCATCGCAGCGGGCGCGCCGAGGCCGCAGGCTTTCATGTCGCGCCCCATCGCATCGAGCAGGTCGCGGGTCTGGTAGCAAACGGCGTCGAGCGCCGCGCGCGCGATCTCCGCTACGCCCATGTCGCGCGTGAGCCCCATGATCGCGGCGCGCGCGTCCGGATCCCAATAAGGTGCGCCGAGGCCGGTGAAGGCGGGAACGAAATAGAGGCCGCCGGCGGGCTTGGCGGTGCTCGCCAGCGCCTCGACTTCGCCGGCGGAGCGGATCACGCCCAACGCGTCGCGCAGCCATTGCACCACCGCGCCGGCGATGAAGATGCTGCCCTCGATGGCATAGGCCGTCTCGCCCTTGGCGCGATAGCCGCAGGTGGCGAGCAGGCGGTTGTTCGACGCCGGCGCGACGGCGCCTGTGTTCACCAGCGCGAAGCAGCCGGTGCCATAGGTAGATTTCACATCGCCCGGCTTGAAACAGGCCTGCCCGAACAGCGCGGCCTGCTGGTCGCCCGCGACGCCGCGGATGGCGATGGGCGCGCCGAAGATGTCAGAGGTCGTGACGCCGAAATCGCCGGCGCTGTCGCGCAGCTCGGGCAACAGCGCACGCGGCACGTTGAACAATTTCAGCATCGCATCGTCCCACGCCAGGCTCGCCAGATCGAGCAACATGGTGCGCGACGCGTTGGTGAGGTCGGTGGCGTGCACCGCACCTCCCGTGAGTTTGAAGATCAACCAGCTGTCGATCGTGCCGAATGCCAACTCGCCCTTTTCGGCCCGTGCCCGTGCGCCGGGAATATGATCGAGCAGCCATTCCAGCTTGGTCGCGGAGAAATATGGGTCAAGCAGCAAACCCGTCCGCGCGGCGACGTCACTTTCGTGACCTGCGTCCCTCAACTGACGGCAACGCTCCGCTGTGCGCCGGTCCTGCCAGACGATGGCGTTGTGCAGCGATGCGCCGGTCTTGCGGTCCCACAGCACCGTCGTCTCGCGCTGGTTGGTGATGCCGATGGCGGCGATATCGCCCGGCCCAATCTCCTTCGCGGCGGCGCGGCACGTCGCCAGCGTCGCCTGCCAGATTTCCTCGGCGTCATGTTCCACCCAGCCATTGGCCGGGTAGATCTGCCTGAGTTCGACGGCATGGCTCGCGACGGGCCTTGCGCCGGCGTCGAACAGGATCGCGCGGGTGGAGGTGGTGCCCTGGTCGATAGCGAGGATGTATGGGGTTTGCGGTGTCATTTCGGGAATCGATTGGCTGACGCCTCGTTACCTTAACACGCTGTTAACGCCATTTTGGGTAGTGTCTCGCCATATGGCCGCATAGCGGTTGGTACAGGGGGCGTATCCGTGGGCTTGAGTGCACAGCAGATGGGCGAAATGAGCCGGTTGGCGCTTCTGGCGGCCAATCCGGACGGGACGCGCCGCGAGGACATCTATCTCGCCGTCGCCTCGCTCTTCCGCACCCAGGCGCCGATGCTGTCCGAGCGCGAGCGCAGCCTGATGCGCGAGATTCTCCGGCGCCTGACGCATGACGTCGAGATGGCGATCCGCATCACCCTGGCCGAGCACCTGGCCGACGATCCCTCCGCCCCGCTCGACCTGATTACACTGCTTTGCGACGACACGATCGAAGTCGCACGCCCGATCATCCTCAGAAGCCGCCGCCTCACCGACCAGGACCTTCTGAGCTTCATCTCCGAAGCCAGCACCGCCCACCAGGCCGCCTGCGCCGAACGCCCGCACATCGGCGAACCGGTCTGCGACGCGCTCGCCCGCACCGATGCGGAACCCGTACTGGTCGCGCTGGTGCGCAACGCCACCGCGCGCATCGCGTCCGGCACGTTCGAGACCCTGGTCGAGAAGTCGCGCGGCTTCGTCTCGCTGCAGCAATCGCTGGTCGACCGCAAGGACCTGCCCTCCACCCTCGCCGCGCGGATGTGCGGATGGGTGTCCGAAGCGCTGAAATCCCACATCGCGCAGAGCCATCCTTTCGCCTTCGAAACCTTCGCCCATGCCGCCGATCAGGCGCAGGTCTCCGTCCAGGTTTCCGAGGCCCCCAAATCGCCCGAGGGCGCCCGCAAGCTGGTTGACAAGCTCGCCAGCGCCGGCCAGCTCAAGGCCGGGTTCCTGCTGCGAGTGCTGCATCAGGGCCAGATGGAAATGTTCGAGCTCGGCTTCGCCAAGATGCTGGACGTCTCTCACGAAGACATGCGCCGCGTCCTCTACGAGAGCGGCGCGCGGCCCGTGGCGCTGGCCTGCCGCGCCGTGGGCATCGACCGCTGCGTCTTCACCACCGTGTTCAACCTGTCGCGCGGCGCCCGCCGCCTGTCCTCCCGCCTGACGCCGGCGGAACGGACCGAGGTCGAACGCGTCTTCGACGGCTTCTCCAAGGCCGAAGCCCTGGAACGCATCAAAAGCATCGAAGTGTTCTTCTCGCCTGCTGGATAAGAAGTCGGGCGGGGTGAAAACCCGCCTGCGGCCTGCTACATAGGCAGGATGATCGACCCGTTCGGCCGGCACATCTCGTATCTGCGCGTCTCGGTGACGGATCGCTGCGATTTCCGCTGCGTCTACTGCATGGCCGAGCACCAGACCTTCCTGCCCAAGGCCGACCTGCTGACGCTGGAGGAGCTGGAGCGCGTTTGCGCCGCCTTCATCGCCAAGGGCGTGGAACGCATCCGCATCACCGGCGGCGAGCCGCTCGTCCGCCGCGGCGCGATGCGGCTGTTCGAGGGCCTCGGCCGCCGTTTGGGCGACGGTGGACTCAAGGAACTTACGCTGACCACCAACGGCAGCCAGCTTGCGCGCTTCGCGGGCGACCTGAAGCAAGTGGGCATCAAACGCATCAACGTTTCGCTCGACACCCGCGATGCCGCCAAGTTCCGTGCCATCACGCGCTGGGGCGATCTGTCGAAGGTTCTCGCCGGGATCGATGCGGCGCAAGCGGCGGGGCTTGCCGTCAAGATCAACATGGTAGCGCTCAAGGGCGTCAACGAAGACGAGATCGCGGACATGCTGGAATGGGCGCATGGCCGCTTCATGGACCTCACGCTGATCGAGATCATGCCCATGGGCGAGATCGACGGCGACCGCGTGGACCAATACCTGCCACTGTCCCTTGTGCGCGCGCGGCTGGCCGAACGTTACACGCTGGAGGAGAGCGCGCACCGCACCGGCGGCCCCGCGCGCTACGAGCGCGTGCGCGAGACCGGCGGGCGGATCGGCTTCATCACGCCGCTGACCCACAATTTCTGCGAAAGCTGCAACCGCGTGCGGCTGACCTGCACCGGCATGCTCTATATGTGCCTCGGCCAGAGCGACGATGCCGACCTGCGCCGCCCCTTGCGCGCCTCGTCAGACGATGGCCTGCTGAACGCCGCCATCGACGAAGCCATCTCGCGCAAGCCCAAGGGCCATGATTTCATCATCGACCGCCGCCACGACCGCCCCGCCGTCGGCCGTACCATGTCGCTGACGGGCGGATGACGATGGCCACCCTCCCCACGTTGCATTTCGTCGGCACGACGGACGCGCAGGACGCTCTGGACCAAATGCGCGCACGCTACGACGATGTCGGGCCGGACGCCGCCGCCGTGATCGTCGCGCTGGGCGGCGACGGCTTCATGCTGCAGACCCTGCACAGCTTCGTCGGCACAAAGAAGTCGATCTACGGCATGAATCTCGGCTCCGTCGGGTTCCTGATGAACGAGTTCCACGAAGACGGCCTTGCCGACCGCCTCGCCGCCGCCGAGTCCGCCAGGATTCATCCGCTGCGCATGAAGGCCGTCGCCCGCAGCGGCGAAGTCACCGAGGCGCTCGCCTTCAACGAAGTCTCGCTCCTGCGCGAGACGCGACAGACCGCGAAGCTGCGCATCGTCATCGACGAGAAGGTCCGCATCCAGGAGTTGATCTGCGACGGCGTGCTGATCTCCACCCCCGCCGGCAGCACCGCCTACAATCTCTCCGCCCACGGCCCGATCCTGCCAATCGAAGCGGCCCTCCTCGCCCTCACGCCGATCAGCGCCTTCCGCCCCCGGCGCTGGCGCGGCGCGCTGCTGCCCCATCGCGCCCGCGCCCGTTTCGAAATCCTCGAAGCCGACAAGCGCCCGGTCAGCGCCGTGGCCGACAATCGCGAAGTCCGCAATGTCGCCTCTGTGGACGTGGCCGAGGACCGCTCCATCTCCATGACCATGCTGTTCGACGCCGGCCATAGCCTGGACGAGCGGATCCTGGCGGAACAGTTCACCGACTAATTCACCGCTCCTTAACGCCGGTTAGCTAATATTTTACGGGGAGACAAAGGGCGGCGCGCACGCGCGTCGCGTGCATATGAACGGCTATCGCTTCGACCGGCTGAAACTCCTCGTCGTGGACGACAATCCTCACATGCGAAAGCTTGTGGTGACCGTCCTGCAGGCGTTCGGCGCGATCCAGATCTTCGAGGCGTCCGACGCCGAGAAGGCGTGGGCGATGCTGCGCGACATCAACCCGGACGTGATCTTCCTCGACTGGATGATGGAAGGCATGACGGGCCTCGACCTCGTCCGCATGATGCGCACCTCCGCCGCCAGCCCCAACCCGTTCGTGCCGGTCATCATGCTGACGGGCTATACCCAGATGGATCACGTTCGCGCCGCACGCGACGCGGGCGTCAACGAATTCCTCGCCAAGCCGGTCTCGGCGCGCGCGATCCTGACGCGGCTGACCGCGGTGATCGAGCATCCGCGCTCCTTCGTGCGCACCAAGGTCTATTTCGGCCCCTGCCGCCGGCGGCGCGGGGTTGAGGAGTATCGCGGCCCCGAAAGGCGCGACGCGGCCGCGAACACTGCCGTCGATGATCAAATGGCCATGCAGGCCTAACGGAGCAACCATGGCCAAGCAGCAACCCATCGAAATCTTCATGCCCCCCAACATGCTGAAGGCCAAGGTCGGCGGCGGCGCCGTGGGCCTCGACATGTCCGCGATCAAGCGCGCCGAGAAGGCGATCGAGACGCTGAAGGTGGAATTCGGCGACTGGATCAATGCCGACGTCGACAAGCTCGTCGAATGCCGCGACCGCTTCGCCCAATCGCAAGACGACGACCACCAGGGCGACCTCTACCGCGCCGGCCACGACCTCAAGGGCCAGGCGCTGACCTTCGGCTTCCCGATGGCCGCGCGCGTCGCCTCGTCGCTATGCAAGCTGCTGGACGGCAATGTCCGCGCTCCGCTGCCGCTGATCGACGCGCATGTCAACGCCGTGCGCGTCATCGTCCGTAAGAACATCAAGGACGAAACCGACCAGATCGCCATCGCCGTCGCCACCGAACTCGAAAGCCGCGTAACCGAAACGCTGGGTGCTTAGCTTACATCGCTTCGCGCAAATTCGCCGACGTTTGCTCGTAGCCGGCGTCTTCGCGGATGCGGAGCACCTGCCCGTTCGGGCCATCTTCCACCCAGGGTTCGACGGTCAACGGCGGCGCCACGGCGGCGGCGGCCAGGGCGTCCTTTGTGGTCGCGGAGCGGGCGAGCTTCATCAGGTTGAGCTTGGTCGGGAAGATCACGTTCCAGCGCTTGCGGTCCGCGATGGCGTCGTTCGGGCGGATCCACACGGAGTCCACGGACTCGCGGCCGTCGTGCCGGCCGACATGATCCTTCGGCGCGGACGCGACATAGAAATGCGTGTCGAACCGCTTGGGCATGTTGCGCGGCGTGATCCAGTGCGCGAAATGCACCAGGCTGTCGCAGGCCAGCCGCAGCTTCTCCGCGCGCAGCATGTCGAGCAGCGTGATCTCGTTCTTTTCCAGTTTGTGGCGATAATGCGCCAGCGTTTCGAGACGCGCGCCGCTGACCATCTCACCGCCCTCCCGCGCGAACAGGATGCCAGATTCCTCGAACGCCTCGCGGATCGCGCAAGCGCCGAGCGCGCGCATCTCGTCGCTCGCGTCGCGCGCGCAATCGGTGAAATCCGCCAGCCCCGCATCGGAATCGCCCTTCGAAGCCTTGCCGCCAGGAAACACCAGCGCGCCGGCGACGAAATCGATCTGGTGATGACGCTTGACCATGAAGACTTCTAGCCCGTCCGCACCATCACGCACGATCAGGATGGTCGCCGCGGGAACCGCGACGGCGATGGGCTTTGCCTCGGACATGGAAACCTCGAATGACGCGTCTGCTAGACTCTAGCGGGTCACGGTGGCCGCCGCCAAGCTCAGGCCCATTGCGGCCGCGAGTACGCCATAATAGCCGCTCGGCCCCAGCCAGCTCATCGCGCCGCCGGCGGCCAGCGGCCCCAGGATCGAGCCGAGCCCGAACAGCAGCACCAGCCCCGCCGCCGCCGGCACGCGCAATTGCGCATCGATCTTGTCGTTGGCATGCGCGACGGAGAGGCTGTAGAGCGGAAATACCAAGCCGCCGATCAGCACCGACGTGGCATATTGGAACGGCAGCCCGTGCCCGTCCGCCCAGATGCCGAACAGCGCCGACGCCGCGCCGCCCGCGCACATCAGCGCCATCGTCTGGCGCCGCCCGATCCGGTCCGACAGCCAGCCCAGAGGGAATTGCAGCGCCGCGCCGCCCACCATCGCCGCGCCCATGAACCAGGCGATCTGGTTGGCGCGCAGCCCGGCATGCTGCGCATAGACCGGCCCGAAGGTGAACACCGCGCTCCACGATATGCCCGAGAGGAACGTCTCGGTCGCGCCGAGCGGCGAGATGCGCAAGAGCCGGACGAGCCCGAACGGTTCCGGCGGCGCGTGATGCGGCGCGGCGGCGCGCGCCGCGATGACGGGCAACGCGCCCACCACGAAGATCGCCGCCGCCATCAGGAACAGGGTCAATGTTTTCGGATTGGCGGTGGTGAACAGATATTGCGATCCCGTCATGCCCACCATCTGCGAGACCATGTAGAGACTGAACACGCGCCCGCGCACACGGTTCTCCGCGCGCTCGTGGATCCAGCTTTCGAACGAGACATAGACGCACGACAACGCCACCCCCGCGACGGCGCGCAACGCGGTCCACACAATGGGCGACACGAACAGGCCATGCGCCACGATCACCACCGCAGCGATCAGCAGACCGCCCGCGATGGTCCAGACATGTCCGATGCGCCGGATGATCGCCGGGCACAGGATCGGCCCGGACGAATAGCCGACGTAATAGCCGGCCATGATGACGCCGATGCTCCAGGGCGGAAACGCTTCCAGCCCCGCGCGAACGCCCAGCAGATCGGTCTGCAGCCCGTTGGCCGCCTGCACGATGCCCGTCGTGAGTATGACGGCCCAAACCGCCGCAAGCGCCGCACGCATGGTGTTTCTCCCCGGCGCTGCTTAAGCGGCAGGATCGCGCGATGCAACTCGCGTCAATTCGCGTAGAGATTGTCTTTCGTATCTGGGCCGGTAAGCGAGGACAGGATGTTGAGCACGCCGGGCGTCAGCGAGACGGGTGCAAAGGACACGCCGCCGAAACCGGAGTTGCCGAGGCCCGTCGCATCAAGCATCTGGGTGGTCAGGAAATCGTCGGACATGCCGCCATTGTCGACATAGGTTTGGGTTGCAGGCTTCGGCGCAGCGGCCACGCGCGGCAGCATCTGCGCGCCGGACGGCTGTCGTAGCGCCCAATCGTAAACCTCGCGCACGGTCTTCGCGCTGCCGTCGGCGTGGAAGAACACGCTTCTGTTCGCGTCCGCCGCGGCGGGGAATGCGTTGGCGGCGTTCGCGTTGGGCGTGGCGCCGTTCATCTGGATCAGCTTGCACGCGGCCCCCGGCCCGAGGAAATGGGCGGCATAGAGTTCGCCGCTGCACACGCCGCGTCCGAGCGTGCTTTCCAGCGTCGCTTTTGACTGGTTGGCGTATTCGCCTTCCATCAGCGCGGCAATCTTGGGGTCGTTCCGCAGGGAAAGAATTGCCGAGCGGTCGGCGGCATTGTCCACCTTGTAGCGGCCGTCGGCGTCCTGGCTGATCGCGCCCGCATAGGAGCCGAGGCCGAATTGCGCACCATGCTGCTTGACCATGCCAAGCCACGTCTGGCCGACGAACTGGAAAAGGCCAGAGGCGCTGGAACTGTCTGATTTTGCTTGTGGATTGAGGCTCGACTCGCGCATCGCGGTGTCGAGCAGGTAATGGAAATCCGAGCCCGTCGCCGCGCTCGCCTGGTGGATGGCGGCAAGGACATCGGTCCGGTTCGTCGTGGCGTTTGCGGCTTCTGCCAGCATGGCGCTTGGGTTCTCCTGCCATGCTTAAGGCAATCGCCGTGCCAGTCTGGTTACCAAAACCTTAAAGCGATTTGTTGAGCGCGGCGATCAGCGCATCGCGCGCGCCCGGCTCATACGCCACCGCTGCACTGTGGCCCCACACCGGTCCCGGCCAAGCCGGATCGCCCGGATTGCGCGCGACGATGTGGATATGGAGTTGCGGCACGAGGTTGCCGAGCGCGCCCGTATTGATCTTCGCGGCAGCGGTGAGCGCCTTGAGGCCGGCGCTGGCGCGGTTGATCTCCTCGATCAGCACCATGCGTTCGACATGTTTCAGATCGTGCAGCTCGATGAGCCCCGCGCGGCGCGGCACGAGGACGAGCCAGGGATAGCGCGCATCGTTCATCAGCAACACGCGCGACAGGCCCCAATCGGCGACCGGCGCGGTGTCGGCGGCGAGGCGTTCGTGGAGAGCGAAGGATTCCATGGTGTCAGTATAGACGCTCAGCCCAGATGCGGCACTGCCAGATAGCCCAGGCGCGAGGCCAGAAAGGCGAGATAGCCGCCATAGCAGATCACGAGGAACAGCCCGTTCACCCGCGACAGCCGCCACGACGTGATCATCAGCGGCATCAAGAGCGCGGAGGCGCCCGCCATCACATAGATGTCGGCATGGGCGATCATCGGCGCGATGGCGAGCGGATGGATCAGCCCGACCAGCCCCAGCACGACCAGCAGGTTGAAGATGTTCGCGGCGATCACATGGCTCACCGCCGCATCGGTGTAGCGGCGGGTGAAGGCCATCAGCGTGATCACGAGCTCCGGCACCGCGGTGGCGAGCGCGACCCCGGTGAGCCCGATGACGGGTTGCGGCAGGTTGTAGATCGCGCCCACGGCCAGCGCCCCGTTGATCAGGCAGCGTGCGCCCACGAACAGGATGATGGCGCCCACCACGATGAAAAAGAAGTTGAGCCCCGCTGTCCGGTCGCCGCTGCGGCATCGGGCGCGGGCCTCCATGGCGGAGGTTTGGGCGACATGCCGCCATTCTGTGATGAAGGTGACGATCAGATACGAGACGAAGCCGCCCAGCAGGATCAGGGCGCTGAGCCGCGTGATCCACCCCTCATAGGCGATGAAGACCAGCGCCAGGCTCGCGGCCAGCATCGTGCCGCCGTCGCGAAACACGACCTTGGGCGGGCTGGGCAGCGGCCGCAGCAGCGCGCCCAGTCCCAGGATGAGAAGAATGTTGACGATGGTGCCGCCGACCACACAGCCCAGCGCGATGTCCGGATTGGCCTTGGCGGCGGAGAGCGCGACAGCCAGTTCCGGCGCCGAAGTGGCGGCCGAGACCACGACCAGACCGATCAGGAGCGGCGAAAGTCCAAGCCTCTGCGACAGGCCGATGCCGCCGTGCAGCAACGCCTCGCTGCCCAGAAGCAGCAGCAGAATCCCAACCCCGACAAAACCGTACGCCATACGCGACCCGAGCGCCCCTCAACCATGCGCCCCGCACAGGTTCTGGTTAACGTCCTACATCAACTTACGCAACCAACGTGTTGGTGAAGCGGCAAGGATCGAATGCGGAGAGGTCGAGAGCCGACTTCCGTTCCAGAATGAGACTGCGAAGGACTTCCGCCATCACCGGTGCAAGCAGGATACCGTTCCGGTATTGCCCGCTGGCCACGTACAGGCCCGGCACCGCCGTCTCGCCGATGATCGGCAGATCGTCCGGCGAGCCGGGACGCAGACCCGCCCAATGCTCCGCCTGGTCCCACCCGGCCAGCGCCGGCATCAGCCCCGCCGCCTGCCCGCGCAGCCAGGCGGCCGCTGCATCGGTCAGCGTGGTGTCGAAGCCGACCCGTTCGGCCGTGGCGCCGACGAACAGCTGCCCATGGCGCGGCACCAGGTAGACCTCGTTCCCCCAGATCACATGGCCGGGCAACGCGGCGCCCGCGCCCGGCGACAGCGCGATCATCTCGCCCTTCACCGGCACGACGGGCGGCAGGATATCCGGCGGAAGGCCCTCGATCCGGCCCGTCCAGGCGCCCGCCGCGAGCACATAGGCGTCGGCGCGATAGATCGTGAACTGCGAGACGGCGCCCAGGACCTTGCCGTCCTCGACCTCGACGCGGACCACGGTCTCGTTCGGCTGCAGATTGCCGCCCGCGCGGACGAAGGCGCGGGAAAGCGCGAGGCCGATGGCGCGGTTGTCGACTTGCGCCTCATCAGGATCGAACAGCGCGCCGGTGATATCATCGGCCAGCATCGGCTCCATCGCCCGCGCCTCGCCGGGCGTGAGCAGCTTGGCAGAGGCGACGGACCTGGCGCGCGCCGCGTGGTTCTCCGCCTCCGCCGCGTTGCGCGCGATCAGCAAGGTGCCTTCGGGGCGAAAGCCGATCTTGTGGTGCGAGACGGCTTCGATCTCGGCGGCGAAGGCGGGCCACAGCGCGGCTGACGCGCGGCCAAGCTTGGCCACCGGCGAATTCTCGTCGCCGTTCTCGGCGGTCGCCGCGATCATGCCAGCTGACGCGATGGTCGCGCCGGTACCCGGTTGCGCCCGGTCCAGCACGACAACCTCCGCGCCGGCTTGCGCCAGGCGCCAGCCGATGGACAAACCCGCGATGCCCGCACCGATGACGACGACCTTCATGAGAACCTGCTGACTGCCATCGCGATCCGCGCGCCCGCCG
>DATATK010000063.1:0-31075 GCA_036268825.1 Rhizomicrobium sp. | reverse complement strand
CGGCTTCACCCATTTCGAATTGGAGATTGAGGTCTACGCCGCCGTTGTCGCCAAGCGGCCCGTCGTCGAAGGCAAGTGGGTCACGGACCTTGCGAACGCGGCGCTGCCTACCGTCATGCGCAAGATCGTCGCGCACGGCATCGACGAAGGCGGCCCGCTATTCGCTCAGGCCAGATCCGCGCGCAAACGCTGACGCAGCACGTCGATGGGGATCATCTTTCCCTTGTCTTCGTACTGCCAGAACGTCCAGCCGTTGCAGGCGTCGAGGCCTTGCACATGCGCGCCCATCTGATGGATCGAGCCGGTGGCGTCGGCGCACACCAGCGTGCCGTCGGCGCGGACCTTGGCGCGCTGGTTCTTGCGATGGCCTTGCAGCACGGTGCCCGGCGGCAACAACCCGCGCTCGACCACCCAGCCGAACGGGATACGCGGTTCGGAGCGTTTGGATTTGGTGACTTCGATGGCCTCGGGATCGGCGGGATCGATGCCGGCGATGCGCGAGCGGGCGAGGCGGGCGTATTTTGCGTCGCGTTCCAGGCCGATGAAATGGCGGCCAAGGCGGCGCGCGACGGCGCCCGTCGTTCCGGAGCCGAAGAAGGGATCGAGCACGACGTCGCCGGGCTTCGTGGACGACACGATCACACGAT
Source organism: Rhizomicrobium sp. (assembly GCA_036268825.1). GTDB lineage: Bacteria > Pseudomonadota > Alphaproteobacteria > Micropepsales > Micropepsaceae > Rhizomicrobium. The sequence goes on along the minus strand of DATATK010000063.1, from coordinate 30,428 downwards.
GGAGCAGCGCTTCGGGTTTCTGCGTGGAGTGCGCCTTGTCGCCGTTCTCGTCCTTGAGGCGCTCGTTGCCGGTGCACAGCGGCAAGGTCCAGTCTGAGCGCATCTGGAGTTCGTCGTTCAGCGCCTTCATCGCTTCGTAGTTGAAAGTGTATTTGTGGTCGCGGCCCTTCGACGCCCAGATCATCGTCTCGTGCGCGTTGGTGAAGCGCTTGCCGCGGAAGTTCGGCATCGGGTTGGTCTTGCGCCACACCACGTCGTTGAGGATCCAGAAGCCCAGATCCTGCAGGATCGCGCCGACGCGGAAGATGTTGTGATAGGAGCCGATCACCCATAGTCCGCCGCCGTCCTTGAGCACGCGGCGCGCGGCGGTGAGCCATTCGCGGGTGAAGCGATCGTAGTCGGCGAAGCTGGCAAACTGGTCCCAGCCGTCGTCCACGGCATCGACCTTGGAATTGTCCGGCCGGCGCAATTCGCCTTCGAGCTGGAGGTTGTAGGGCGGGTCGGCGAAGACGAGATCGGCGCAGCCTTCGGGCAGCGCGTTCATGGCGGCGATGCAGTCGCCCTCGATGATCCGATCGATGGCGTCTTCCAGCTTGATGATGCGCGTCATGTCCCGCCCGATTTGTCCACAGGGCGGCACACTGATTCGGCGGAGTCCACAGGTCAAGAGTCTGTGGAATCAAAGGCTTGCAATTAAATCCTCAGGCGGCTGTGGATACAAGATGTTGTGGATGGGTGCGAAGCTGCGCCTATGGTGGAGGCAGGGGCCGTGCTTTTCCAGCCCGGCATAATGCTCCGGCGTTCCGTATCCCTTGTTGTTGAACCATCCGTACTGCGGATGCTCATAGTGCAACGCGCGCATCATCCGGTCGCGCGTGACCTTGGCGACGATCGAGGCCGCAGCGATGGAGACGGACTTCGCGTCCCCGTCCACGATGGTGTCGCAGCGGCAGGGCAGGGCCGGCGCGTCGTTGCCATCGACCAGCGCGAACGTCGGCGCCAAGGCCATCGCCCGGACGGCGCGCGCCATGGCCAGATGCGTCGCTTGGCGGATGTTGACCAGGTCGATCTCGTCCACGCTCGCTTCGCCAACGCCCACGGCCACCGCGCGCTCCATGATCAGGATGAACAATTCCTCGCGCGTTTCCGCGGAGAGCTGCTTGGAGTCGTTGAGGCCTTTCGGGATGCGCTTGCGGTCCAGGATCACCGCCGCCGCCACCACCGGCCCCGCGAGCGGCCCGCGCCCGGCCTCGTCCACCCCGGCGATGGGGCCTTCGAGGGTCTTCAGCACGCGCGACTCGTAGATGTAATGCGGCATGCCCCTCTATAGCGCGGGTCATAGGGGCCGCAGAAGCCGCTCGAAGCAGAGTGTCAACAGGATTGCGCCCAGCGCCAGGCCGACCGGCGCGGAGGCGGCGAGTTGCGGCGTCAATCTGGCGACGAGATCGCCCAGCGCGGGAACCGGAACCAGCAGGAACCCCATCACGGCGCAGACCGTGACCGCCGCGGCATCGATCAGCCAGTTGTGGAACGCCCAGCGGTCGATGCGCGCCAGGGTGCGCGCGGAGAAGCCCGCGTCGGCGACGCTGGGCAGCGGCTGGGAGAGCAGGGCGTCGACGTCGTCGCTCATGGCGTGCCCCATGCGGCCAGCAGCGTGCGCAGCTTCTCGCGGCCGCGCGCGATGTGCGATTTCAGCGTTCCAAGCGGCTGGTTCAGCGCCATCGCTGCGTCCTCATGCGATAGCTCCAGGGCGAAACACAGCGTGAGTGCCGCGCGTTCGGCGGGCGCCAATCGCGCCATCGCTTTTTCCAGATCGAGTTTGGCCATGCTCGCACCTTGCGCATCCGGCGCTTCGAGCGCGCATTCCTTTTCGTCGTCCAGGCTTTCGAGTTTGCGCTTCCGTGCCTGCATCAGATAGCGCGTGTAAGCGATACGATAGAGCCAGCCCGCGAACGATCCCTCGCCGCGGAACCGCGCGATCTTGCGATAGGCTTCCAGAAACGTGTCCTGCGCCAAGTCGTCCGCCAGCGCCGCGTCGCCGCGCGTCATGCGCAGAAGAAAGCCGCGCACATTCGACTGATGCAACCGCACCAGCGCGCCGAACGCGGCGCTGTCCCCGTTCGCCAGAAGCTCGGCTTCGGTCATGGAGGTTCAGGTGATGCGTTTCATTTGTCGCGATCATAGTCGCGCCTGCCGGCGAGGCCGCCCAGCAGCCGCGCCACGCCCACCATGAACGGGAAGATGCCGATGACGGGCAGCCAGTTCGGCATATGGCCGTCCTCGAAAATCGCGCCGCCGCCGCCCATGGCCCAGAAGAACACCGCCAGCGCGATGCCCACGCACATCAGGAAAATCCCTGACTGCACGCCGTTGTAATAGTGGCGGTAGTAATGCCGCGGCGTGTGGGACATGAGCTCGGGCGAGATCGGCTGCCCCTTCTCCGCCAGCGTCTGCAGCATGCGGTTGCGGCTCTCGCCCTCGCGATAGCGGAAATAGCTGCTCGCGACCGCGATCACCGCGATCGCGCCCCAGAAGATAAATGCCGAACTGTGCCACCAGAACATCGCGTGCTCCCTCGAACGCCGTTACCCCCATTAGATGCAGGCGCGGTCCGGTTTGGATGCAAAATAATTTTGAAATTTTATTGCGTAATTGAACCGCGGTTTTTGAAAAATTGGGAGGCGCGTCCGCGAGGCGGAGCATCCAAACCACTACATCTTGTGGTTGCTGCAGTGCGGGAGCATTCGTTTTCAAGAATCCTGCATCCCTCCCCCTCGGGGCGGGGAGGGATATCAACCCCGCCCGAACACGATGCCTTGCAAGCCTTTCGCGATCCCGCTCATTCCCAGCATGACGAACCCGGCCGCATGCGCCGCCGCAATGGCCTGCGAAACCTCGTTGCCGTTCCGGCTGAGGAGATTGGGCGCGGCCTTGCGCTTTTTCTTCAGCCGCAGGACCAGGATGAAGCGGCCATGCGGCGCGAGGATGGAATGGATATGCGCCAGCGTCGTCGCCGGATGGGCCCAGAACTGGAAGGAGTGCAGCGCGGCGATCGCATCGTACTCGCCCCGGACGGGCAGGGCGGAGTCGTCGCCGTGCTTCAGTTCGACGTCCGCCGTTTTGGCGAAGCGGCGCAGGCGTTTCGTCGCTGTCTCCACCATCAGCTCCGACGGATCGACACCGGCGACGTGCGCCAGCTTCAATTTCTTCGCCGCCAGCTTCAGCAGATGACCGGTACCGAAGCCGATCTCCAGCAGCGACTTGGGATGCGCCGCCGCAAGCTGCTCCACCGTCCAGCGATAGGCTTGTCTGTTCCGCCGGCCCATCAGCCAGCCAAAGACGCGCCCGATCCGGCCGCGCGGGCGCATCGCCTGGGACATCTTCGCATCCGGATTTTTCACAACGATCTTCCCCGCACTCTGAAAGTGGAAGAATCGTCATCCCAAGTACTGCGGTCAATCGCGGCGAATCATTAGAGCAGCGCAAGTTGCTCTCCCGCAACGGCGGGCCTGCGGAATTGTGACAGATCGAGTGGCCGGGAATCCTTGTTCAGTCCCAAACGCTTGACCGCGAGATGAAAGCGTTTCGCGATCAATTCGGCGTACGGGCCGGCGCCGCGCATGCGCGTATGCCAGTTGCTGTCATAATCCTTGCCGCCCCGCATCGAGCGGATCAGCGACATGACATGTTTGGCGCGGCCGGGCTCGTTGGTCTCCAGCCATTCGCGGAACAGGTCCTTGATCTCCAGCGGCAGGCGCAGCAGCACGTAGCCCGCGCTCAGCGCGCCCGCGTGCTTCGCCTCGCCCAGGATGGTCTCCAGCTCTTCGTCGTTCAGCGCCGGGATGCAGGGCGCGAACATCACGCCCGCCGGCACGCCCGCTTCGCTCAACTGCCGGATCGCGTCCAGCCGCTTGGGCGGCGTGGAGGCGCGCGGCTCCATCGTGCGCGCGAGCTGGCGGTCAAGCGTGGTGACGGACAGCGCCACTTTCGCCAGCCCCATCTCCGCCATCGGCGCTAGGATATCGAGATCGCGCAGCACCAGCGCCGATTTCGTCACGATGCCAACGGGATGGCGGAATTCGTGCAGCACTTCGAGGATCGACCGCATGATGCGCAGCTTGCGCTCGATCGGCTGGTAGGGATCGGTGTTGGTCCCGATCGCGATCACCTGCGGCACATATTTGGGCGAGGACAATTCCTTGCGCAGCAATTCCGCCGCGTTGGGCTTGGCGAAGATCTTGCTCTCGAAATCCGCGCCGGGCGAGAAGCCGAGATAGGCATGCGTCGGCCGCGCGAAACAATAGATGCAGCCGTGCTCGCAACCCTTGTAGGGGTTGATCGACTGCGAGAACGAGATGTCCGGCGAGTTGTTGCGCGTGATGATCGTGCGCGAGGTGTCGCGCAGGATCTCCGTCTTCAGCGAGGGTTCTTCCGGCTCATCGTTCCAGCCGTCGTCCACCAGCACGCGCGACTGCTTCTCGAAGCGCCCCGACGCATTGGAGAGGGCGCCCCGTCCGTTGAGCCGCCTGGGATCGGCGGTGATGTCGAGTACCGTTGTCATGGCATCAAGATAGGCGGTCCGTTGGAACAAGTCAAGAACAAATGGGACTGAACGGCCAGGCACGGATTATACACCTAGTGGTTTCGATCCCATCCACCGCAAAATCTTGCGGTCTCAACCGAGAGAACGCGGGAAACACAGGAGCGCTCCCCTCCCTTCCTTATTCTGGTACAATCGCGCCACGACAAAGGAACAGATCGACCTTGTTCTGGAAAGTGTACGTTCTTTGCCGTCCCAGGATCAGCAGGAGCTTGCTGAAGCTGCGCGCGAGATCGAAGCGCGGCGCAAGGGCGTTTACATTATGACTGACGATGAGCGCGCGGCGGTTGCCCAAGCCGGGCAGACCCGCCTGATGCCGGACGACGAAGTGGCGGAATTCTGGAAAACGCTCGGCGTCGCATGATCGATCCGCGTAAAAGTGGTCAGGCGGTATCGTTACAAAATTTTCTACAGCGTTATCAACAATGAGATCGTTGAAATTATCCATATACGCCACACCGCACGGCAACCGTGGCCGGCCGAGCCTGGGCAAATCTGCCGTAGAGTCTCATGCAACGGCCGCAGCAACCGCCGCCGTTTCATCCCCCTGCCAGTGCGTTCGTGAGCACGATCTCGTCGCCGTCCTTGATCCGGCGCGCGTTCGCGTCCCTGGCGCGGATCATTTCGCCGTCGTGGAGGAAGACGATGTTGTGGCGGATGGCGCCTTGTTCGTCGAAGAGGTGAAGGCCGAGCGCGGGATGGCGCCGGGCGAGGTCGGCCAGCACGGCGGCGATGGAGGCGCCCGCGGCCTCCAGCCAGCGCTCGCCCCCCATCACCCCGCGCAGCACCGGCGGCAATTGCACGCGGACGCTCACGTCGCGAAGGCCTCGACGCTCTGGATGCGCGGCAGGCCGCTCGCCACCTCGCGCCAGCTTTCGCCCAGATCGCCGCTGGCGTAGACGGAGCCGGACGTCGTGCCGAAATAAAGCCCGCCGTTCTGGTCTGCCGCCAGCGCGCCGCGCAGCACCCCGGCATAGCATTTGTCCGGCAGGCCGCTTCTATGCGCCTGCCAGTGCGCGCCGTCGTTGCTGCGGTAGACGGCGAGTTGCCCGTCGCGCGGGAAACGGAAATTGTCGCCCTCCAGCGGCACGACGAACACACTGCCCGACGCACGATCCATCGCCATCGCGAAGCCAAAGGAACAGCGATGTCCGTCGGACAATTCGGCGACGGGCAGGCCTTCCTCGATCACGCGCCAGCTATCGCCGCCATCGTCGGAGCGGTGCACGCCGCGGTGTTCCTGACGGAAAATGACGCCGGCATTGTCCGGATCGTGGGCCAGATGATGCACGCACTGGCCGGTGGAAGCTGGCGCGGAATCGACGGCGGGATTGACGCCCTTGTTCTTCGGCTCCCAGCTCTTGCCGCCGTCGTCGGTGCGGAACAGGCCCGCGGCGGATACGCCGACCCACATCCTGTCCGGATTTTTGGCATCGCTCAGGATGCTGTGCGCGCCGAGGCCGCCGAAACCGGGCGCCCAGGTGTCACGCGAAGGTTGATTATTGAATCCGTCGATAGGGCTCCACGATGCGCCACGGTCGCGGCTGACGAACAGGCCTGCTTCCGACACGCCCGCATAGAGCGCGCCATGCGCCCAATGCAGCGTCCAGATCTGGTCGACGAAGCGGCCGCCGCTCTTGAGCAGGCCGGTGAAATCCATTTGCGAGACGATGCGGTGATGCTCGGCATTGCCGCGATCCTCCGGCCGGTAGCGCGGCGCCGCGGCAAGCTGCGTCCAGCGCCGCATATCGTCGCTGACGAAAATCGCGACGCCGTAATTGGGGCTGTTCACCGCCGCATAAACGCGGCCCCGGTCGTCCCGCGCCGAAGCGGTGACGGGCCAGCCGGGCAAAGCGAAGTCCTCGCGCCAGTTTTCGCGATCCTCGCTCGCCAATACCGCGGCGCCTTTGGGCGTACCCACAATTAGGGAAACCGGCATGGTGCTCTCCATGTTGCGCGCGGAACGATACCAATTCCCGCCACGAGCGGAAAGCGCGGACACTACGTCTCCCTCAGCCGCGGCATGATCTCGACGAAGTTGCACGGCTTGTGCCGGATATCCAGTTGCTGCTTCAGGATCCCGTCCCACCCGTCCTTCACCGCGCCGGGAGAGCCGGGGAGGGCGAAGAGGTAGGTGCCGTTTGCGACGCCGGCGCAGGCGCGGGACTGGATGGTGGAGGTGCCGATCTTTTCGTAAGAGATGCGGTGGAAGAGGACGGAGAAGCCGTCGATCTCCTTTTCGAACACCGAGTTGAAGGCTTCGACCGTCACGTCACGGCCGGTGAGGCCGGTGCCGCCGGTGGAGATCACGGCGTCGATCTTCGGATCCGCGATCCAAACGCGCAGTTGCGACGCGATTTGCGCCTGATCGTCTTTCACGATGGTGCGCGCGACGAGTTCATGCCCCGCGTCGGCGATGCGCGCGGCGAGGGTGTCGCCGGAGACGTCGTTGCCGGCGTCGCGCGTGTCGGAGACCGTCATCACCGCGATGCGGACGGCGACGAACGCGCGCGGCTCAGTAGGAGGCATCGCTGACGACGGCGGGTTTGGCGGGCGCATTGTCCTGCGGCGCCGGCTGCGCGGCGTTGCCGCTGCGGTGATAGACCGGCCAGCCGCCTTTCGCGGTCTGGTCGAGCGTCACGGCCTGGCGCCCGTCGCGGCGGTTGTACATCCAGTAATAGGTCAGCACCGCTTTCACGTAAGTGCGCGTCGCCTGCACCGGCATGCTCTCGATGAACAGCAGCGGATCGGGGCTCATCTTGGTGCCCATCCAGCGCGTGATGCTGCCGGGGCCGGCATTATACGCCGCCGCGATCTCGATGATGTTGCCGTTGAGTTCGTCGAGTTGCTGTTCGAGAAAGCGCTGGCCGAGATTCATGTTGAAAGACGGATCGGCGAGCTGGGCATTCGTCACGCTCGTGCCGGCAAGATGGTTCGCGGTCGCGGGCATGATCTGCATCAACCCGTGCGCGCCCGCCGGCGAAACGGCGCCTGCCTGGAACTTGCTCTCCTCGCGCGTGAAGGCGAGCACCAGAGCCGGATCGATGTGATAGCCGGAAGAGGGCGCGTAGCCGGGGATTGGGAACAAGCCTGTCAGCAGCTTGCCGCACGCCGCTTCTTTTTCGCTCGCGCGCAATTCCAGATCGGGCAGGTCCATGCGGTGCGCCACGGCGGCATAGGTTTCCCAGTCGCGCGTATCCATCTGGGCCATGGCGCGCGTCATCTCCTCATGCAGCCACGGCCTCTCGCCGATCTGGTAGAGCGCCACCGCGCGATGGCCGGACGGGATCGCCGTGATCGTGTCGAGGTCGCCCTGGTTGGCCGCGGGATCGGCGAACGCCGCGCCCGTGTCCTGCCCCAGCACGCGCTGGGCCAGCAAGCCGTAGAAGGTGGGTTGTTCGCGCGCCGCCGCCGTCAGCAGCGAGATCACGGGCAGCGGATCGTTGTTCGCCATATGCGCCCGCGCCGCCCAGAACGCGGCCTGGCTGCGCACGTAATTGGGCACCGAACCTATTTGCGCCAGCGTCTCGAAGCGCGCGGAGGCGACGTCGTATTTGCCCATGCGATAGGCCGCGAAGCCCGCAATCCAGTCCAGCAGCGGCGCGGATGCGCGGTCCATGCCGGCGGGGCGGAGCGCCACGTCGAAGGCGTTGAAATCCTGTCCCTCGGCCAGATAGGACGCGGCGACGTGCTGCGACAGCCGCGCGATGTCAGAACTCGGCGCGGTGTTCGCGGCGACCAGCGCCTGCAACACGCCGTCCGCCAGCGCGGGCTGGCTGGCGCGGACATCCGCCTCGATCTGGACTTGTGCCGAGCGCGCGGCGTCCGACGATAGCGGCGGTTCGCCAACGTTGACGTCTTCATAGCCGCCGCCACGGGCGCGCGGTGCGGGCGCGGGCGTCGGGATCAGCGCGGTGATCTTGTAGCCGATGATGTGATGATGCCTCTTGATCGGCTTCTTCGCGCGCTCGATGGCGAGGTCGTAGATGCGGTCCGCGACCGGAAGCTCCTTATATTCGTTCAGCCAAGCGACCAGTTCCTCGACGGTCGCCTTCTTGCTGTGCGGCGACAGATAGTGCTCGGCCTGCGCGTAGCCGACCAGTGATCGGTCCGACAGATCGGCGACCTTGGCTTGCGCGCTGGTGAAATCGCCCGCGCGCTCGTCCGCGAAGATCTCGCGATAGCGCTGCACGTCGCTCGCCGAGAGCACGGCGACGGATGCGGTCTGCGCGAACGCTTGCGGCGTCGCGGATACGAGAATGCTGGCGGCAAGCAGAAGCGCGCGTTTCAAGCGACCGGTTCCTTTGGCACGAAGCGAATGGGGCGTTCGCAGAGTCTAGAGCTTTGCGCCGCCCGGCTCAAGCTTCGCGCGAATCAACCCGGCGGGCCTTCGACGGTTATGTTTTGTTGTTTGAGGCGGTCGATCAATCCGCCCTGGCGCAGGAGCGGGCCGATATTCATAACGATCAGGCTTTTGCCCGGCGTCGCGAGCGAGTCCCGGACGGCGTTCAGTGCATCGTCGGTGAGATGTTCGCGGTCGGCGGCGAACGTTCGGGTTTGTGAAAAACAATCGTAAAGTTTGGCTTCGGAATAATTCGCCTTGATTCCGGCCACGTCGCCGACCGCCCAGGCGCGCGCCGCGGCCTCGGCATGGACTGCCTCGGTGTCGATATCATCGAGCGCGTTCTTCATGCAGGCGTTCTCGTTCGCGGGGCTCATCGTCTGTACTTCGTTGACGATCGGCATCGCCTGGTAGACCGAGACCGGCGCGGCCGGAACGCCGTCTTTTTCCGCGAGCTTCCGGATGCGCTTGTCCGGGTTTTCCTCCAGCCCGGCGCTCTTGCGGAACATGTTTTCCAGGTCGAGCGCCGCGATGGCGGGCAGATAGTCGGCGTCGGTGTCGGCGTCCTTGCCAAGCTTCACCAGCCAGGCGGCGTAACGCGCCCGCAAATCCGCCGGCAGCGCGGTCTGCAGCGTCTGCCCCTCCTGCAATTTCAATTTGTGCAGGCCGGTGAGCAGGAACCACGAGGTCTCGATCACCCCGGCGGTCAATTCGGGCGGCAGGTAGACCCGCTTGGCGCCTAGGATGATAGATTCGATCTCGGTGCTGTTCCATTTGAGCCCGCGCGGCACCGGCGTGACCACGCCCAAGATCCAGACATCTGACCCGTTGCGCGCGATGTGCCAGAGCGCGGGCCCCGGCCGTTCCGCGGTGACGATCACGACCTCGCCATCCTTCGACCAGTCCTGCACTGGCGGCGCCGACGCGTCTTGTGCCAACGCGACGGCGGGCACGGCCAGCAGCAATGCGAGCGCGAGCGATCTCAAGGCGCGGTCTCCAACAGGCCGAGTTCCTGGATCTTCGCTTCGATGGCCTGCAGATCCTGCCAGGCGAGTTTCTTGTCGGCGGGGCGGCGCAGCAGATAAGCGGGATGCAGGGTCGGCATCACCGGGATCATCTTGCCGCCGACATGATATTCCAGCCACTTGCCGCGCAGCCGCATGATCCCGTCCGTCCGCCCCAGCACGTGCCGCACCGACACCGCGCCGAGCAGGATCACGATCCGGGGCTGCGCCAACTCGATGTGGCGGCGCAGGAAGGGCAGGCAGGCCGCGGCTTCCTCCGGCGTCGGATCGCGATTGTCCGGCGGGCGCCAGTTGATGACGTTGGTAATATAGGCGTTGGTGGCGCGGTCCAGGTGGATCGCCGCCAGCATCTTGTCCAGCAGCTGTCCTGCGCGCCCGACGAACGGCTTGCCGATCTTGTCCTCGTCGCGCCCGGGCGCCTCGCCGATCAGCATGATGTGATGTGATGGCGTGCCGTCCGCGAACACGGTGTTGGTGGCCGTCTTCTTCAGCCCGCACCCATCGAACGCTTCGAGCGCCGCTTTAAGCTCAGCGAGCGAATGCGCCCCGCCAGCGAGCGCGAGGGCGTTGCCGATCGCGTCTGTCTTGCCACCCTCCCCTTGAGGGACGGTCGAAAACGCCGAAGGCGTTTTTGGGGAGGGGGAGGGTCTGGCCGTCGGGGCATTCCCCCTCCCCGAAAACTGCTCCGCAGTTTTCGACCCTCCCTCAAGGGGAGGGTTGTTTTTCAGCCTGTTCACCGGCTCTTCCAGCAACGCCTCATCCGCCCCGGCTTCGACGAGCCAGGCGAGGGTAGAGAGCGTGTCTTCGGCGTGGTTCGTCATATGAACTCGGGACAGAGGGGGCTGAGATTGCAGAGCAGGTATATCATCACGCCCAGCAGCAGCGCTGCGACGGCCGGGCCGAGCAGGATGCCGGTATAGAGCGCCGCGGCCTGGAGCCCGGTGGCCCTCGGGATTTTCAGGGCGAAGGCGGCCGCCAGCGACAGCCCGACAGGCAGGGCGTAAAAAATCAGGGCGTTCGCAGCGTGCGGATAGCCGAGGCGGCGCGGCAGGTCGCTCGCCATGAGCCCCAGCAGACAGGCGGTCTCGGCGGCGAGCATGACGGTCAGGAACGTCCCTATCGAGCGCCGCAATGTCGTCATCCATCCCAGTTTCCCGGACCATAGCGTAGCGCTCCCGGCCCGTCGCGGGCGCCGTTGACCCTGCCGGGCGACCGGCCCCATAAACCGGGGGAAGGCTTTGATTTTCGAAGGATTCCCATGGCGGAAGCGGTCCAGCGCGAGAGCATGGAATATGACGTCGTGATCGTGGGCGGCGGGCCGGCGGGGCTTTCGGCGGCGATCCGGCTGAAGCAGCTCGCCGCCGCCGCCGGGCGCGAGGTTTCGGTCTGCGTGCTGGAGAAGGGCTCGGAGATCGGGGCGCATATCCTCTCCGGCGCGGTGATGGACCCCATCGCCATCAATGAACTGATCCCGGACTGGAAAGAGAAGGGCGCGCCGCTCGACACGCCGGTCACCGACGACCGCTTCTATTTCTTCGGCCCGGCCGGCTCGATCCGCCTGCCGAATTTCGCCATGCCGCCGCTGATGAGCAATCACGGCAATTACATCGTCAGTTTAAGCAATGTCTGTAAGTGGCTGGCAACGCAGGCGGAAGAGTTGGGCGTGGAAATCTATCCCGGCTTCCCGGCTGCCGATCTGGTGATCGAGGACGGTGTGGTGAAGGGTGTCACCACCGGCGATCTCGGCGTGGCGAAGGACGGGCATCACAAGGACTCCTTCACCCCCGGCATGAACCTTCTCGGCAAGTACACTTTCTTCGCGGAAGGCGCGCGAGGGTCGCTCTCCAAGCGCTTGATCGCGCAATACAAGCTGCAAGAGGGTCGCGACTTCCAGAAGTTCGGCATCGGGCTGAAAGAGCTTTGGGAACTGCCCAAGGACAAGCACCGGCCCGGCCTGGTGATGCACGGCTTCGGCTGGCCGCTGGACGACAAGACCGGCGGCGGCCTGTTTCTCTATCACTGGGGCGAGAATTTCTGCTCCATCGGCTTCGTGGTGCATCTCAACTACCAGAACCCCTATCTCTCGCCGTTCGACGAGTTTCAGCGCGTCAAGCATCACCCGGTCATTGCCGAGATGCTCGAAGGCGGCAAGCGCATCGGCTATGGCGCGCGCGCGCTCACCGAGGGCGGGCTGCAATCCGTGCCCAAGCTGGTCTTCCCGGGCGGCGCGCTGATCGGTTGCGCGGCGGGCTTCATGAACGTGCCCCGCATCAAGGGCAGCCACAATGCGATGAAAACCGGCATGCTGGCGGCGGAGGCGGCGTTCGCAGCGCTCGGCGCGGGCCGCTCTGGCGACACGCTGGATGCCTATGAGAGTTCCTGGCTCGAGAGCCATGTTTATAAGGACCTCAAGCGCGTCCGCAACGTGAAGCCGCTGTGGTCGAAGTTCGGCACCATCATCGGCGTGCCGCTGGCGGCCATCGACATGTGGACCAACCAGCTGTTCGGTTTCTCTTTCCTCGGCACGCTGAAACACGGCAAGCCGGACTACGCGACCCTGAAACTTGCGTCACAATGCAAGCCAATCGTCTATCCGCGCCCCGACGGAACGCTCAGTTTCGACAAGCCCTCGTCCGTATTCCTGTCAAATACTAACCATGAAGAGGATCAGCCTGTTCACTTGATCCTGAAAGACCCGTCTATTCCCATAAGGCTCAATCTCCCCGAATATGACGAGCCGGCGCAGCGTTACTGCCCAGCCGGCGTTTACGAGGTGGTGGAAGACGCGTCCGGTCCGAGGTTCCAGATCAACGCGCAGAATTGCGTCCACTGCAAAACCTGCGACATCAAGGATCCGGCGCAGAACATCACTTGGGAGACGCCCGAAGGCGGCGGTGGTCCCAACTACGCCAACATGTGAGGCAAAGCGTTGCGTAACATCTCTCCCGCCGTCCTGGCGCTCTTCGTGGCAGTTGGCTTTGGCGGCGCGGCGTTCGCGTCGGCGCCCGATGGTGTCTCGTATGGCGACTATCTTTCCGCCCGCATCGCGGCGGGCCAGCATGACCTGCCCAGCGCGGCGCGGCTCTACCGCTCCAGCCTCGCGGCCGATCCCAACAATGCCGATCTGCTCAATCGCGCGTTCCTCTTCACCGCCGCTTCCGGCGACATGGACGACGCGACCGCGCTTGCCAAGCGCATCCTGAAAACCCTGCCCGACGACCGCCCCGCGCGGCTGACGCTCACGGTGCAGGCATTCAAGGATCACGACTACCGCGCGGCGCGGATGCAGCTCGCGCAATCGGCCAAGGGCCCGTTCACCGAACTGGTCCTGTCTCTGCTCGATGCCTGGGGCGCGCAAGGCGTGGGCGACACCAAGGCCGCGCTCGCCGATCTCGCCAACGTGGTCGGACAGGGCGGAACCGACGCGCTCGCCTCGTTCCACCGCGCCCTGATCCTCGATCTCGCCGGCCGCAACGACGAGGCCGATGCCGCCTACAAGCAGGCGCTGGCGACGGGCGAGAGCCCGCGTGTCGTCGAAGCCTATGGCCGCTTCCTCGAACGCACCGGCCGCGGCGCCGATGCCCGCGCTTTCTACACGAAGGAGGAAGCCAATTCGGCGCTGACGCCGCTCGCCTTGCAGGGCCTCGCCCGGCTCGACGCGGGCAAGGTGCCGGATCGCCTCGTCGCCACGCCCGCGGCCGGCGCCGCCGAAGTGCTGTTCGGCATCGCCGCCTCGCTGACCGACCAGACCAACGCCGATATCGCAACGCTCTACCTGCGCATGGCGCTCTATCTCGCGCCCGATCTCGATCTCGCCAAGATCGTGTTGGCGGACCGCTTTGAGGCGCTGGGCAAGTTCGAGGACGCCATCACGGTCTATCGCAGTGTCGCTCCGGACTCGCCCTATTCCTCCGCCGCGCAGATCGAGGCCGCCGTCGATGAGGGCAAGCTCGACCAGAACGACAAGTCCATCGCCGATCTGGAAGCGATCGCGGAGCAAAGCCCGAACGAAGTCTCCGTCTGGACCGCGCTGGGCGATGCCTATCGCTCCGCCGAAAAATACGCTGATGCCGCCGGCGCCTACGACCACGCGATCAAGCTGAGCGGCGCGCCGATGGAGAAGGACTGGCCGCTTTATTACGCCCGCGGCGTGTCGGAGGAGCGGTCGAAGAACTGGCCCGCCGCCGAGGCGGACATGCTGATGGCGCTGAAGCTCTCCCCCGATCAGGCCTCGGTGCTCAACTATCTTGGCTATAGCTGGATCGATCAGGGCCGCCGCATGCCCGAGGCCATCGCGATGCTGGAGAAGGCGCGCACGCTGAGCCCCTATGACGGCTACATCGTGGACAGCGTCGGCTGGGCCTATTATCGCGACGGCCGCTACCAGGATGCCGCGAAAACCTTGCTCGATGCCGTGCTGCTGGTGCCCGGCGACCCCACGATCAACGAGCATCTCGGCGACGCCTATTGGAAGATCGGCCGCAAGCTCGACGCGCAGTTCCAGTGGAACCACGCGCTCGCCGATGGGCCGGACGACGCGCAGAAAGCCAAGCTCGAAGAGAAGCTCAAGGACGGACTGGGTGGCGGCCGCTCCTGACGAATTCGCGCCCGCGAAGATCAATCTCACGCTGCATATCGGCCGCCGCCGGGCGGACGGCTATCACCAGCTCGAAAGCCTCGTCGTCTTCGCCGATGCCGGCGACAAATTGCGCTTCGCGGCGGCGAACGACCTGTCGCTGTCGGTCAACGGACCGTTCGCCGCCGCGCTGACCGGCGAGACGGACAATCTCGTGCTCAAAGCCGCACGCGCTCTGGCGGCGCAGGCGAAAATCGAACCGCGCGCCCACATCCGGTTGACGAAAAATCTCCCCATTGCCTCCGGCATCGGCGGCGGTTCGGCGGATGCGGCGGCGGCGTTGCGCGGATTGATGCGGCTCTGGAATCTGAACGTCGCTCCCGCCGCGTTGCAGCGGATCGCGCTCTCGCTTGGCGCGGACGTGCCGGCCTGTCTGCATGGCGGCGCACTGCAGGTTGAAGGCGTCGGCGAACGTCTAATGCCGCTCCCGGGCTTTCCGGTGCTGGACGCGGTGCTGGTCAATCCCGGCGTCGCGGTTTCCACCGCTGAGGTCTTTCGCCGCCTCGACATCCGCACCGGCATCACCCACAACACCGCGCCGCACGACTGGAGCCAGCTGCTCGGCTTCCTGGAGCAGCAGCACAACGACCTCGAAGAACCCGCCTCTCACGCAGCCCCGATCATCCGCGAGGCGATCGATGCGCTCTGCGCCGATCCGTTGTCGCTATTGGTCCGCATGTCCGGCAGCGGCGCCACCTGCTTCGGAATCTACGGTGATGCCGGCTGCGCGAATGACGCCGCGCGCATGATCGCGAAAGCGCATCCGGACTGGTGGGTGAAGGCGGTGAAACTCAATTATCCTCCCCTGCGGTAGCGGGGGAGGTGTCAGCCGCGCGGTTAGCGCGGATGACGGAGGGGGTCTGGGTTTCGACGGCGACACCATGCGGCGTCGCCCCCTCCACCGCAAGGGCGGTCCCCCTCCCCCGTAAACGGGGGAGGATAAGTGAGTTCAATACCCCCGCCCCACGCAGAACTCCGCGATGGCTTCGAGTGCCTCGCGCAGTTCGCTCTTGGGCAGGATGGCGAGCGACCGGCTGGCCTGGTCGGCGTACCGGCGCGCGCGGGCGCGGGTTTCGCGGATGGCGCCGGTCTCTTCGACATAGGTGATGGCCCAGCGCAAATCGCCATCGTGCTGGGGGCCGCTTTCGATGGCGCGGTGCCAGAAGCGGCGGGCCTCTTCGTCGGCGCGCTGATAGGCGAGGATGACCGGGAGTGTGACCTTGGCTTCACGGAAATCGTCGCCGACCGTCTTGCCCATCTGCTTCTCGCGGCCGGAATAGTCGAGCGCGTCGTCCACCAGCTGGAAGGCGATGCCGAGATTGGAGCCGTAATCGCGCAACGCCGCGACGATCTCCGGCGAACTCTGCGCCAGCGCGGCGCCGGCTTCGGCGGAGGCGGAGAACAATGCCGCGGTCTTGGCGGCGATGATGCGCAGGTAATCGGCTTCGGTGGTGGCAAGGTTGCTGTCGGCCTTCAGCTGCATCACTTCGCCTTCGGCGATGATGGCCGAGGCGCCGGCGAGGATGTCGAGCACGACCATGCTGCCGGTCTCGACCATGAGCTGGAAGGCGCGGCTGAACAGGAAGTCGCCCACCAGGATGCTGGGCTTGTTGCCCCACACGATATTGGCCGCGAGCTTGCCGCGGCGCAGCGAACTCGCATCCACCACGTCGTCATGTAGCAAGGTCGCCGTGTGGATGAATTCGACCGCGGCGGCGAGCTTCACATGCGCGCTGCCCTGGTAGCCGCACAGCCGCGCGGCGGCGAGGGTGAGCAGCGGGCGCAAACGCTTGCCGCCCGAATCGACGAGATGTCTGGCGAGGTCGGGGATCAGCGCGACGCTGCTGCCCATGCGCTCGTGGATCAGCCGGTCCGCCACGGCGATGTCATCCGCCACGAGCCCGGCCAGCCGGTCCACCGGCGAAAGCGGTTCGTCCACGTCCAGTCTGGCGGCTTCGGCGGTGATCATCGCGTGCCTTGTAGGACTCCCCGTGAATTTAGGAAGCCCCCTATCGGGGGGTCAAGCATACCGCCTGCGGCAGGAAGCTGCTATGCGGGCGTGTGTTGCCGGGGAAGCGCTGTGCACGAAGTCCTGAAAACGAACAATCCCGTTCTGCTCAATTTCGCACAGGTTTTGCTGGCGGATGCGGGGATCGACGCCCAGGTTTTCGATGTGCACACCAGCGTGATCGAGGGCAGCTTGGGCATTTTGCCGCGCCGGATCATGGTCCCGGATGCGCAAGCGGGCCGTGCCGAGACGGTCCTGCGCGAGAGATTGGCGGGCGAGCCGGTCCGATCCGATGACCGATTCCTCGACGGCCGCATCACCGTCCGCCAGCCCGAGACCGGATTCCGCTCTGGCCTCGACGCCGTGATGCTGGCCGCCGCGGTGCCTGCGCGCGGGGGCGACACCGTCCTCGAATTGGGATCGGGCGCGGGGACAGCGAGCCTCTGCCTCGCCGCGCGCGTGGACGGTTGCACGATCACCGGCGTGGAAATCGATGGCGCGCTCACCGATCTCGCCACCGCCAATGCGCATGCCAACGGATTGACTGCGCGCTTCATCACTGCCGATGTGTTCGATCTTCCCGCCGATCTGCGGCGCGACTTCACGCATGTGTTCTGCAACCCGCCGTTTCATGGCGGAGACGGCGAAACCTCTCCCGATCCCGCGCGCGCCCGTGCGCTGCAGGACGAGGGCAGGCTCGGCGACTGGCTGGCGCTCGGCCTCAAGCGCACGGTGTCGAACGGCAGCTTCACCACCATCCTGCGCGCCGACCGGCTGGGCGAGGCGCTTGCTGCTCTGCCGCCTGTGGGCGTGACGATCTTTCCGCTTTGGCCCAAGCCAGGTGTGGCCGCCAAGCGCGTCATCCTGACCGTCTGGAAAGATTCCCGCGCGCCTGCGATGTTGTTGCCCGGCCTTGTGCTGCACGAAAGCAGCGGCGCCTATACCGAAGCCGCCGAAGACGTCCTCCGCGGCGGAAAGGCGCTTGATCTGGGGTAGAGGCGGGATCACTTATACCCTCCCCTTGAGGAGGGTCGAAAACGCTCTTACGTTTTCGGGAAGGGGCTCATTCAGAGGCCGTTGAATGAGCCACTTCCCGAAATTTGCGCCGCTGCGCGACGCAAATTGTCGACCCTCCCTCAAGGGGAGGGTAAAAAAGGGGCGGACCATGCGATCACGTTTTCTTCTCGTCATTCTCCTGTCGTCGCTCTGTGCGGCCGCCGCCCACGCCGCCGAACGCACCGTTATCGTCACGCTGTTCGACGGGTTCTCGCCCGCGATGGTGGACGCGACGCAGACACCCAATCTCGACCGCATCAAGAAGGACGGCGTCTGGTCGCGCCATCTGGTGCCCGCGTTCCCGACGCTGTCGCTCGCCAACCACACGACCTACGAGACCGGCTGCTGGCCCGAGCATCACGGCGTGATGTCGAACGCTTTCTACGATCCCAAATGGGGCCGCTTCGGCGGGCCGGACACCAAGCCGCCGATTGCGGACGCCGATTGGCACACCGGCTGCGAAGCGATGTGGGAAGCGGCCGAGCGCCAGGGCATCCACGCCGCGGTGTTCAACTGGGTCGGGCGCTACTCGACCAGGCGCGGCAAGCTCGCCAGCGTCATCAGCCCCGAAGTGCCGTTCAAGGACGAGCCGTCGGACGATGCGATCCTCGCCTCCGCGCTGAAACTGCTCGCCGACAACGGCCCGAACCATCCGCGCCTGATTGCGCTCTATTTCCATGGGCCGGATGAAGAGGCGCATTACCACGGCGTCACCGCGCCGGAGACGCTCGCGGCGGTGCGCAAGGCCGATGCGATCGTCGGCAAGTTGATGGCAGGCATCCGCGCTCTGCCGCCGGGCCGCGAAGGCACGCTGATCGTCGGCACCGATCATGGCATGATCAATGTCGGTCCGCTGATCAATGTCGGCCGGCTGATGAACGAATACGACATCCACGCCGAGCAGGCGACGGACGGCGCGACGTCGTTTCTCTATCTCGACAAGGGCGAGAGCGCCGACCGCGTCGCCACAGCGCTGGCGCCGTACAAGGATCTCTTCGTCGTTTACCGCAAAGGCCATTTCCCCGCCTATGCGCATCTGGGCAATGGCCCGCGCGTGCCGGACCTGATGCTGCTGACCCATCCGCCGTACTGGATCGTGGGGCCCGAAGTGATGCCGGGCTGGGCACAGTGGCTGGGCGTCAATCACATCTGGCCGGTCTCGTTCAACCCGCCCGTGGGCGGCCTGAAAGCGACGCACGGCTACGATCCCAACATCGTGCAGATGCATGGCATCTTCTACGCCTGGGGCGCGGGTGTTGCGCATGGCAAGCAAATCCCGCGCCTCGACATGGTCGACATCCATCCGACCGTGATGAAGCTGCTGGGCCTGCAGCCGGGCAAGCCGGTGGACGGCCATCCGGTGAAAGCATTATTCGCGCAACCATGATCGAAGTATCCGGCGTCAGCGCAGCCGCGTGGTGCGCCCGGTTCGCTAGCGCGCGAACACCAGCAATCTGAAACTGCCCGGAACGATCGCCGGCCGTGGATGGGGATTATCCGCCGTGGGCGCCGCCGGCGTGAGATCGGCGGTCACCAGGAACACGGTATGCGTCTGGGGATCGACCTCCATCGTGCGAGCGCCGGGCTGCGTCGGCACGCTGTCGACGACCGGAAATTTGTCCGGCGAGTCCTCATGCACCACTGTCAGCGTGCCTTCGCCATTTGAACTGAAGACATAACCCGTCTGCGCATCGAAGCGGTTGGCGTCCACGCCTTTGCCGATGCCGGGCGTGGCGATCACCTTGCCGCTGGCGGCATCCACGACCGCCATCATCTGGTTGTGGCAACCGGCGAACAGCCGCCCATGCGCCGCGTCGATAGCGAGGCCTGACGGCCCCTCGCAGGGCGCGAGCGGCCAGCGGTTTTCGATCTTCAAGGTTTGCGCGTTGAATTCGACCATTTCGGATTTGTCTTCGATATTGACGAAGATATTGCCCTTGCCGTCGGCCGCCGGAAATTCCGGCCTGCCACCCAGCGCGACGCTGCCCACCACTGTCCCGGTCGCGGCGTCGATGGCGGCTGCATCGTCGCCGCCCGCGTTCATCGCGAACACGCGGCGGGACGCGGGATCGTAGATGATGCCGTCCGGCTTGGCGCCGGCGGCGATCCGCGCGATCGTCTTCAGGCTCACGGTGTCGAACATCGTGACCGTGTTGTCGCCGCCATCGCTGATGAAACCGTGCGCGCCGGCAATCGCGATGCCGTGGACGCGCGGCGTGTTCGCGATATCGCCCACCACCGCGTAGCTGTCGGCATCCAGCACCATCACGTGCGTGCCATGGCTGATGAAGAGATGGCGGTGGACAGGATCGATGGAGAGGTAGTCCCAGAACCCGTCGCCGCCCAGCGGCACGGTCTTCACCAGGTGATAGCCGGACGCGCCGGCGAGCGCGGACCCTGCCCACAACGCGAATGCGAAACCCGCCGCCACGATCTTGCGCATGGATATCTCCGCTGGTTGTACGGCCCTGACCGTTATACCAATAGCCCAGGACCAGGCCGGAGAAAATCGTGCGCCGATTGCTGCTCTTGGCATTGCTCGCCGCGACGCCCGCGCTCGCCGGGCCGCCTTATCTGACCGACGATCCGGTGCCGACCGAGCTGGGCCATTTCGAGACCTACGCCTTCACGACGGGAACGGACAGGCGCGGCGACACCGGCGGCGAGGCCGGCATCGAGATCAATTATGGCGCGGCGAAGAACCTGCAACTCAGCATCGATCTTCCGCTGGGCTACGACGCGCCGCGCGGCGGCGGCGCCACGGCCGGTGTCGCGGATATTGGTATCGGGGCGAAATATCTCTTTCTGACCCAGGAGGATTTCGGCTGGGACGTGTCGTTCTACCCCTCCGCCGAAATCCCGGCGCGTTCGCGCGCCGCCTTGGGCGACGGCCGTCCGTCCTATTTCCTGCCGGTCTGGGCACAGAAGGACTGGGGCGACTGGTCCACGTTCGGCGGCGGCGGATACAACATCCACAGCGGCGCGGACGCCCGCGGCTACTGGTTCATGGGCTGGGCATTGACCCGCAAGCTCTCCGACAACCTCGAAATCGGCGCCGAGATCTATCACGGCACGCCCGAC
This sequence comes from Rhizomicrobium sp., assembly GCA_036268825.1. Taxonomy (GTDB): domain Bacteria; phylum Pseudomonadota; class Alphaproteobacteria; order Micropepsales; family Micropepsaceae; genus Rhizomicrobium. Next base: position 9,680 of record DATATK010000063.1, on the reverse strand, counting down.
GCACGGGACGCCAAGGCCTCCACCGGGCTAGGGGCCGGCGCGATCTGGCGGCTGGACGATCACTACAGCCTGCTCGCCTCATTCGGCCCCGGCATCCAGAACGCCGCCGAAACGCAGCGTTTCGAATGGTATGCCGCGCTGGGCTACACGTTCTGAGCCGCTTGTCGCTGGCGGGGCCGGACTGTAGGTTCGCGGCCCATTTCAAAGGCGTTCGAATCGTGGCCAAGGCCCGCACGTTCCAGGACCTCATCCTCACGCTCCAGGCCCACTGGGCGAAGCAGGGTTGCGTCATCCTGCAGCCCTACGATCTGGAGATGGGCGCGGGCACGTTCCATCCCGCCACGACCCTGCGCGCGCTGGGCCCGAACCCATGGCGCGCCGCTTACGTGCAGCCGAGCCGCCGCCCGAAGGACGGGCGCTATGGCGAGAACCCGAACCGGCTGCAGCACTATTACCAGTTCCAGGTCATCATGAAGCCCGCGCCGTCGGACATCCAGGACCTCTATCTCGGCAGCCTGCGCGAGATCGGGCTGGACCCCGCGCTGCACGACATCCGCTTCGTGGAGGACGACTGGGAAAGCCCGACGCTCGGCGCGTGGGGCCTCGGCTGGGAAGTGTGGTGCGACGGGATGGAAGTCTCGCAGTTCACATACTTCCAGCAGGTCGGCGGCATCGATTGCGATCCGGTCTCCGGCGAGATCACCTACGGCCTCGAACGGCTGGCGATGTACGTGCAGAATGTCGAGTTCGTCTACGACCTCGCGTTCAACGAACAGCCGGACGGGCGTATCGTTCGTTACGGCGAAGTGTTCCACCAGAGCGAGGTGGAATTCTCGACCTTCGATTTCGAGCGCGCCAACACCGAACTCCTGTTCAAGCATTTCGAGGACGCGGAGAAGGAATGCCAGGCGCTGCTCACGGGCCGCAAGCTCGCGCTGCCCGCCTACGACCAGTGCATCAAGGCGAGCCATGCGTTCAACCTGCTGGACGCGCGCGGCGTGATCAGCGTGACGGAACGCGCCGCCTATATCGGCCGCGTGCGCGCGCTGGCCAAAGCGTGCTGCGAAGCGTGGCTTGAAACGCCGATGGGCCAATACACGCCGAGGTTTGCGTGATGCCCGATCTGCTGCTCGAACTGTTCAGCGAAGAAATTCCCGCGCGGATGCAAGCCACCGCCGCGAAGGACCTGGAGCGTCTCGTCGTCGGCGCGCTGTCGGATCGCGGCCTGATGTTCGAAGGCGTGAAAGCCTTCGCCGGCCCGCGCCGCCTGACCCTCGCCATCGCCGCGCTGCCGGCCAAGCAGCCCGACGTGAAGGAAGAAAAGAAGGGCCCGCGCGTCGGCGCACCGGAAAAAGCCATCGAAGGCTTCCTGCGTGGCGCCGGCGTGACGCTGGACCAATGCCAGAAACAGAGCGACGGCAAGGGCGAGTTCTACGTCGCCGTGATCGAACGCAAGGGCCGCGACACCGCGGACGTGCTTGCCGAGATATTGCCCGAAGCATTCGCGAAGTTGCCGTGGCCCAAGAGCATGCGCTTCCCCGGCAGCCCGGTGCGCTGGGTTCGGCCGCTGCATGGCATCGTCGCGAGCTTCGACGGCGAAACGGTGCCGTTCGAGTTCGCCGGCGTGAAAAGCGGGCGCACGACGATGGGCCACCGCTTCCTGTCAAGCGGCCCCATCGAAGTGCGCCGCTTCGAGGACTACGAAGCCAAGCTCCGCGCCGCGCATGTGATCCTCGACGCCGCCGAGCGCAAGGAAACCATCCTGCACGAGGCTAAACAGAAGGCGTTCGCGCTGGGCCTCGACCTGATCGAGGACGAAGGCCTGCTGGATGAAGTCGCCGGATTGGCCGAATGGCCCGTGGTCCTCATCGGCACCATCGAAGACCAGTTCATGGACGTGCCGCCGGAGATCCTCCAAACCTCCATGCGGACGCACCAAAAGTATTTCAGCCTGCGCGATCCGAAGACCGGCGCGATGGCCAACCGCTTCGCCGTCGTCTCCAACATGCAAGCGGAGGACGGCGGCAAGGAGATCGTCGCCGGTAACGAACGTGTCCTCCGGGCGCGGCTGAGCGACGCAAAGTTTTTCTGGGACCAGGATCGCAAGCGGACGCTCGAGAGCCGGGTGGATGATCTCAAGAACATCGTGTTCCACGCGAAACTCGGCACGCAGTACGAGCGGGTCGAGCGCATCGAAGCGCTGGCAGGTGAGATCGCCGAAAAGATCGGAGCTGATGTCACAAAAGCCAAACGCGCGGCACGTCTCTGCAAGGCCGATCTTACGACGGGCGTCGTCGGTGAATTCCCCGAACTCCAAGGCGTTATGGGGCAGTACTATGCACAGCACGATGGCGAACCCGCCGAAGCGGCTAAGGCCGTTCGCGACCACTACAAGCCCGTCGGGCCCAAAGATGAAGTTCCGTCGGATAAAATTTCGGCGGTGGTTGCGCTTGCAGACAAGCTAGATCAGCTAACTTGTTTTTTTGCGATAAATGAAAGGCCGACGGGGTCGGGCGATCCATTTGCGTTACGGCGCGCGGCGCTTGGCTTTATTCGGATCGTTCTTGAAAGCAATCTGCGCCTCAATGTGTTTTCGCTCATTCGTTCGATATTCGATAAGAGTTTATTTATCAATTCGACACTCCGGGCTGACGGCGGTGACTTCCAACTTGCAATGGAGGTGCGTTTCAACAAGACGCTAATCGCAAGTTCAGTTCAGCAACGCCGAACGTCTTTCGGAAATGAAGAGCATGATCGTGAACGGTTGAGCTATCGCGAATTTGTTCTGAAGGAAGTATCCAGTAGTCTACTGATATTTTTGGCAGATCGGCTGAAAGTCGCATTGCGAGATAGCGGCACACGTTATGATTTGGTCGATGCAGTATTTTCGCTCGGAAATCAGGATAACTTAGTCGTGCTAGCCGCCCGCACCGAGGCTCTGCAATCGTTCCTCAAGACCGACGAGGGCACCAACCTCCTCGCCGGCTACAAGCGCGCTGCGAATATCCTCAAGGCGGAGGAGAAGAAGGACAAGGCCACCTTCGACGGCGACGCCGATCCCGAGCTGTTCACCGCGCCGGAAGAGAAGGCGTTGTTTGTCGAGCTCGCTACCGCGTCCGAACTCATCCGGGCGGAGATCGCGCGGGAGCGGTTTGTCGAGGCGATGGGGGTGATGGCGCGGTTGCGCGGGCCGGTGGATGCGTTCTTCGAGCACGTCAAGGTCAACGACGACGACCCAAAGGTGCGCGAGAACCGCCTGAAACTGCTCTCGCGCCTCCGCGCGACGCTGCACCTGGTCGCGGATTTCTCGAAGATCGAAGGGTAGTTTCCTCCCCCGCTGGTGCGGGGGAGGGGGACCGCGTAGCGGTGGAGGGGGTGTGAGGAACGGTGCCGTGCTTGCACTGCTCCTCACACCCCCTCCGTCTGTCGCGCTGACGCGCGCCATCCACCTCCCCCGCAACGGCGGGGGAGGAAAAGGACTTACCCCTCCCGCTCCGTGGTCGGATCGATCATGCGGCGAATTTCGGTGATCTTGGTGGCGGGGAAGCCGCTCATCTGGGCGTGCTTCATGATCGTGGCTTCGTCCTTGGCGAGATAGACGCAGAACGTCTTGTCGCCGGCGACGTAGCTTTCCTGCCACTGGATGTCCGGCCCGATCGCGGCGAGCGCTTCGTTCGATTTGGCGGCGGCGCCTTTGAGCTGTTCGCGCTCGAACGTGCCGACGGCGGGGATGTCGCGTTCGATGATGTATTTGCGCAAGGCCATGTCGGTCTCCCTTATCTATTGGTCATCGGTTCGAAGAAGAAGAACACCCACATCACGAACACCGTGAAGTTGGAGAGCGCGAACAGCACCATCCGGTGCAGCAGCTTGTCATAGCTGAGATGCACCGCGCTGTGCAGAGCGCGCAGGGCGACATAGACCCAGGCCAGCATCACGAACGACTGGTCCACCCGGTGCGTGATGTAAAGCATCAGGCAGATCGTGTAGAACAGGACTGGCATCTCCAGCAGGTCGGCGAAATTGGGATTGGAGAGGCCGCCCGGGATGTCGCCGTCGGCGCTGTCCTGCTTGCCCCGGCGCGTCATGCGCAGGGCCGGCACCGCGAGGAGAACGAAAAAGGTCAGTGCGGCCAGCGCGCCCATCGGGGCAAGAATGAGATTGGGGTCCATGTGCGACTCTGAGGGATGCGGACGGCAGCATGTCACGGGGATGACAAGGAGGGTAGGATTTTGGATAACGTATCCTCAAGCAGATATCGGATTTCCACATGGCGAAATGGGTCTATAATTTCGGCGACGGCTCGGCGGAGGGCGAGGCGAGCATGAAGAACCTGCTCGGCGGCAAGGGCGCGAACCTGGCCGAGATGAGCAATCTGGGGCTGCCCGTGCCGCCCGGCTTCACCGTGACCACCGAAGTCTGCACCCATTTCACACGGAACTCTGAAACCTATCCCGCCGACCTGAAGGACGCGGTGGCGACGGCCGTGGCGCGCGTCGGCGAGATCGCGGGCGGGCGGCTGGGCGATGCGGCACGGCCGCTGCTCGTGTCGGTGCGCTCGGGTGCGCGCGTCTCGATGCCGGGGATGATGGATACGGTGCTGAATCTCGGCCTCAATGCCGAGACGGCCGAGGGCATGGCGAAGCTCACCGGCGATCCGCGCTTCGCTTACGACTCGTATCGACGCTTCATCCAGATGTATTCCAATGTCGTGCTCGGGCTGGAACACGGATTGTTCGAGGAAATCCTCGACACCGAGAAGGAAGACAAAGGCGTCGAGCTCGACACCGATCTGGATGCGGACGATCTGAAACGTATTGCGGCTGCTTACAAGGCACGGGTGCAGAAGGAACTGGGCCGCCCGTTCCCCGAAGATGTGAACGAGCAGCTCTGGGGCGCCATCGGCGCGGTGTTCGGCTCGTGGCAGAGCCATCGCGCCAAGACCTATCGGCGCCTCAACAACATCCCCGAAGATTGGGGCACGGCCGTCAACGTGCAGGCGATGGTGTTCGGCAATCGCGGCGAGACGTCCGCCACCGGCGTCGCGTTCACCCGCGATCCCTCGACTGGCGAGCACCTGCTCTATGGCGAGTTCCTGATCAACGCGCAGGGCGAGGATGTTGTCGCCGGCATCCGTACGCCGCAGCCGATCTCCAAGTTAGTGCGCGAGCGCCAGGGCGGCCGCAAGCCCTCGATGGAAGAGGCGATGCCGCTGGCCTTCGCAGAATTGAAAGCCATCGGCGACAAGCTCGAAGCGCATTACCGCGACATGCAGGATGTCGAGTTCACGGTGCAGGAAGGCAAGCTCTTCATGCTCCAGACGCGCTCGGGCAAACGCACCGCGAAGGCGGCGCTGAAAGTCGCCATCGACATGGAGCGCGAAGGCGTGTTCGACAAGCGCGCCGCCATTGGCCGCGTCGATCCGGCTGCGCTCGATCAATTGCTGCACCCGACGCTCGATCCCGACGCACCGCGCCAGCAGATCGCGATAGGCCTCGCGGCGTCCCCTGGCGCCGCGACCGGCGAAGTCGCGTTCACGGCGGACGAGGCGGAGAAGATCGCCGCCGACAAGCGCCCCGTCATCCTGGTGCGCGCCGAAACCAGCCCCGAAGACATCCACGGCATGCACGCCGCACGCGGCATCCTCACCGCGCGCGGCGGGATGACGAGCCATGCGGCGGTGGTCGCGCGCGGCATGGGGCGGCCCTGCGTCTCTGGCGCCGGCATGATCAAGATCGATGCGGCGAAAGGCGAGATGGTCGTGGGCCCGCATACCATCAAGCGCGGCGACATCATCACCATCGACGGCGCGACCGGCCAGGTATTCAAGGGCCGGGTGCCGACCATAGAGCCGGAGCTGGCGGGCGATTTCGGCATATTGATGGGCTGGGCCGATGAAGTCCGTACATTGAAAATCCGCACCAATGCCGACACGCCGCACGACGCGGCCACCGCGCGCCGCTTCGGCGCCGAAGGCATCGGCCTCTGCCGCACCGAGCACATGTTCTTCGAGCCGGGCCGCATATTGGCCGTACGCCAGATGATCCTCGCCGACGATGCGGCAGAGCGCGCCGCCGCGCTGGCGAAACTCCTGCCGATGCAGCGCAGCGATTTCGAGGCGATCTTCCACGAGATGGAAGGCCTGCCCGTCACCATCCGTTTGCTCGACCCGCCGCTGCACGAATTCCTGCCGCAGACCGATGCGGATATCGCGGAAGTGGCAGCCGCCGCTGGCACCGCGCCCGCCAAGCTGCGCGCCCGCGCCATCGCGCTGCATGAATCCAACCCGATGCTGGGTCATCGCGGCTGCCGCCTCGGCATCACCTTCCCCGAAATCTACGAGATGCAGGCGCGCGCGATCTTCGAGGCGGCGCTGGCAGTGGAAGAAGCCGGCGGCAAGCCCGTGGCGCTCGAAGTGATGATCCCGCTGGTGGGTTTCAAATCGGAACTGGATTTCCTCAAAGAACGCATCGCCGCCGTCTCCATCGCGTTGAAAGCGGAGCGGGGCAGGGCGCCCGATTACCTGATCGGCACCATGATCGAGCTGCCGCGCGCCGCATTGCGCGCCGGCGAGATCGCCGAGTCGGCGGAGTTCTTCTCGTTCGGCACCAACGATCTCACCCAAACAACATTGGGCGTCAGCCGCGACGACGCGGGCACATTCCTCACCGAATATCTCGCCAAGGGATTGATCGCGCGCGATCCGTTCGTGTCCATCGATCGCGACGGCGTCGGCGAATTGATCCGCATCGCCAAGGAACGCGGCCGCGCCACGCGCGCGAAACTGAAACTCGGAATCTGCGGCGAGCATGGCGGCGATCCGGACTCGATCCGCTTCTGCCACGACACGGGACTCGACTATGTTTCGTGCTCGCCGTTCCGAGTCCCGATTGCGCGACTCGCCGCCGCGCAAGCCGCGTGCGACAGCGAAATGGATCGCGATTAATATTTCTCACGGTGCAATCCGTGTACGGAGGATGCAGGAAAACCCTGGATTCTCGCGATGTTCCGTGACGCGGTGTCACCAAACGGCAAGTTTTAATTTGACGATTCGGATTTTGGTGGGCAGAAGGCACGTCCCGCTGGGAGGGGTGCGGGACCGTTCGGCACGACGTCAGAGAAATTCTATCGAAACGCCTTCCGAAAAGAGTCGAAGTCCTCATGTCCAGAAAAACGATTGTTGCGATCGCGAAAGCGGATCGTGCCGTGGCGATTGCCGTGTTCCTCGTGCTGGCCACGGTCGGAACGGCCGCCGCATATAATCCGTATGCGGACGATATCCTCGCGCGCGCCACGCCGACCGTTTCGCAGGATCTCGCCCCCATGCAGCCGATGAAGGCGATGGCCGAGCTGCCGTCGCCCGCCGAGCTTGCGATGGTGAAGATGCTGGCCGAGCAGACCTGCCTTGCCGAAGCGATGTATTACGAAGCCCGCGGCGACGGCGCGCGCGGCGAAGAGGCCGTGGCCGAAGTCGTGTTCAACCGCATGCGCGACGCCAACTATCCCGGCACGATCTGCGGCGTGGTCTACCAGGGCGCCCATCACGGCCAGTGCCAGTTCAGCTTCGCCTGCGACGGCGCGGCGGACGGGCGCAAGGAAGCCGCCGCCTGGGCCGGGGCCCGCGCGCTGGCGAGCGAGATCCTGAGCGGCTACCAGCCGCTGGCGAACCTCACCGGCGGCGCCATTGCCTATCACGCCAGTTATGTCGATCCCAACGGCTGGGACGGCATGGTGCAGACCGCCCAGATCGGAAACCAGGTCTTCTACCGCCACGCCCCGCGCCACGCCGAACTGCGCGGCGCGATCTGAGCGCCGGTCATTTCCCGCCGAACAGCCCCGCGACCTGCTTCTTGATCTGGTTGCGGGTGAAGCTCGGAAACAGCGCCTTCAGCACATCGATCCGGCGGATTTCCGGCGGCACGTACCAGTGCAGTCTGTTGCTGTGATACGCCGCCCAGGCGCACTCCGCCACGGATGAGGCCGGCATCAGGCGAAACATGCCCTTCTTCGGCGCGTTCTTGTAGAACTCATCCTCGTCCGGCTTGGCGCGGTCTTCGGAGCGGTTGGGCGTGGAGCGCAGGATCGCGGTGTCGATCAATCCGGGCAACACGTCTGCCACGCGTACATTGTGGCGCGCGAACTCGACCGACAGCGCCTCGGTCAATCCCTTCACCGCATGCTTCGTCGCCGAATAGACCGCGATGCGCGGAATGCCGTAGGTGGCGGACGACGACGAGGTGATGAACGCCAGCGAATTGGGCGCGGCCTTCAGCAGCGGCAGCGCGGCGTAGAGACTGTTGATCACGCCGACCAAATTGACCTGCACCACCTTCATCGCCGCGTCATAGGGCACGTCCTCGAACCAGCCCGCCTCGCCGATGCCGGCATTGGAATGGAGCATGTCCATCTTGCCGTCCGTCTCCTCGCCGAACGCGGCGACGGTCGCATCGAAATCGGCTTTGCTCGTCACGTCGAGTTTGCCGGTAATACAATTGTCGTTGCCGATCTCCTGCGCCAGCGTGGCGAGGCCGTCGGTATTCACGTCATAGGCGCCGACGAACCAGCCCTTGGCGTGGAACAGCTTCGCCGTCTCCCGCCCCATGCCGCTCGCCGCGCCCGTGATGAAGATCGATTTGCGCCCGCGTGCTCTGCCGGCCATCAGAAGTTCACCCGGCGCGAGATCGAACCATCGACGAGCAGATTTATGCCCGTGGTGTAGCTCGATGCCGTACTGGCGAGGAACACCGTCGCGTTGGCGATCTCCTGTGGCGTCGCGGCGCGGCCGGTGGGATTGCGCGCGATGGCCTGCTTGAAGAAATCCGGATTGGTTTTCTCCACCATGTTCCACACGCCGCCCTCGAAATAGACCATGCCGGGCGAGACGACGTTCGTGCGTATCTTCCGCTTGGCATGCTGGCGCGCGAGACCCTTGGCGTAGTGGATCAGCGCCGCCTTGATCGGGCCGTAGGAGCTGGCGGTGTCGCTCTCCGCCGCCGAGACCGAGGCGATGATCACGAACGCCGCGTCGCCGTTTGCCTCCGCCGCTTTCTCCAGGAACGGGCGCGCCGCATCGAACGCATTCACCGCGCCCAGCAAGTCGAGCCTGAAGTTGCTCTCCCACGACGCCGGATCGGCCCCTTGCGCCATCGCGCCGGCGTTGGAGACGAGTATGTCGATCCCACCAATCTCGGCGCCCGCCTTCTCGATCCAGCTCTTGAGCGCCGCGTCGTCGGCGATATCCACCGCGCCGCCGATCGCCTTGACGCCCCTGTTCCCGAGCGCTGCGACGGCTTCGGCCACCTGGTTCGCGTTGCGCGCGCAGACAGCGACATTGGCGCCTTCGCCGGCGAAGGTCTCCGCGATGGCGCGCCCGATGCCGCGCGTGCCGCCGAGCACGACGGCGTTCCTGCCTTTGAGATGAAGGTCCATGTTGCGTCCCCGTGATGTTTTCCAGGGCGCAATCTGGATCAGGCGACGCGCCTAGTCCATCGCCGTCGGGATGATCTGCGCCTCGGAGACGAACACCGCCATACCGGGCGCGCGGCAGGGCGGAACTGGACGCAACGCCCGCTTCGCGCGCTCCTCGCATGAGCGCACCCGCCCCACGATGGTCACGAAGGACGGCCCCAGATGCAAACGGTGCGCGATGTCCGCGTCCTTCCAATAGGCCGCGAGCCCCG
>DATATK010000062.1:0-7845 GCA_036268825.1 Rhizomicrobium sp. | reverse complement strand
TGTCCACCGACGAGATGTATTTCGGCTCCAGCGCGCGCAGGTCGCACGTGTCGTACCAGTTGTAATAGTGGCCGCGATAGCGCTCCATTTTCTCGAGCGTCGCGAAGGTGGCTTCCAGCCGCTCCACCATGTCGAGCGTGCCGATCCAGCCGAAATCGCGCGCGGCGACGATCGACAGGAGATAGAGGCCGATATTGGTCGGCGAGGTGCGGTGCGCAATGACGGGTCTGGGGTCTTCCTGGAAATTGTCGGGCGGGAGCATGTTGTCATCGGCTGTCACGAAGCGTTCGAAGAACCGCCAGGTGCGCCGTCCGATCAGGCGCAGGCTAAGCGCGTTGGCGACGGTGATCGCCATATGGCCTTCCACCGGCGGTGGCAGGCTCGCCCAGCGCGCCACCAGCGGCGACAGCACCCATAGCGCGACCAATGGCGCTTCGATCACCCAGATCCTCTGGCCGGAGTAATAGAGAATGGCGCCAAGGGCGGCGGCGAACGCGATGCTGGCCGCGATCTGCGTGACGAGGCTGCGCGAGTCGAATTGGGAATCGTCGTTGGTCTGGGCCGCCGTGACCCATTCGAGCAGGCGGCGGCGGCGGATGAACAGCCGGAACAGCGTGCGGCCCACCGCGTCGACCATCAGCCAGGCCTGATGGGCGAGGAAGATGATCAGGAACGCGCTTTGCAGGAAGCCTTGCGCGAAATCGCTGCCCAGCGCACGCAGATGGTTGCGCAGCGACACCCCGCGCCGGCGCGGCAGGATGCCGGCGATGACGGGCAGGAAGGGCGGCAGCGCGATGGTGAGGAGCACGAACGCGGTCCACATCGCAGCGGCCGTCAGCGGCAGCAGCGATCCGGCGATGATGGCCAGGAGCGCTGCGGGCGCGGAGAGCGAGCGGCGCAGATTGTCGAGCAGCTTCCAGCGGCCCATGAGGGGGATAACGGCCTTGCGCGATCCGTCCGGCGCCTTGTGGCCGAAGCGGAAAATCCACGGCAGCAACTGCCAGTCGCCGCGCACCCAGCGATGCTGTCGCGCCGCCGAGACGCTGTAGCGCGAGGGAAATTCCTCGACCACTTCGATGTCGGAGGCAAGGCCCGCGCGCGCGAAGATGCCTTCGAGCAGGTCGTGGCTGAGCACGGTGTTTTCGGGAATCTCGCCCTCGATCGCGGATTCGAAAATATCGACGTCGTAGATGCCTTTGCCGCAATAGGAGCCTTCCTCGTACAGGTCCTGATAGACGTCTGACACCGCGAGCGCGTAAGGATCGAGCCCGTTGGGGCCGGAGAATACGCGCTGGAACAGCGAGCCTTCGCTGCCGATGGGAAGTGACGGCGTCACGCGCGGCTGCAGGATGCCGTAGCCATGCACCACGCGTCCGCGCCGCGCATCGAAATGCGGGCGATTGAGCGGATGGGCCATCTTGCCGATCAGCCGCCGCGCCGCGCCGATGGGCAGGCGCGTGTCGGCATCCAGCGTGATGACATAGCGGATGCCGGGCGGCAGCGCCGGCGGGTGGCCGTCCACCGCCATGAACGTCGTGTCGCCCGCGCCGCGCAGCAGGCGGTTGAGTTCATGCAGCTTGCCGCGCTTGCGTTCCCAGCCGATCCATTTGCCTTCGCCACCATTCCAGATGCGGCGGCGATGCAGGAGAAAGAACCGCGGCCCGCTGGCAACCGGTCCGTAACGTCCGTTCAGCCGCGCGATGCCCGCGACCGCCTCGTCGAGCAAAACCTGGTCGTTCGGCAAATGCTCGGTCTCGGCGTCGCGCCAGTCCGAGAGCAGCGCGAAGATGAAGTTGTCGTCCGGATTGGAAAGATGATGGACCTCAAGCCGCTCGATCTGCTCGCCGATCGACGCGATGGAGGTGAGCAGGGTCGGCACGACGACGATGCTGCACTGGTCCGCCGTCACGCCCTTGCTGAGTTCCAGGCCGGGCAGGCGCATCGCGCCGACCTTCTGCGTGATCGCGCGGTTCACGATGGCGACCGCGGCATCGGACGCCGGAACAAGGCCGGTGAGCGCGAGAGCGAACAGCATCCAGCCGCCGATTCCCACATGTGCAACGGCCAGCAAAGCCGCGCCCAGCGCGATCGCGGTGATGATCGCGATCATGCTCACATAGCTCATCACGCCGAGCGTGGAATTGACGCGGAACAGCCAGGTGGTAAGCGGCACGCGGCAGCCGACGTCCTTTTCGAAATCGCGGCGCCCGTTGGCGATGAGGTAATAGCCCGGATCGCCCTCGCGCAAAGCGGCGCGGTCGTTGGCGCCCGCTTTGTCCAGCGCGCGTTTGGCCGCGGCGACGGCCCGGGTCGCGATGTCGGTTTCGTCGCGGCCCGAGCCCAGCGCCAGGTCTTCGATGGCGCGGCGGTAGAGATCGCGGGTGGGGAAGTCCATCGCGGCGAAATCGCTGCCGCCGCGCATCACCGCATCGACGGGACTGACGCTCTCGAAGAACTCCGCCCAGTTGAGCATCGACACCAGGCGCATGCTGGTGATGACGTTGCGCACCGTCACGTTCATCGCGCTCTGGCGCTGGACCTCGTCGCGGACGATCTGGTCGGTGGTCGTGCCCGTCGCGCCCAAACGCTCATTCAGCCAGCGCAGCGCGGGGGTGACGTTGGGATCGCGGTCGCGCAGGCGCTGGGCGAGCTGCACGGCAAACGCCGTCGACCACGGCACCTGGTCGAGGCTTTGCAGGATCGTGGCCATCGGCTCGGCCGCGCGCGCCTCGGTGCCCAGGATGCGATCAGCCATCTCGTCGGCCAGCCGGCTCGCGGCCAGCCGGGCGACGATGGCTTCGGCGAGGCGGCGCAGGTTTTCCACCAGCGTGATGCGCAAGGTGATCGCGAGCGCCCACAACTCGCCGATGGTGAGGGGCTGCACCCGTTGGTAGGCCTCCACGAAGCGGGTGAGCTTCTGCAGGTCGAACGCGCTGTCGGTGTGGGCGACGAGCGCCCAGGCGACGCCGAAAACGCGCGGATAGCCTTTGAGTGGCCCCTCCGCCAGCTTGGGAAGCTTGCGATAGAATCCGGGCGGAAGATCGTCCTTGATCTCGCGGATCTGCTCATCGACGACGTGGAAATTGTCGAGCAGCCATTCGGCCGCCGGGGTGATCGACTGATGGGCGTAGGTCGCCCGCACGATGGCGCGATAGGTTTCGATCAGGACTTTGGTGTTGTCGTAGAGGCGCGGCGCGATGGGGCGTCCGCGAACCGTCTTGGCTGCGACACGCTGCGCCGCGGCCAAGCTCTCGGCATGCTGTTCCAGCCGCTCGACACTGAACAATTCGGACCGGATCGGCGGTTCGATCTTGGCGGATTCTGTCGGCAGGCCGAAGACGCTTCTCAGATGAAGAAAATACAAGATATCGTGCCCCGTGGTGGATGGGCCGCTTCACCTTCGGGAGCGGTTGGCCACTATACACATGGCCGCGCCGTCGATGCTGATATTGCGGCCATGCATATAGCCGCACAGAAAACGCATCAGGCGCGCCTGAGTTCCCGATCCGGCATTGTGTTTCAAGGCTCTATCGGCAATCCTGCGCAGCGCTCCGGCGCGCGTTGCGGATTGCACAGCGCGATTGCGCCGTTTGGCAATCGCACGCTGTAGGGACCGAAGCGCAGGTCCGGTTCCATGTAATCGGTCGAGACATATTGCGCGCCGGAGGCGAGCGCGGCTTCACGGCGGGCGGTGTCGTTCTTGCGGGCTTCGATGGTGTCGGCATCGGCGCGGGTGCGGACGAGGAAGCCGGCTTTGACGTCGCGGGTGATATGCGCGGTGTCGGTGAGGGCTTCGTTGAGCGTGAGGTAGGCCGCGTCGTCGGCGGTCTCGGGCGCATTGATGAACATCATCCGGCCTTCCAGCGTTTTGCGGCCGCCGCGATAGAGCGAGATCTTGGGCTCGTCCTCGTCGAGCGCGAACAGCACCTTGCCGCGCGACTGGCCGAGCGTGGGCCAGCCATGTTCCAGCACGGCCTGGCGCAGGGTGGCGTAGCTGCCGCGAACCATGTCCGGCGTGATGATGTCGCGCGGGGCGAAGACCGAGGCGATCTCCGCGTCCAGCGCGTCGAAGGCGGGCGTATCGAACAGCAGCGCCTGCGTGCCGAACGAGACAGGCGAATCGTCCTTGGCGTTGATGGTGATGAGGATCGGCGCGTGTTCGGGATGCGCGTCGGACCAGGTCTTGATGGTGCGCAGGCAGTCCACGAATGTCAGGCAGCTTGAGACGAAATCGAAATCCTGCGCGTGCATCACCTTGAAGCCGGGCTTGCTCATCGTCTGCGCGTAGCCGGCGGGCAGCGCGATGCCGGTCAGGCGCGGGCCGAGCGGGTTGGCGAAGCGGTTGCCGCGGGGATCGTAGACGACGTCCAGCTCCAGCGCGCGGGCGCCGCCTTCGAGCTGTTTGTCCAGCGGGATATGGCTGTAATCGAGCGTCTGCGCGAGCTGCGCGGATTTTCCGGCGATCAGCGCCATGATCTTGGGATCGATCGGCTGCTTGTAGGAATTGTGCGTGCCGACAACGAGGATATCGTTGAGATGCAGGTTCGCGTCCATCCAGGCGTGCGCGCAGCCCGCGCCGGCCTGCGCTGCGTCGGGCGCGGAGAGGTTGCAATCGGCGAAGGCGGGCGTGGCCAGCAGCAGGCAGGCGGCGAAGAGCGCTTTCATTCGAGAACTCCTTCGAGGAAATCGATCACGGTGCCTTTGAACAACCCGTGCGAGATGGCGGAGAAATGGTCGCATGCCGGTAGCGTGACGGCGCGTGCGCCGGGAATGGCGGCGGCGAGAACCTTCGGATCGCCCGCCAACTCGTCGCGCGACCCGGCGACGATCAGCGTGGGCATCTGAAGCCCCGACAACATCTCGCGCGTGAATGGGGGATAGGCGGCGCGGGCGCAGGCGGCCAGTGCCTTGCGGTCTTCGCCCTGCTCGTCGGCGAATTGGCGGAAGCTGCGCAGCATGGGTTCGGCGATACCCGCGGGATCGTCCGCATCCATCGCGTCGGCCATGGGGTTGCCTTGCAGCGCGGGTTCGAACAGCCGCCCGCCGATGCCGCCGGCGATCACCATGGGCACGCGTTCGGGATGGGCGAGCGCGGCGGCGAGCACGATGCGCGCGCCCATCGAATAGCCCAGCAGGTCGGCGCGCGGCGCGCCCAGATGGTCCATCAGCGCGAACACGTCGCCGGCCATCTTGTCGCGCGCGTAGTCCGCCGGGTCGTGCGGCTTTGCGCTTTCGCCGTGGCCGCGACAGTCGAGGGCGGCGAAGCGCAACCCCTTGCGCTCGAACGCGCCGTACCAGCCGAGGCGGCGCCAGTTCTCGTTGCGGTTGGAGGAGAAGCCGTGGACGAGGATGACCGGGCGGCCGCTTTCGCGCACGCCGATCTCGTCATAAGCGAGCGTCAGGCCGCCGGAGTCGAATGCCGCCATCGCTCAGCGCCCCTTGAACACGGGCGGGCGTTTTTCGAGGAAGCTTTTGACGCCTTCGCGGTGATCCTCCGTCGCGAACAGGCGGTAGATCGTGTCGATGGCCCAGCCGCCGATCTCGTGCGGGTCGCCATAGGTGGCGCGGGCGAGGCCCTCCTTCATCGCGGTGAGCGCGAGCGGCGGGTTGGCGGCGATGCGTTCGGCGAGCGCATAGGCGCGGGGCATCAGTTCGGTGTGCGGTGTGACTTCGGTGACGAGGCCGATGCGCAGGGCTTCGCGCGCGTCGATCGCATCGCCGGTGAAGAGAAGTTCGGCGGCCTTCGCGGGGCCGACGATCCGGGGCAGGCGCCACAAGCCGCCGACATCGGCGATCAGGCCGCGCTTGATGAAGAGCTCGGCGAACCTGGCGTGTTCGGAGGCGATGCGGATGTCTGCGAACAGCGCGAGCTCCATGCCCCAACCCACCGCCGCTCCGTTCACCGCCGCGATGACGGGCTTGCTGCATTCCAGCGCGGCCATCGCGGCGGGTGTCGGCTTGCCGCGTGTGGCCGCCGGGCGCTCGCCGGTGCGCACCTCGCCGGTCATCATCTCTTTGACGTCTTCGCCGGAGCAGAAAGCGGGATCGGCGCCTGTCACCACCACGCAGCGCACCGCCGCGTCGGCGTCCGCCGCCCGGAAGGCGGATTCGATTTCGGCATAGGCGCGGGGGTTCAGCGCGTTCCGGCGCTCCGGCCTGTTCAGGGTGATCGTGGCGATGTGGCCGGCCACCCGATACCCGACACAGGTGAATTCCGCCGGGCTGTGCGCCGCCGCCATTTCTGCCGCCTCCGAAGAGCCCAATTTTATCAAGGGCTTAATGATCATGCGAGAACATGATAGCGCAATTGGCGTTCTTTAATATGCTCCCCATATAAGGGGGAGCGCGCGGGGCGCGTTCAAAGCGAAAAAGGACATTCCATGGTCGCGTTCCTGCGTTGGCTCGGCTCGATCTTCTTCGGCGCCGTGAACGGCATCCTGAAATTCGCGCTCGCGATCCTGATGATTGTCCTGTTGCTGGTCGTGATCGGCCTGGCGCGGGGCGATGGGCTGCCCGGCAACATGGTGCTGAGCCTGGACCTGCGCGCCCCGATCAAGGATTCGGGTGTGAGCGACGGCTTCTCGCTGGGTGCGCATCCCAACACGGTAATGGACACGGTCCTCGCGCTCGACCGCGCCGGCAGGGACAGCCGCGTCAAGGGCGTGTTCCTCCGCGTCGGCACCGCCGACATGCCGGTGGCGCAGGCCGAGGAGATCGGCGCGGCGCTGAAGCGCTTTCGCGCGACGGGCAAATTCGTCGTCGCCGACGCCAACGGGTTCTTCTCGAACGGCTTGGGTGACTATCTCACGGCCGCGTCCGCCGACGAGATCTGGATGCAGCCGGGCAGCCCGTTCGGCGCGGCCGGCGCGGGCGCCAGCGCGATCTTCCTGCGCGGGCTGTTCGACAAGATCGATGCCGTGCCCCAGATCGTGAAGCGCGCCGACTACAAGAGCGCCGCCGACATGTATATGGAGAAGCAGCGCACGCCCGCGGACCGCGAGCAGACCACCGCGTTCCTGCAAAGCTGGGTCGACAGCGCGACGGACGCCGCTGCCGCGGATCGCCATCTCGATCCCAAGGCCGTGGCCGCTGCCTTTGCCGCCAGCCCGCAATTCGCGGCGGATGCGAAGAAGGCCGGCCTGATCGACAAGATCGGCTATGACGACGATGCGCGAAACGCGGCGCTCGCCCGCGCCGGCGAGGGCGCCACCGTGACGCCGATACGCAAATATATCCGCGCCGCGGAAACCTCCGGCGAATATGGCAGCGGCAGCCGCATCGCGCTGATCGAGGCGGCCGGCGAGATCGTCGACGGCACGACGCATCACGACGGCATGATCGGCGACGGCAACACCATCGCCGGCGACGACATGGCCGCCGCGATCCGCCAGGCGACCAAGGATCCGGCGGTCAAGGCCATCCTGCTGCGCATCGACTCCCCCGGGGGATCGGTGACGGCGTCCGACCAGATCCTCGACGCGGTGAAGAAGGCGCAGGCTGCCGGCAAGCCGGTCGTGGTCAGCATGGGCATGCTGGCGGCATCGGGCGGCTATTACATCGCGACCTCGGCCAACAAGATCGTGGCCGATCCCGCCACGCTCACCGGCTCCATCGGCGTCTTGACGGGCAAGGTCGCCATCGGCAAGTCGCTCGGGCTGCTCGGCGTCGGCGCGGACGATATCGGCGTCGGCAAGAACGCACTGTTCGATTCCAGCATCAATCCCTACACGCCCGAGCAGCTCGCCAACCTGAACGGCCAGGCCGATGCGATCTATGCGGACTTCACGCAGAAGGTGGCCGCCGGCCGCAAGATCCCGCTGGCGCAGGTCCAGACCATCGCCAAGG
>DATATK010000061.1:0-20579 GCA_036268825.1 Rhizomicrobium sp. | reverse complement strand
CCAGGTGACGCTTGTTGGATATGAAAAGAGAAACCCGAATCCCAAGCGCAACGCGGTGCTCAGCTGGGTGGCCCGCAGTCGCGGGCCATGACAGCGAAGCGGGCGTGAGCCGACAGTGCGGACGTGATTCGGGAGATGCTGGTTTTATACCTGACCAGCGTGGCGCTGGCAAGCCAATGTAGGAAAAATCCGGCGTGACGCGGCGTCATTTGTGCAGACGCGAATCACGGGCACTCCAGACTCAGCCGGTGCGGTTAATTCGTGCGCTGTGAAACACGCCAACGATCACGAGTTCGGCGTCCGTCACATGGTAGACGATGACATACGGCAACCCACGAACCGGCCATTCCCGCGTTCCCGGCGCAAGACCGGCGCGGCCGATACGTGGAAAGCTGCAAAGCGTTTCACAAGCGGCGCGAATCCTGAAGCCGACGCGTTGTGCAGCGACAGGATTGTCGTCCGAAATGTAGACTTGTATGGCACCGAGATGTGCTTGCGCCCGTTGCGTGATCCGCAACCTTAAAGGCCGAACTTCTTCCATAGAGCCGCAACTTCTTCGTCCGTCGCGAACTTGCCTTCGCGCGCTTCCTGGAGCGAAAGGCGCACTTCTTCCCGCTGCGCTTCATTTAACAGCGAGCCGGCGGGCTGATCGTTTGCTCCCAACAGGAATTCCGCGACCACGTCCTGCACCGGGTCGGGCAGAGCGCGCACCTTGGTTATGGCTTCGTCCAGCAACTTGGTCATGGCCGATATTCTATCACAAACTCGCTTCTACGAAAGTTCCCCGTCGCCCGTGGCCATGTCGTCCGGCTCGTTGGGGTCGTAGGGGTCTTCGTCGGGGGCGAGTTCGTCGCTCGGGTTGGGGACGTCGAAGCCCGACGGCGGGAGCGCCTCCAAAAACCCGGCGGCCTTGAGCTCGTCCGTACCCGGAAGATGGCTGACGCTTTCGAGGCCGAAATGGATCAGGAAGGCTTCGGTCGTGCCGTAGGTCACCGGGCGGCCCGGCGTGCGCTTGCGGCCGCGGATCTTGACCCAACCGACTTCCATCAGCGCGTCGATCGTGCCCTTGGACAGCGCGACGCCGCGGATGTCTTCGATCTCGGCGCGCGTGACGGGCTGGTGATAGCCGACGATGGCGAGGGTTTCGATGGCGGCGCGCGACAGGCGCTTCTGCTCGGGGCGCTCCTTGCGCAGGAGGAACGCAAGATCCGGCGCGGTGCGGAATTGCCATTTCTCGGCCACAAGCATCAGCGTGACGCCGCGGTTCTCGTAGATGCGCTGCAGTTCGGCGATCAGCGCCGGCACGTCCGCGCCCTCGGGCAACGACGAGGCGAGCGCCTTTTCGTCCAAGGGCTCGGAGGCCGCGAAGAGCAGCGCTTCGGTCATGCGCAGATGCTCGGGGTTCAGCCCCGTCACATCCTGCAACGTCGTTTCCTGTTGTTCCTGCGTATCCTGCACGACGTCCACTTCCGCTTCGACTTCCACCAAACGCACAACGCGATTCATGACGCGGCCTCCATCGGCTCAATACGGTCCTTCACATAGACCTCGTCGAACGGTTTCAACTGACGAATTTCGAGCTTGCCGTCCCGCGCCAGCTCCAGACAGGCGAGCAGCGTGGACGCCAGCGCGGACCTGCGGCGCGGACCGCCCGACCAGTCGAACGGCAGCAGTGTCGACAGCCCGCTCCAGTCCCCGATGCGGCCCAGCATGCGCTCCAGCCGCTCGCGCGCTTCCTCGATCAGCAGCACGGGCGACATTTTCGGCCGGTAGACCGCGCCACCCATCTTGCGCACCCGCTCGGTCGCATAGGCGGTGAGCAGGTCGTAGAGCGTGTCTTTGTAGGTGCGCAACCGCACGACGTTGACCGGCTCGGGCGCGCCGCGAGCAAAGACTTCGCGGCCCAGCCTGTCCCGCGCCATCAGCCGCGCCGCGGCTTCGCGCATCGCGGCGAGGCGTTGCAGGCGCCAGCGCAAACGCGTCGCCATCTCGTCCGGCGTCGGCTCGCCATCCGCGCTGGGCGGTTGCGGCAGGATCAGGCGCGACTTGAGATAGGCGAGCCACGCGGCCATCACCAGATAGTCGGCGGCGAGTTCGAGGTTCATGCGCTTGGCGCGCTCGATGAATTCGAGATACTGGTCGGCGAGCTTGAGGATCGAGATCTTGGCGAGGTCCACCTTCTGGTCGCGGGCGAGCGCGAGCAGCATGTCGAGCGGGCCCTCGAACCCGTCCACCGCGATGATGAGCGCTTCCTCGGGCGCGACATCCACGGCGGCCATCGCTTCGAACGGATCGATCTCGTCGCTCACGCGGCCTTCTCCAATAACGCATTCAGCCGGTCGGCGCCCGCGCTGGTATCGAACGCATCCGGCACCGACAGATACGACAGCGCGGCGTCCGCGCGCTTGAGCGCGATGCCGTCCAGCGCGGTGGTTTCGCCGGCAACTTCTTTCATTTCATCCAGTCTGCCGTTGCAATGGAGCACGACATCGCAGCCCGCGAACAGCGACGCCTTCGCGCGCTGCGCCAAGGTGCCGGAGAGCGCGTTCATCGAAACGTCGTCTGACATCAGGAGGCCGTCGAAGCCGATCTCGCCGCGGATGATCTCCTTCACCACGCGCGGGCTGGTAGTGGCGGGGCGCTGCGCGTCGATCGCGTCGTAGACGACATGCGCCGTCATCGCCATCGGGCAGTCGCTGAGGCTGCGGAAGGTGACGAAATCCGTCGCGCTCAACTCCTCGCGGCTGGCGGTGACGTGCGGCAATTCCAGATGCGTGTCGGCGGTGGCGCGGCCGTGGCCGGGCACATGCTTCATTACTGGCAGCACGCCGCCCTCGATCATGCCTTCCATCGTGGCGCGGCCAAGCTCGATGATCACGGTGGGATCGCGGCCATAGGCGCGGTCGCCGATCACCGCATCCGCGCCGTCCACCGGCACGTCGAGCACCGGCACGCAATCGACATTGATGCCGAGTTCGGACAGGTCATAGGCGATGAGGCGCGCGTTCAGATAGGCGGCTTCATGCGCGGCTTCCGGCGCATTGTTGTGCAGCAGCGCGAAGCGTTCGGCGGGGGGCCTGGCCTGCCACTGCGGCGGACGCAGGCGCGCGACGCGGCCGCCTTCCTGGTCGATCAGGACGGGGGCGCGCGCGTCGCCGATGGTTTCGCGCAACGACGCGACGAGCTTCTTCACTTGGGCGCGGTCCACGATGTTGCGCGCGAACAGGATGAAGCCCCATGGCATCGCGTCGCGATAAAACGCGCGCTCGTCATCCGTCAGCTCCGGCCCGGCGCAGCCATAGATCGCGCGCGTGCTGGTCATTTCTTCGCCAGCAGGCAATCGCCACCGTCCGCTTTGAGCCGGGTGCAAAGTGCGGCCGCGGCATCCTTGGTCGGAAACGCCCCGACGCGCAGGCGATACCAGGTGCCCTTGTCCGCCAGATCGGCCTGTTTCACATCGGGTTCGTAGCCGCCCAGCATGGGATGCTTGCGCTGGTAGGATTTCCAGGCGGACTTCGCCTCGTCCTCCGATTTGTAGGCGCCGATCTGCAGCACATAGCTCCCCGTCGCCGCGGGCGTGGATGTCATCGCCGGCGTCGCCAACGGGGCTGCCTCCACGGGCTTGGGCTTCGGCGTCACCAATTGTTGCGGAGGCGCTGCGACCAGCGGTTTGGGCTTGGGCAGCGGCGGCGCTTCGATGGCAGGCTCTTGCGTTGCCGGAGTTGTCGTCTGCGCGACGGGCGGCGGCGCGGCTGCGGCCTGCGGCGCGGGTTTCGTTTCCGTCGGCGGCTGGGGAACGCTGTCGGCGTCGCCGGAGTCCTGGTCGGGCGGCGCAGGCTGCTCGTAGACCTTGAGCGCGCTGGAACGATCGCTTTGCGTTTCGGCGACCAGCGGGCGCGGCGCGTCGGCGCGGCCCTTCTGCACGCCCTGGTTATAGGCAAGCCAGACCACGCCGCCGAATGCCGCGAGCACGAGAAGCGCGATGACGATCAGGAGCGGAAGGCGCGAGCCCTCCTCTTCATCGTCCTCTTCCATGTCGTCGAAGGCGGGAACGCGGTCCTGCGCCCTGAACGTATTCGGCTCGATCTTGGCCATCGCCTTCTCGCGAATCTGGGAACCCCACGAATGTAGCACCCGAATCGGGCCGAATCACGATGCTCAGAGCGCGATTTCGGTGTGGAATATCCGCTTATGTTCTTGCAAAGCGAAGCGATCCGTCATGCCGGCGATGTAATCGCGCACCACGCCGCCGGTTTTGGCGTCGCCCGGCGCGCCGCAGGATCTGGCCCAATCTTGCGGCAATAGCGACGGATCGGCGTGGAAAGCCTTGAACAAGTCGGCGATCACGGTTTGCGCCTTGTCCATCGAGGCCATGACGCGGGGATGGCGATACATGCGGGCGAAAAGGAATTCCTTCAGCAGCGCGATCTCCTGCATCATTCCTATGGAGAAAGACGCCAGCGCCCGCCCTGCCCCGCGCACCTCGGCGGCGGAGTGCGGATCGGCGGCCGCGAGCCGCGCCCTGGTCTCCTCCACCATGTCGCCGATCATCGCGCTCATCAGCCGGCGCACGATCTCGCCGATCAGGCGCCCCGCTTCGAGATGGCCGTAGCGCCCGCCAATGGCCTGGACATGCGGCCCGACGAACGGCGCGATTTCCAGATCGCCCACCGCAAAAAGCTCCGCGCGCAAGCCGTCGTCGATGTCGTGGTTGATATAGGCGATGTCGTCGGCCAGCGCGGCGACCTGCGCCTCGATGCCGGGCCAGCTCGCCAAGTCCAGCGGCCAGCGCGCATTGAACCGCTCGATGGGGCCGGTGATGGCAGCGCCCACCAGCGGGCCGTTATGCTTCACCAGGCCCTCCAGCGTCTCCCAGGTGAGATTGAGCCCGTCGAAATCGGCGTAGCGGTGCTCCAGCCGGGTCACCAGCCGCAGGGCATGGGCATTGTGGTCGAAGCCGCCAAAGGCCAGCGTGGCGGCGTTCAGCGCCTCCTCGCCGGCATGGCCGAACGGGGTGTGGCCGAGGTCGTGGGCGAGCGCCACGGTCTCCGCCAGATCCTCGTCCACCGCCAGCACCCGGGCGACGGAACGGGCGATCTGGGCCACCTCCAGCGAATGGGTGAGCCGGGTGCGGTAGTAATCGCCCTCATGCTGCACGAAGACCTGGGTCTTGTGCTTGAGGCGGCGGAAGGCGGCCGAATGGATCACCCGGTCCCGGTCCCGGGCATAGCAGGTGCGGGTGGCGCTCTCGGCCTCGGGATATTGGCGGCCGCGGCTGTCCTTGGGATGCGTCGCAAAGGCCGCCAGCCGGGCCGGCGGGTCCAGAACGGTTCCAATCAGGTGGCCGGTAATATCCATGAGGCCTTTGCGATGACGCCTGCCGGGACTACATAGGACTCAACGCCCGACAATGACAGGAATGCCTTGGAAACGACCCTCGAAAACCCCGTGACGGTCTCGGCCCGCGCCGCCAGGCGGATCGCGGAGATCCTGAAGGCCGAAGCCGCCCAGCCCGCGATGCTGCGCGTGGCTGTGACGGGGGGTGGCTGCTCGGGCTTCCAGTACAATTTCGCCATCGACGACAGCCGGACGGACGAAGACCTCGTCATCGAGCGCGACGGCGCGGTGGTGCTGGTGGACCCGATGTCCCTCGAATTCCTCGCCGGCGCCGAAATCGATTTCGTCGACGACCTGATCGGCGCGGCCTTCAAGGTCAACAACCCCAACGCCACAAGCTCCTGCGGCTGCGGGACGAGTTTTTCCGTCTGACATGAAGATCGCGACCTGGAACGTCAATTCGGTGAAGGCGCGGCTGGAGACGGTCGTCGCCTGGCTCAAGGAGGCGTCGCCGGACGTGGTGTGCCTGCAGGAGATCAAATCGACCGACGAGACCTTCCCGGCCGGCGCGTTCGAAGAGCTGGGCTACAATTGCGCCGTACACGGACAGAAGACCTATAACGGCGTCGCGATCCTTTCCAAGCGGCCGATGGAGGACATCACGCCGCGCCTGCCCGGCGGGGACGGCGACGATCACGCGCGCTATCTCGAAGCGGTGATCCCGGGCGACAAGGGCGTGGTGCGCGTGGCGTCGATCTACGCGCCGAACGGCAACCCGATGGGCACGGAGAAATTCGCCTACAAGCTCAAATGGCTGGGCCGGTTGGCCGCGCGCGCGACGGCGCTGCTCAAGGATGAAGAACCGGTCGTGCTGATGGGCGATTACAACGTGATCCCCGAGGCGGACGATTGCTGGGATCCGAAAGTGTGGATGGGGGACGCGCTGTTCCAGCCGGAGTCCCGGGCGGCGCTGCGGCGCGTCGAATATCTCGGCTACACCGACGCGTTCCGCGCCACGCATGCCGAGACGCATCGCTACACATTCTGGGATTACCAGGCGGGGTCCTGGCAGAAGGACCACGGCATCCGCATCGACCACATTCTTCTGTCGCCGCAAGCCGCCGACCGGTTGAAAGCCTGCGGCATCGACAAGCACGTCCGCAACTGGGACAAGCCGTCGGACCACGTGCCGGTGTGGTGCGAGGTGGATGTTTAGTTTTTGCACTCCCCCTTGTGGGGAGGTCGATAAAATCCGAGCGCAGCGAAGGATTTTTCGGGTGGGGGGCCGTGCCAGACGGAAGTTCGGCCCCCCACCCGAAAACGCTTCGCGTTTTCGACCTCCCCACAAGGGGGAGGTGCAAAGTTCACACCACCACGTCCTTGATATCTTTCTGCATGATGGCTTCGAGGCTGGTCAGGTTCATGCCGTGCTTGAGATAATTGTATGGCGTGAGGTTCACGGCCTTGATCAGGCGGCGCCGGTTGCCGCCGATGCCGCCCAGATCGAAATCGATGATGTTGATGCAGCCGGTGTCTTGCTCGAACGCACTCATCGCCTGCAACCCCGCGCCGCAGGCCCAGCTCAGCAGCAGCCGGTTGATCCCTTCATGCGCGACGACGAGCGCGACGTGCCAGTCGTCCGCCGCCAGCAGCCGCTCGATCGCGCCGACGGCCCGCGCCTGCGCTTCGGCGAAGACTTCTCCGCCTTCGTGATTGGTGGCGCCCGGCTCATGGGCGCGCGCGAAATAGGAGTTCATCGCGGCGATCAATTCCTCGCGGTTCGCCACGGGGCCGAGATTGCCGCCGCGCAATTCGACCAGATCGGGATCGACTTCCAGCGCGGGCGCGCCCGGAACGAACGACAGCGTCACCTCCGCCGTCTCGCGCGTGCGCGGCAGGCCGGAGCAGATGGCGCGGTCGAACGCGACATGCGCCAGCGAGCGGCCCGCCGCTTCGGCCTGGCTACGGCCGCGCCTGGTGAGCGGCACGTTGTGGATGTTGCCCGTCTCCCGCACGCTGCGGTCGAAATAATCGACATGGCCGTGGCGCATCAGATAGAGGCGGCGCCGCGACTTGGTCCCGGGCAGCGCCATCAGAAAGCGCCGGCGTTGCGCAAGCCGTCGATCTCGCCGCCGGAGAAGCCCCAGGCCGCGAGCGTGCCTTCGTTGTCGGCGAGCTTGGGCGGGCCCTGAACCTCTGGCGCGGTGCGCGAGAAGCGCGGCGCGGGCGCGGGCTGGGTCACGCCGTCCATTTCGAGGAAGGTGTTGCGCGCCACGTTGTGCGGATGTTTCGGCGCCTCGGCGAGCGAGAGCACCGGCGCGTAGCAGACATCGCTGCCCAGCATGATAGCGTCCCATTCGTCACGCGTCTTGGTCTTCATCACGGCGGCGAGCTTCGCGGTCAGCGCGGGCCATCGGTCGCGGTCCATCTGGGCGGCGAAGGCCTGGTCGGTGATGCCGGTCTTCTCCATCAGCTCCTTATAAAACTGCGGCTCGATGGAGCCGATGGCGACGTATTTGCCGTCCTTCGTTTCGTAGGTGTCGTAGAAATGCGCGCCGCCATCGAGCATGTTGGCGCCGCGATCGTCTTTCCACATGCCCATCGCGCTCATGCCGTAGAACATCGTCATCAAAGATGCCGCGCCATCGGTCATCGCGGCATCGACCACCTGGCCCTTGCCGGATTTCTTCGCTTCGATGATGCCGCAGGCGATGCCGAACGCGAGATAAAGCGCGCCGCCGCCGAAATCGCCGACGAGGTTGAGCGGCGGAACCGGTTTGACACCTTCGTGCCCGATGCCATGCAGCGCGCCGGTGAGCGCGATGTAGTTGATGTCGTGTCCCGCCGCGCTGGCGAGCGTGCCGGTCTGGCCCCAGCCCGTCATGCGGCCATAGACGAGGCGCGGATTGCGCGCGAGGCAGACATCCGGCCCGATGCCGAGGCGCTCCATGACGCCGGGGCGGAAGCCTTCGATCAGCGCATCGGCCTGATCGATCAGTCTGAGCGCGGCCCCGACCGCTTCGGGCTTTTTCAGGTCCAGCGCGACGGTGCGGCGGCCGCGCAGATAGATCTCCGTCTTGTGCGCGGGACGGCCGCCCTTGCGGTCGATGCGCACCACTTCGGCGCCCATGTCGGAGAACAGCATCGCGGCAAAAGGTCCCGGTCCGATGCCGGCGAATTCGACGATGCGGATGCCTTGAAGCGGACCCATGGGAACCTCGATTTGCTGGCGCGGGCACGACTCTTAGCTGTGGAAATTCGGGGCGTAAACACGCTAGAATCCGGCCATGCAGATTGACGTAGTGTCCGACACGATTTGTCCCTGGTGCTTCATCGGCAAGCGGCGCTTGGCGCGCGCAATGGCGATGCGGCCAGACATCGAATTCGACGTGCACTGGCGCGCCTACCGCCTCGATCCCACGGCTCCGCCCGAAGGCGTGGACCGCAAGGAATACCTGCGCGCCAAGTTCGGCGACGGCGAGCGGCCCAAGGCGGTGAGCGAGGCGATCCGCGCCGCCGGGCTGAGCGAAGACATCGCGTTTGCCTTCGACCGCATCGCCAAAACGCCCAACACGGTGGACTCCCACCGCCTGATCCGCTGGGCCGGCGGCGCGGGCCTGCAGGACGAAGTTGTCGAGGCGCTGTTCAAGGCGTACTTCGAAGACGGCCGCGACATCGGCGACATCGACGTGCTGGTCGAGATCGCGAACGAGACCGGCATGGACAGCGCGCTAGTCGCCGATTTGCTCGAAGAAGGCTCCGACCGCGAGATCATCGCGCGCGAAGACGAACTCGCCCACAAGATGGGCATCACCGGCGTGCCCACCTTCATCTTCGCCAACAAATACGCCGTCTCCGGCGCGCACGATCCCGAGACGCTGCTCGAAGTGATCGACAAGATCGCGAAGGAACAGGCGGAGGCAGCGGCGGAGCAGGAAGAACCACCCTCCCCTTGAGGGAGGGTCGATAATTTGCTGAGCGTAGCGCAGCAAATTTCGGGGAGGGGGCCTTGCCCACGGAACGCAGCAAACAATTTCACCGCGCGCACGCTCGCGATCTGCGCGGCAACGCGACCGGACCTGAGCGCTGGTTATGGCTTGCGCTGCGCGACAGTCAAACCGGCGCGCGTTTCCGGCGGCAACAACCGATTGGACCGTATATCGCGGATTTCTGCTGCCTGCCGCTGAAGCTCGTTATCGAACTCGATGGCAGCCAGCATCAGTTGCCGGACGCGACCGCGCGCGATGAAGAGCGAACCCGTTACCTGACTGAGCAGGGATGCAGGGTCTTGCGATTCCAGAACTCAGAGGTTCTGACGGAACGAGCGCGCGTGATGGATGTCATCGTGCACGCGGTCGGAAGCTCTTCCCCCTCCCCGAAAAACGCTTCGCGTTTTTCGACCCTCCCTCAAGGGGAGGGTGGAAATTAAGCCGCGTCCGCCACGACGCGGTTGCGGCCTTCGCGCTTGGCGCGGTAGAGGGCCTGGTCGGCGCGGTGGAGGAGCTTGTCGGCGGAGTCGACGTTGCCTTCGGAGCCGGCGATGCCGATGCTGATGGTGATGTTGAGCTTGTGCGGCTCGCGGCTGATCGCGAAGGCCGCTTCCTCGACGCTTTTGCGCAGGCGCTCGGCGACGGTGTAGGCGAAGGCCATGTCGGTGTCGGGCATGACCACGACGAATTCCTCGCCGCCGTAGCGGCACGCCAGATCGATGCCGCGGACATTGGCGGAGATGCGGCCGGCGAATTCGCGCAGGACCTCGTCGCCGGAATCGTGGCCGTGACTGTCGTTGACGGACTTGAAGTGGTCGATGTCCATGATCAGGAACGCCAGCGGCTTGCCGGACTTGCGCGCGCCGGCGAGCAGATTATCGAGATGCCGCGCCATGTAGCGGCGGTTGTGCAGGCCGGTGAGCTGGTCGGTGATCGCCATCTCCAGGCTGAGCTGGACGTTGTGGCGCAACCGGTCCGCATAGCGCTTCTTGCGCAGTTGCGTGCGGACGCGGGCGATGAGTTCGTTCTTGTCGACCGGGCGCGTCAGGTAATCGTTCACGCCCATTTCGAGCGCCTGGTTCAGCTTGCGGCGGTCGCCGTCGCTGACCAGCACCAGGATCGGCACGTTGCGGCCCTCGGGCAGCGAGCGAAGCTGCGAACACAGGCGTAGTCCGTCGAAGCCGCGCAGGCCCAGGCTCACCACGATCAGGTCGAAATCGCCGCCGCGGACGCGGATCAGCGCTTCCTCGAAACTGTCCACCGCGAAGACGTCGTTGGCCGGCGTCAGCGCCTGGTTGAACCAGGCGACGGATTCGGGGCGATCCTCGATCAGGAGGATGCGGCCGGTCGGCGCGGCGTCGATCAGCGTGTCGGCCGGATCGATCAGGCCCATGTTCTGGCCGGTGGTCTCGCGCAGGCGAAGCTCGTCCGTCATCATCTTGAGGCGCACAAGGCTGCGCACGCGGGCGAACAGCGCGGCATCGTCCACCGGCTTCGTCAGGAAATCGTCGGCGCCGGCGTCGAGGCCCGCGACGCGGTCGCTGGGCTGGTCGAGCGCGGTGACCATCACGACCGGCACATGCGCGGTCTTGGGATTCTGCTTGATGCGGCGGCAGACCTCGAATCCGTCCATGCCCGGCATCATCACGTCGAGCAGGACGATGTCCGGCTCGTTCTCCTCCACGCGGGCGAGCGCCTCCAGCCCGTTGAAGGCGGAGACGACCTCGAAATACTCCGCCGACAGCTTCGCTTCGAGAAGCTTCACGTTGGACAGGATGTCGTCGACGACCAGGACGCGCGCGGTCATGGCGTCAGCCGATGAAGCGGCGCACGGTGTCCAGGAAGCTGGTGACGGAGATCGGCTTGGAGATATACGCCTCGCAGCCACCCTGGCGAATCACCTCTTCGTCGCCTTTCATGGCGAACGCGGTGACGGCGACCACGGGAATGGCTTTCAGCGAATCGTCTTCCTTGAGCCACTTCGTCACTTCGAGCCCCGAAACTTCCGGCAGCTGGATGTCCATGAGAATCAGGTCCGGGCGGTGTTCGCGCGCGATATCGAGCGCTTCCATCCCGTCCTTGGTCTGGAGAATGTTGTAGCCGTGGGCGTCCAGCAGGTCGTGGAAGAGCTTCATGTTCAGCTCGTTATCCTCGACGATCAGGACGGTCTTCTGCTTGGCATCCATGCTTTTTCTTCTCCACGCCCCGACACCCAATCCGGCGCCCCCGCGCCTTCCGGTTTGCCTAGTATTAGCGGGCATGTCTTAACGCTCTCTTGACGTTTTTGACGCGGCTTCAGGGAATAGATCCGGGCACCAAATGACACGTCTCGCGTTAACGACGGTGGAGCATATCAAAAGGGTGTCCCCATGAGCGCCGCTGGCCGAATTGTTAACGATGTGAACGACCTGAAAGACGACGCGGAAATCCTTGGCGAAGACGTGGGTTATGCCGCGGAAGACGCCGTGGGCCGCCGTGCCGACGAGATCGAGCGGATATTGCAGCGGGTCGAGGACACGGTTTCCTCCATCTACGACACGATCGCCGAGCAGGGCGCGCGCTCCATCGAGACGGTGGAAGAGGTGGTCGAGGAGAATCCCTGGCTCAGCATCCTGACGGCGTTCGCCGCCGGCGCGCTGGCGACTCACCTGCTCAGCCGCCGCTGAGGGAGAATCGGATATGACCGCCGCCACGACCCAAGCCGCGCGCCGCACCGGCGCGAAGGCCAAGCGAATCGTCCGCCACGCGCGGACCAAGGTCCATCCCCGCCGCGTCGCCCGACAGGTGGCGCGCTCAAGCCGCAGCTGGGGTGTGATCTCCATCGTCGCGGTAGGCACCGTCGTCGTGCTCGGCGCGGCAGCCTTTGCCGCGGCGGCGTTCGACCCGCGTGTGGAAGAGACCTTCCGCCGCGGCTGGCGCGATGCCAGCGGCGCGATGCGCAATCTGCCCTCGCACCTGCCGGACCACCTGCCCGAGGTTTCCATGCCCAGCATGAGCAGCCTGGAAAACCTCGCCCGCCAGTTTTCCGAGGCGGGCCAGAAGTTGGGCAGCTTGATCCGCAGCACCGCCGACCGGTTCTGACTCAGCCTTGGCATAAGGCCTGTTTCGCTGCCATGCTTGCCCGCAATGGCGCTGAAACAGACATCGCAAGCCGCATCGGCGGAGACCATCGGCATCAAGGGGATCGTGTTCCTCGGGATGTCGGAGGACGATCTGCAACGCTTCATCGACCAGTCCGGCCTCGACCCCGCCGACCTGCGCGCCCGCGCCGGTGAGCCGGAGGTGCTGGTTGCGGTGCTGGATTATCTCCTCGCCGACGACACGCGGCTGACGGGCTTCTGCGAGGCGGAGGGCCTGACGCCGCGCGCCGTCCACATGGCGCGGCATCAACTCTCCGGCGGATGATGGCGCAGGATTTCCACACCGACGCCGCGACGGTGCCGCTCACCGCAGGCCGTCCGCTGCTGATCGTGGATGCCGACGAGGTGCTGCTGCGCTTCGCCGACGGCTTCGACCGCTTCCTGCGCGCGCGGGACTTTTATCTCGATCTCACATCCTACCGGCTGCATGGCAATGTGCGGCGCCTCGCCGGCAACGACGCCCTCCTCGACATCGAAGTCACCGCGCTGCTGGACGAATTCCGCGCCGATCTCGATTGGCTCGACGCGGTGGAGCACGCGCAGGACGTTCTCGCCGGACTGGCGCGCGACATGAGCGTCGTCGTCCTCTCCAACGTCCCACCGGCCCAGGCGCCCGCGCGGCTGCGCAACCTCGCCACGCTCGGCTTTCCTTTCCCGCTGCTGGTGAATTCCGGGCCGAAGGGCGCGGCGGTGAAGGTGCTCGCCAAGCGTGCCGGCGGCACGGTGTTCTTCGCCGACGACATTCCGCAGCACCTCGCCTCCGTCGCCGAACTGGCGCCAGATGTGTTCCGCATCCACATCATCGGCGACGAACGGTTGAAGGCGCTTTTGCCGCCGTCGCCCCATTCGCATCTGCGCGCCGATACCTGGCGCGACGCGGACGTCTTCATCCGCGCGAAACTGGAGCAGGCCTGATGCGCATCGGCGTCGATTTGGGCGGGACCAAGATCGAGGTGATGGCGCTGGACGATGGCGGCGTGATCCTGGCGCGCGAGCGCGTGGCGACGCCGAAGAACGATTATGCGGCGACGGTCGCTGCCATCGGCGGGCTGGTCCTCGCGACGGAAGCGAAGTTGAAACTGCGCGGCAGCGTCGGCATCGCGATCCCCGGCACGATCAGCGCCGTCACCGGCTTGGTGAAGAACGCCAACTCGACCGGCTTGATCGGCCATCCCCTCGATGCCGACCTCGCCCGCGCGCTTGGCCGCCCGGTGCGCGTCGCCAACGACGCCAATTGTTTTGCGCTGTCCGAAGCGACCGACGGCGCGGCGGCGGGCAAGGATGTCGTGTTCGGCATCATCGCGGGCACGGGCGTGGGCGGCGGCGTTTGCGTCGGCGGGCGCGTGCTGAACGGCGCGCACGGCATCGCGGGCGAATGGGGCCACAATCCCCTGCCCTGGCCGCGAGACGGCGAGTTGCCGGGGCCGCGCTGCTATTGCGGGCGGCAAGGCTGCATCGAGGCCTGGTGCAGCGGACCATCCGTTGAGCGCGAATATGCCGCGACGGCCGGGCGGCAGGTGAGCGCCGCGGACATCGCGAAGGACGCCGCCGGCGGCGATCCCACGGCACGCGCGGCGATGGCGGTGTTCTACGACCGCTTCGCCCGCGCCATCGCCACGCTGGTCAACATCCTCGATCCCGACGCCATCGTGATCGGCGGCGGACTGTCCAATATCGACGCGCTTTATGAGGAGTTGTCCGGCCGCGTCGAGCACTACGCCTTCACCACCGAGGCGCCGCCCTTGATCGTGAAGAACGTGCATGGCGATTCCAGTGGCGTGCGGGGCGCGGCGTGGTTGTGGCACAGAGACGAGGTGCCGGCCGGGCTGCCCCAATGAGCGCGTTCTGCCGCGACTGCCTGACCGATGCGCGCGAGGGAGCGGCGCGCTGCAAATCCTGCGGCGGGCGGCGTATCGCTTCGCATTCCGAACTGGCCGAACTCTCCATCGCGCATCTGGATTGCGACGCGTTCTATGCCGCCATCGAGAAGCGCGACGATCCCTCGCTCGCCGACAAGCCGGTGATCATCGGCGGCGGCAAGCGCGGCGTGGTCTCCACCTGCTGCTACATCGCGCGGATTTCTGGTGTGCGCTCCGCCATGCCGATGTTCCAGGCGCGGCGGCTTTGCCCGGATGCCATCATCATCAAACCCAACATGGCGAAGTATGTCGCCGCCGGCCGCGAAGTGCGCGCGATGATGCGGGCGCTGACGCCGCTGGTCGAACCCTTGTCGCTGGATGAAGCCTATCTCGATCTTTCCGGCACCGAACGGCTGCACGGCACGACGCCGGCCAAGACAATGGCCGCGCTCGCCAAACGGATCGAGACAGAGATCGGCATCACCGTCTCTGTGGGGCTCAGCCACAACAAATTCCTCGCCAAGCTCGCCTCCGATCTCGACAAGCCGCGCGGCTTTTCCGTCGTAGGCCGCGCGGAAGCGAAGAGCTTCCTGCGCGACAAGCCCATTGGCTTCATCCGCGGCGCCGGCAAGGCGCTGGAGGCGCGGCTGGCGAAAGACGGCATCACCCGCATCGCGCAACTCCAGGATTCCACCCAGCGCGATCTGGCGCAGCGCTATGGCAACACCGGCCTGTGGCTCTATCGCCTCGCGCAGGCCGACGACACGCGCGCGGTCGATCCCGGCGGCGAGATGAAAAGCATCTCGTCCGAGACCACGTTCAACGACGACATCTCCAGTTTCGCGGAGCTCGAGCGCATCCTGTGGCGCCAGGCCGACCGCGTCTCCATCCGCGCCAAGGCGGCGGAGCTGGGCGGCTGGACGGTGGTGCTCAAGCTCAAGACCGCGTCGTTCCGCACGCGCACGCGCAGCGTCTCCCTCGAAGCGCCCACCCAGCTCGCCGACCGCATCTTCCGCACCGCCCGCGACGCGCTCAAGCGCGAAGCCGATGGCACCACGTTCCGCCTGTTGGGCGTAGGCCTATCGAACATCTGCGGCGCACACGAATGCGATCCCCACGACCTCATCGACCGCGGCGCCGACAAGCGAGCGGCGGCCGAGCGTGCCGTGGACAAGGTCCGCGCCAAGTTCGGAGGGGAGGCGGTCGGCAAGGGCCGCGGGTTGCGGTCGCCAAACTGACGGCTTTGTTCGCGACGACGCTGCACTAAGCGCTGTGCTTGCCGATTGCGCCATAAAGCTCCGGCCGCCGGTCGCGGAACAATCCCCACGAGGCGCGCATCCTGGCGATCTCGTCGAGGTCGAACGCGGCGGTGACGACGCCCTCTTCGGTGCGGCCCATTTCGGCGGCGAGTTCGCCGGTGGGGCCGGCGATGAAGGAGGAGCCGTAGAACGTCATCTCGCCGCCCGCGCCCTTCTCGGTGCCGATGCGGTTGCTCGCGATCACCGGCACGTAGTTCGCGCCCGCATGGCCCTGCATCACGCGGCGCCAATGGTCGCGGCTGTCGATGGGCGGCGCGGGCGGCGGCTCGCTGCCGATGGCGGTGGGATAAAGCAGCGCTTCGGCGCCCATCAGCGCCATGGCGCGCGCGGCTTCCGGGAACCATTGGTCCCAGCAGATGCCGCAACCGATGGCGCCGAATTCCGTGCGCCAGACTTTGAAGCCGGTGTCGCCGGGGGTGAAATAGTATTTCTCCTGATAGCCGGGCCCGTCGGGGATGTGGGACTTGCGGTAGATGCCGAGCACGCGCCCGTCCGCATCCAGCATCGCCAGCGAATTGAAATGCGCGTGGCCGGCCTTCTCGAAGAAGCTGACCGGCAGCACGACGCCCAATTCCTTCGCGAGCTCGCTCATCTCCGCGATCAACGGATTGCCCTCGGCCGGCGCGGCGAGCGCGAAGTGATCGGCGAGCTGGTCCTGGCAAAAATAGGGCGTCTCGAACAGTTCCTGGATCAGGATCACGTTCGCGCCCGTCGCCGCGGCTGCACGGGCGAGCGCTTTCGCCTTGTCGATATTCGCGCGCGTGTCCCACGAACAGGCAAATTGCGTGGCGGCGAAGGTGACGGTCCTCATGCCGTCCCCGCTTCGCCGGCCTCGGCCAGCATCTCGGCCTCGAGCTGTGGGTTGGCTTGGCCGTCGGCGGTGGCGATCAGCGATTTCGGGATCAGCAGCAGCACCGGCAGGATCAGCGCGTAGACCGCCGTCGTCGCGAGCGCGCAATAGAGGAAGCCGTGCGTGGGGCTGCTGGCGTAGATCCTCGCGCCCAATATGTCGCCGCCGCGATAGGACAGCATGTAGACGCCGTCAACCATCATCATCAGCGTGCCTTGCAGGCCGGGCGGGCAGGAGCGCATGGCGAGATCGTAATAGGCGCCCGCCGCGATGCCGCCCATCATGCCGATCGGCAGCGCCAGCCACAGCGCCTGGTCCGGAGAACTCACCAGCGCCAGCGGGATCATCTGCGGCACGGTGATGATCGTTCCCCACCACAGCAGCGTCTTCAGCGAATAGCGCCGGCACAGCCAGGCATAGAGAAAGAACATCGGAATGAAGGCGACGGCGAAGATCGCGTAGTAATCCGTGTAGATCGCGTCGGAGGCATGCAGCTTGTCGGTGAGATAGAACTGCAGCGGCGTGTTCGATCCGGGCGCGAACTGGAACAGGAACATGATCAGCACCGCCGGATAGACGGCGCGATGCCTCAGGAGGCGCTTGATGTCGCCGACGAAGTTGATGCCGAGGGCCTGCGGCTTGTCGTAGGCGTGGCCGAAAACCGCTTTCGGTTTCCAGAACGCGAACAGGAACATCAGCAGCGACAGGCCCGCCATCAGGAGGAAGGTGTCGTGCGGCGGCAGATGCTCGGCGATCCACCCCGAGGCGAGCGCGCCCGCGATGTAGGGAAGGCTGGCGATGATGTTCCACAGCGCGCTGAGCCGCCCGGACATCAGTTTTTCCTGGCCCACGAGCGCGATCAGCGCCCACTGCCCCGCGGCCACGAAGCGCCACAGGAACATCACCAGGAACATGCCGATGAACAGCCCCGAATAGGTGAGCTTCGAATAGGCCATCCAGAGGAAGACCACGGCGGTGAGCGGCGCGAAGATGAGGAAATAGCCGCGATCGCGCATGCCCAGCGGGCTCCACAGGTCGCGCGTCAATCCGAACACGAAGGACAGGTAGACCGGGATGGCGGTGAGCAGCCGGAAGGTAGAGACGTCCGTCGCGCTGGCGTGCAGCTGGTCCTTCAGCATGTAGGACGTGGCGAAATCCAGTAGATAGCCATGCGGCATCACCAGGTAGACGAACAACGTGAGCGGCGTGAAATAGGCGAATATCTTGCGCGTTTGCGCCGCGTCGCCTTGTGCTGCGTCGGTCATGCCGGCTCCTGTTGGGTGATGCAGTGGATGCCGCCGCCGCCCTCGACGATGTCGAGCGCGTCGATCTGGAGGATGTCGCGGCCGGGGAAGCAATCGGCGAGGATGGCGCGCGCGGCTTCGTCGTTCGGATCGTCGAAACCGGGCATCACCACGCCGCCGTTGGGCAGATAGAAATTGATGTAGCTCGACTGCAGCGGCCGCCCGCGCCAGTCGGCACGTTCGTTACGCGGCTGGGCGATCTCCACGATCTCGAAGGCGCGGCCTTGCGCGTCGCGGGCCTCGCGCAGGCGGGCAATCGCTTCCATCACCGGCTCGTAATCGGGGTGCGACTTTCGTGAGGGCACGCCCACCAGCACGCGGCCCGGCGCGGCGAAGCAGGCGATGTTATCGACATGGCCGTCGGTCTCGTCGTCCGAGAAGCCCTCGCCCAGCCACAGTATCCGGCGCGCTCCCGTGAAGAGCACCAGGCCCTCCTCGATCTCCTGCCGCGTCAGGTTGGCGTTGCGGTTGGGATTGAGCAGGCATTGCTCGGTGGTGAGCAAGGTGCCCTCGCCATCCGAATGGATCGCGCCGCCTTCGCAGATCATCGGCGCGGCGTAAGCGGTGACGCCCGCGCGCGCGAGGATGCGGCCGCCCAGCGCGGCATCGTTCGTGTACGGATGATATTTGTTGCCCCAGGCGTTGAATTGCCACGCCGTGCCGGCGCGCGCACCGCCCGGCCCCATCAAGAACGTCGGCCCCATGTCGCGGGCCCAGGAATCGTCCAGCGGGGCCTCGAAGATTTCGGCTTTGCCGCCGCAGGCCAGCCTGGCTTCGGCGGCGTCCTGCGGCCGCGCCACCATCACCACCGGCTCGAAGGCGGAGATCGCGCGGGCGACGCGGGCGAAGGCCTGGCGGGCGCGCAGCATCCCGTCCGGTCCGCCCCACACCTCCATGCGGCACGGCCAGCACATCCAGGTGCGCACGTGGTTCGCCCATTCCGCGGGCATGGAAAAGCCGTCGCGCGCGGGGCAAGGATCGTCTGCGTCGAGCCGTCCGGTCATGGCGTTGTATAGCTGTTTGCGCAAGTGGACGAAATGTTTAGAGTGGCTATCATTCGCTTGAATTGCGTTTCCACCCTCCCCTTGAGGGAGGGTCGAAATTTGCGTAGCAAATTTCGGGGAGGGGGCTTGCCCCGGTGACGAAAAAACCCCTCCCCGAAAATGCTTTGCATTTTCGACCCTCCCTCAAGGGGAGGGTGGAATTTTCAACACGGAGACACACATGGCCGGAAAGATCGAAACGCGTCTGGCGGAACTCGGCCTCACGCTGCCCACACCGCCCGCGCCCGTCGCGAGCTACGTGCCCTATGTGGTGAGCGGGAAAAACGTTTTCATCTCCGGCCAGGTCACGATGGACAGCGGCGCGCTCAAATATGTCGGCACGGTCGGCAAGGAATTGACGCTCGACGACGGCAAGGCCGCCGCCCGGCTCTGCGCCATCAACGTGCTCGCGCAGGCCAAGGCCGCATGCGGCGGAGACCTCGACAGGATCGCCCGCTGCGTGAAGGTGACGGTGTTCGTGAACGCGGTGCCGGGCTTCACGCAGCATCCTGAGATCGCCAACGGCGCGTCGGACCTGTTCGTCGAGGTGCTGGGCGAGATCGGCCGCCACGCGCGCGCGGCGGTGGGCGCCGGCTCTCTGCCCCGCAATGTCGCGACGGAAGTCGAGGCGGTTTTCGAACTCGTGTGAGCAAGAAAGGCATAGTCGCGCGCGTTGCCGGATCCGCCGCCGAAATCGGGGCGAAGGATTGGAACGCCTGCGCCAATCCCACCGGATCAGCGGATCCGCATCCTTTCACGCGCTATGAATTCTTCGCGGCGTGCGAGGAATCGGGCTCCGCCGCGCCGCGCGCGGGGTGGGGGCCGTGCCATCTCGTCATCGAGAAGGATGGCGCGATCCAGGGGCTGATGCCGCTCTATCTGAAGAACCATTCGCAGGGCGAATATGTCTTCGATCACGGCTGGGCCGACGCCTTCGCGCGGGCGGGCGGCAGCTACTATCCCAAGCTGCAGGCCAGCGTGCCGTTCACGCCGGTGACGGGGCCCCGGCTCTTGGTGGCGCGGGGCGCGCCGGTGGAGGAAACGCGCAACGCGCTGCTCGGCGCGGGCGCGAGCGCGCTGGGCCAATTCGGTGCCTCATCGCTGCACATCACCTTCCTGCCGGACGATGAGTGGAAGGCCGCCGGCGCGCTCGGCTATCTGCAACGCACCGACCAGCAATTCCATTGGGAGAATCGCGGCTACACTTCTTTCGACGATTTCCTCGGCGCCCTATCCTCCTCCAAACGGAAGAACCTACGCAAGGAACGTGCATCGGTGTCCGCGGCGGGCGTGGAGTTCGAATGGCTCTCGGGCCGCGACATCACCGAGATGCACTGGGACACGTTCTTCGAATTCTACATGGACACCGGCGACCGCAAATGGGGCCGGCCCTATCTGACGCGCGATTTCTTCAGCCGCATCGGCGAGACCATGGCCGAGCAGATCGTGCTGATCCTGGCCAAGCGGAACGGACGTACCATCGCCGGCGCGCTCAATTTCGCGGGCGGCGGCGTGCTGTTCGGGCGCAACTGGGGCTGCACGGAATTCATCCCGTTCCTGCATTTCGAGACCTGCTACTACCAGGCCATCGAATTCGCCATCGCCCACAAACTCGCCAAAGTCGAAGCCGGCGCGCAGGGCGAACACAAACTGCTGCGCGGCTACATGCCCGTGCCCACCTACAGCGCGCATTATATCGCGCACCCGGGCTTGCGCCGCGCCGTCGCCGACTACCTCG
>DATATK010000060.1:0-1830 GCA_036268825.1 Rhizomicrobium sp. | reverse complement strand
AGGGTGCGACGCATGCGTCGCACGGGTGGCCATGGATGGACGCCCTGGGCTTGCGCGGAGCAGGGACTGCGCAGCGCAATGCCCGGATCCAGTGCTTCATACTAGTAGCCTACCGCCTCGCCGTCTTTGCGCATCTCGCTCGCGCCCCAATACACGTGTTGCTTGGGATCGAACATGATCGCCTGATAGCCGCCGAAGCCGCCGGTGCCGGGAACGATCTTGTAGCCGCGCTTCGCGAGCTCCGCCTTCACGGCGGGATCGAAGCCGCTCTCCATCTCCACCGTGCCGATACCGCTCGATGCCTCTCCGGTCGGCTCGGCATTGCCATAGTGGCGCCAGCGCGCCGCATCGTCCGCTTCCTGTACGTTCATTCCGAAGTCGATGATGTCGGTCAGCACTTGCACGTGGCCTTGCGGCTGCATGTCTCCGCCCATGAGGCCGAACGACATGAAGGGTTGGCCGTCCTTCATCACGAACGCGGGAATGATGGTGTGGAACGGTCGCTTGCGCGGCGCATAGACATTCGCATCCTTCGGATTGAGCGAATAGAGCTCGCCGCGATCCTGGAACATGAAGCCCAGGTGATCCGCCACCTGGCCCGAGCCCATGCCGCGATAGTTCGACTGGATCAGCGACACCATCATGCCGTCCTTGTCCGCGGTGGTGAGGTAGATGGTATCGCCTTCGAACAGCCGCGGATCGCCGGGACCGATGTTGGGGTTGGCGTGCGCAAGATTGATCTCCTTCGCCCGCTGGTCGGCATAGGCATCGGAGAGCAGTCCTTTGATCGGCGCGTGATAGAAGCGCGGGTCGGCATACCACTTGGCGAGATCCTCGTAGGCGAGCCGCTTCGCCTCGATCAGCGCCGTCAGCGTATCGGCGGAGCCGGCGCCCATCTTCTTCAGATCGAAGTGCTTCAGGATCTGCAGCATCTCGAGGGTGGCCATGCCCTGTCCGTTGGGCGGCAGCTCATACACGTCGTAACCGCGATAATTCACCGAGACGGGGGTGACCCATTCGCCGTGGAAGTCCGCGAAGTCATCGTAGCGAAGGTCGCCGCCGATGCGCTTGAAGTAGGCATCGATCGTGTGTGCGATCGCGCCCTTGTAGAACGCGTCGCGGCCGCCTTTCGCGATCATGGACAGGGTGTGCGCCAGATCGGGATTGCGGAAAATCTCGCCTTGCGCCGGCGTGTGACCGCCATGGGCGTCCGGGATGAGGTAGGTGTGCCGGACGTTGTCGAATTCCGGCAACAGCTTCCGATGGCGCTCGAACGCCGCCATGTTGGCTTTCCAGTACTTCGCGATGAGCTCCGTCACCGGAAAGCCGTCCGTGGCAAAGCCGATGGCGGGCGCGAGGTCTTCGCTCATGGACAGCTTGCCGAACCTCTCATGAAGCGCAAACCATCCATCCACCGCGCCCGGCACCGTGATCGGCAGCGTGCCGATGGGCGGGATGTGCGCCTTCGGCTCGAGACCGGCCTTCCTGTAGTCGGCTTCGACCTCCGCGGTCATCCGGGCGAGGTCACGGCCCTTCGCCGACCAGCCCGAGGCGTTGTAGCCGTAGAGCTTGTGAGTCTTCGGGTCGTAAACGATGGCAAAGAGATCGCCGCCGATGCCGTTCAGCACCGGCTGCATCAGTCCGATCATCGAATTGGCAGCGATCGCGGCGTCCACCGCACTGCCGCCATTCTTGAGAATCTGCACGGCGGCTTCGGCAGCCAGTGGCTGCTCGCACGCGACCATGCCGTGCTGCGCCAGAACCGGCGAGCGCGTCGCCCAGGACACACCCGAATAGCGGTCGCCACGGCCCATCTGCCCAAACGTCTGC
>DATATK010000059.1:0-2501 GCA_036268825.1 Rhizomicrobium sp. | reverse complement strand
GCGAGAATCTGCTGGCCAAAGAGACGAGCCCCTATCTGCTGCTGCACAAGGACAATCCTGTCCATTGGCGCCCCTGGGGTCCCGCGGCTTTGGCGGAAGCCAAGGCGGCCAACAAGCCGATCTTCCTCTCCGTCGGATATTCGGCCTGTCACTGGTGCCACGTGATGAATCACGAGAGCTTCGCCGATCCCGAAATCGCGGCGCTGATGAACAGCCTCTATGTCAACGTGAAGGTCGATCGCGAGGAGCGTCCCGACATCGACCAGCTTTATCAGGCGGCGTCGATTCAGATGGGACATTCGGGCGGTTGGCCGCTCACCATGTTTCTCACGCCCGAGGGCAAGCCCTTTCTCGCCGGCGGCTATCTCGGCCCCATCGAAGCGCCCGACCGGCCGACGATGAAACGCGCGCTGACGGAAAGCTCGCGCGTCTATCGTGAGGATCCGGAACGCGTCACCAAGACCAGCGAAACCGTCGATGGCATGCTGGAAAAACTCTGGGGACGCGACGTGCGCACCTCGAGCCTGCCGGTATCGACGCTCGAATATGCCGCGATCCGCATCGGCCAGAGTTTCGATATTTTCTACGGCGGCGTCATCGGCGCGCCGAAATTTCCGTCCTGCGCGCTGGTCGAGTTTCTCTTCCGCGGCTATCTGCGCACCGGCGCGCCGCCGCTGCAGCAGCTCGCGCGCACCGCGGTCGACGCGATGTCGCTGGGCGGCATGTACGATCACGTCGGCGGCGGCTTTCATCGCTATTCCACCGATGAACGCTGGCTCGTGCCGCATTTCGAGAAGATGCTCTACGACAACGCGGCCATCGTCGATCTGCTGACGACGATCTGGCAGAACAATCGCCACGCGCTTTATTCCGACCGCGTGGAGGAAACCATCGCGTGGATGCTGCGCGAGATGCGCGCGGGCGACGGCTTCGCCTCCAGCATCGACGCGGATTCCGAAGGCGAGGAAGGCCGTTACTACATCTGGACCGAACCGGAGATCGACGCGGCGCTCGCCGGCACGTTCGCGCAGCGCTTCAAGCAGGTCTACAACATTTCGCGCAACGGCAATTTCATGGGCCGCAATATCCCGCACCGTCTTGGAACGACCGTCTATCCGTTCCCGGAAGCGGACGAGACCTTGTTCCGCAAACAGCGCGAACTGCTGCTTGCCGCGCGCCAGAAGCGCGTCGCGCCGATGCGCGATGAGAAGATCCTCACCGATTGGAACGGCATGGCGATCGTAGCGCTTGCCCATGCCGGCACTGCCATGCGCCGTCCGGAATGGGTGAAGGAAGCGAGCAAGACATTCGCCTTCATCGTGAAGTCCCTGGGCGACGGCGACCGCCTCTATCATTCGCTGGGTGACGGCAAGCGCCAGCATATCGGGTTCTCCGACGACTACGCGCAGATGGCGTATGCGGCGCTGGCGCTCTACGACGCCACCGGCGAGAAACATTATCTCGAGCACGCGCAAGGCTGGGTGAAAGTGCTCGACAAGCACTTCTGGGATTCCAGGCGCGGCGGCTATTTCACCGGCGCCGACGACGACGAGCCGCTGATCATGCGCGTGCGCATGGCGGCGGATCAGTCTCACACCAGCGCCAACGGCACGATGGTGTCGGTGCTTGCGCATCTCTATCTGATGACCGGCGACATGCATTATCGCGATCGTTCCAACGCGGTGCTGCAGGCCTTCGCCGGCGACATCGGCGACCGCTTCATGGCGTTCGGCGCGTATCTCAACGGGCTCGATACGGTGATGTCGAACCTGCAGATCGTGATCGTGGGCGCGCGCGGCAACGCCAAGACGCAGGAACTGATCGCGGCGGTGCGCGGACGCAGCCTGCCGTCGGCCACGCTCATCGTCGCCGATCCGGGTGAGAAATACGCCGATCCTCATCCCGCCTTCGGCAAGACGATGCAGGGTGGCGTTCCGACGGCTTACATCTGCCAGTATCAGAACTGCAGCGCGCCGATCACCAGCCCGGTGGCGCTTTCGCAGATGCTGCAGATGCCGGCACAAAGTCCCGCCGGCCGCGCTTGATGGGTGCCGCGAAGGCGTTAAGCTTCCGCTCTTCGCGGAGACACGGCCATGAGCGGAACGGACGTCACGATTGCCACGCCTGACGGCGCAATGGGCGGCTATCTCGCCAAGCCCAGCGCCGGGCGCGGGCCGGGGCTTGTCGTCATCCAGGAGATTTTCGGCGTCAACAAAGTGATGCGCGATCTGGCCGACGGCTTTGCGAGCCGCGGCTATTTCGCGCTGGTGCCCGATCTCTTCTGGCGCATCCAGCCCGGCGTGCAGCTCACCGATCACACCAAGGCCGAGTGGGATCAGGCCTTCGCGCTGATGAACAAGTTCAATCCCGACAGCGGCGTGAAGGATGTTCAGGCGAGCATCGATCATCTGCGCGGTACATCGGGTTGCACCGGCAAGGTCGGCGATGTCGGCTATTGCCTCGGCGGGCTGCTCGCCTATCTCACGGCTACGCGCACCAGC
>DATATK010000058.1:0-14261 GCA_036268825.1 Rhizomicrobium sp. | reverse complement strand
GTTGCTCGCTTCCCTGTCCAAAACGTCGCCAAACGCTTGGAACACAGAAGAATCAACGCCATGCGCCTTGTCTACAAATTTAAACCGGACAGCCGTGGGACTTGCCCGGGGATGACGTGTTGGGAGTGATGCAAAGGTGGCGACCACCTGCACCTTTCCTCCGCGTGAATCTCTTTACTTTTCCTCGTCCGGAACCCCGAAAATTGTGGGCTGCCAGCGAATCCCGCCGAATCGGCCAGCAGAACCGTTCCGCACGTCCTATATTCCGGCCATGCGTTTTGGCCCCAACCTCCTCGATGAAGTCCTGCGCCGGACGGACCTTGTCCAGCTTGTCGGCAAGCGGGTGAAGCTTGTCCGCAAGGGGCGGGTGATGTGGGGGTGCTGCCCGTTCCACAAGGAGAAATCGCCCAGCTTCAAGGTGGAGAACGAGCGCCGCGCCTACAAATGCTTTGGCTGCGGCGCGGGCGGGGACGCGTTCAAATGGCTGGTCGAGACCGAGGGGCTGACCTTCCCCGAAGCGGTCGAGCGGCTGGCGGGCGAGGCGGGGGTC
The DNA here is from genome assembly GCA_036268825.1 of Rhizomicrobium sp. GTDB lineage: Bacteria > Pseudomonadota > Alphaproteobacteria > Micropepsales > Micropepsaceae > Rhizomicrobium. The sequence continues at coordinate 13,711 of DATATK010000058.1, read as the reverse complement.
GAGCTTCCCAAATGGTCGCCCGAAGACGAGGCGCGCGAGGAGAAGAAGAAGTCGCTCTATGACGTCGTCGAATCGGCGTGCGCCTTCTTCGAGGACCAGTTGCATGCGGGCGCCGGCAAAGAGGCGCGGGACTATCTGAAAGCGCGCGGCCTGAACGATGCGGTGGCGAAACAATTCCGACTGGGTTACGCGCCCGGCGGCAACAGCCCGCTGAAGGACTATCTCTACACCAAGAACATCGCGCTCGAAGACATGGTCGCGGCGGGCGTGGTGCGCGCGGGCGATGACGACAGACCGGCGCGCGATTTCTTCTTCGACCGGCTGATGTTCCCGATCAGCGATGCGCGCGGCCGCGTCATCGCGTTCGGCGGACGCGGGCTGGCGCCCGATGCCAAGCCCAAATACATCAACACCGGCGAGACGACGCTCTTCTCCAAGGGCCACCTGCTCTACAATTTCTTCACCGCGCGTCCCGCGGCGCTCAAATCGGGCACGATCGTCCTGGCCGAAGGCTATATGGACGTGATCGCGCTGGTGCGCGCGGGCTTCGATGCGTCGGTCGCCCCGCTCGGCACCGCGCTTACATCCGATCAGCTCCAGTTGCTCTGGCGCACCGCGCCCGAACCGATCCTCGCCTTCGACGGCGACGAGGCGGGATTCCGTGCCGCCCAGCGCGCCGCCAGGCTTGCGCTGCCGCTGCTCAACCCCGGCTTCTCGCTGCGCTTCGCTTTCCTGCCCTCGGGCGAGGATCCGGACAGCCTGCTGCGCGCCGAAGGCCCGTCTGCGATGAAGGCGCTGCTGGGTGCGGCCGAACCGCTTGCCCGCGTCTTGTGGCGGGTGGAGACGGAGGGCAAGGATTTCTCCACGCCCGAACGCCGCGCCGGGCTGGAGCGGTCTCTGGGCGAGATCGTCCGCGAGATCAAGGATCCCAAGATCGCCGATTACTACCGCCGCGATTTCGACGAGAAGGTCTTCGAGACATTCAAGCGCCGCAAGCCGGGCGCGCAGCCGTCCAAGCGCCCCTTCCGTGGTGCTCAGGACACATCGTCACCGGCGCCCAAGGAACCGCCATTGCCGGAACTCCAAAACAGCAACGTCGTCCGCAATCATACCGGGCGGCCGAGCGCGGAATTGGAGTTCGTGGCGTTTCTGTTCTGGCACCCCGAAATCGCGGTGGCGCAGGGCGAAATCCTGGCGGGATTTTCCTTCCTGGACCCGTCGCTTGACAGGTTCCGCCACGAACTCCTAAACCTCGCCGCCTCCAGCTCCAGGCTTGAAAATCAGGGGTTGGAGGACCATCTCGTCCGTTGTGGCATGGGTGAGCTTGCCAAGCGCCTCAAGGCGCACATGGTGGCCAAGACCGATGTCGCTCAGCCGGACACCGAGGAGGACGTGGAAGCCCTGTGGCTTGACGCTGTCCGCCAGTTTCGGGGAACTGCCCCGGCCGCTCCGGACAAACGTGAGGCGCGCGAGCGTTTTCATGGTGACGGGACGGAGGAAAGCTGGAACGCGTACCTCGCTATGCGCGTGAACGAAGGCTGAACGTCTTCATTTTGCATATAGGGGAAGACCATTGCCGGGCTTCCGGCGATTTGAACGGATGAAATGACCCGCGTGGCGACCAAGACAGCTCAGAAGCCCAAACCCAAGCTGCAGACCAAACCGGTGAAAAAGCCGGCGGCCAGGCCCGCCAGCGCCAAAGCCGCTGCCGCGGTGAAGAAAGCCGTGCCTGCCAGGAAGCCGGAGCCCGCCAAGGCGGCTCCCAAGACAGAGGCCAAGCCCGTCAAACTCGTGCTCAAGCCGGCCGCCAAGGCCGTTGCCGCTCCCGCAGCCAAAGCCGCGCCCGCCAAGGGCAAGGTTGATCCGAAAGCTGCCCTGCTGGCCAAGAAGCCGGGCGGCCTGCCGGAACCGGCCAAAACCACCGCCAAGATCTTGCCCAAGCCGGGCGCCAAGCCCAGCAAGCCGGGCGAAGGTGAACAGCCGCCGGGCGATGCCGACAGTCCCTTGCTGGATATGTCCGACGTCGGCGTGCGCAAGATGATCACCCGCGCCAAGACGCGCGGCTACGTCACCTATGACGAACTGAACAAGGTCTTGCCGTCCGAGAAAGTGTCCTCCGAGCAGATCGAGGACACGATGTCGATGCTCAACGAGATGGGCATCAATGTCATCGAGAGCGAAGAGCAGGAAGAAGGCGCCGAAGGCGAAGGCGAGGCAGGGTTGCCCGCGACCGCCACCGGCAAGGCCGTCGCCACCACCGCCGAAGGCGCGAAAGAAACCTACGACCGCACCGACGATCCGGTGCGCATGTATCTGCGCGAGATGGGCTCGGTCGAGCTGCTCTCCCGCGAAGGCGAAATCGCCATCGCCAAGCGCATCGAGGCCGGCCGCGAATTGATGATCGGCGCCTTGTGCGAAAGTCCGCTCACCTTCGAAGCGCTCACGGTTTGGCGCGACGAGCTGAACGACGGCAAGGTGCTCCTTCGCGACATCATCGATCTTGAAGCGATGTATGGCGCCGGCCCCGACGGCCAGCCCAACGTGCCGCCGCCGGTGGGTCCGGACGGCAAGCCGCTCAATCCGCCGGCCTCGGTGATGGCCGCGATCAACGGCACGGCCGTCGGCGCGCCGCCCCCTCCGCCGCCCGCGCCACGCCCGGAATTCAAGCGCCCCGAACCGCCGGCGCCGCGCGCCGCCCCGAGTGAAAATGGCGGCGAGCCTGTCGATCCTGCCGAAGCCGCAGCCGCAGCAGACGCCGCCGGTGACGAAGGCGACGAGGACGAGGGCAATCTTCCGCTTTCCGCGATGGAAGCGGCGCTGAAGCCGCAGGTCCTCGAAACGCTCGACCAGATCGCCAGCCTCTACAAGAAGCTCGGCCGGCTGCAGGACGCCAGCGTCGAAGCCGCGCTCGGCGCCGACGAACTCTCGACCAGCCAGGAGCGCCGCTTCAAGAAGCTGCGCAACGAGACGATGGATCTCGTCAAAAGCCTGAAGCTGAACAACAACCGCATCGAAGCGCTCGTCGACCAGATGTACGGCATCAATCGCCGCCTTGTGTCGCTCGAAGGCCGCCTGCTGCGGCTGGCCGAAGCGCACGGCGTCGATCGCGGAGACTTCCTGAAAGAGCATTTCGGCAACGAACTCGATCCCAACTGGGCGCGCCGCGTCGGCCGCCTTAGCCGCAGCGGCTGGAAGGATTTCGTCGCCGATGAGCGCGACAAGGTCAAGCAGCACCGCGACGAGATTCAATCTCTCGCGCAGGAGATGCGCACCTCCATCGTCGAATATCGCCGCATCGTGCAGACGGTGCAGAAGGGCGAGCGCGAGTCGGGCGTGGCGAAGAAGGAGATGATCGAGGCCAATCTTCGCCTGGTGATCTCCATCGCCAAGAAATACACCAATCGCGGCCTGCAGTTCCTGGACCTGATCCAGGAAGGCAATATCGGCCTCATGAAAGCGGTCGACAAATTCGAATATCGCCGCGGCTACAAGTTCAGTACTTACGCGACGTGGTGGATCCGCCAGGCGATCACCCGCTCCATCGCCGACCAGGCGCGCACCATCCGCATTCCCGTGCACATGATCGAGACGATCAACAAGCTGGTGCGCACCAGCCGGCAGATGCTGCACGAGATCGGCCGCGAGCCGACGCCGGAAGAGCTTGCCGAGCGCCTCGCCATGCCGCTGGAGAAGGTGCGCAAGGTCCTCAAGATCGCCAAAGAACCGATCAGCCTCGAAACGCCCATCGGCGACGAGGAAGATTCGCACCTGGGCGATTTCATCGAGGACAAGAACGCGATCCTGCCGATCGACGCCGCGATCCAGGCCAACCTGCGCGAGACCACCACGCGCGTCCTCGCCACGCTCACCCCGCGCGAGGAGCGCGTGCTGCGCATGCGCTTCGGCATCGGCATGAACACCGATCACACGCTGGAGGAAGTCGGCCAGCAGTTCAGCGTCACGCGCGAGCGCATTCGCCAGATCGAGGCCAAAGCCTTGCGCAAACTCAAACACCCGAGCCGGAGCCGCAAACTGCGCAGCTTCCTCGACAACTGATCACGGATAGAAGACGCGCATGAAGGGTTTCAAGGAAGCAAGTTTCTCCGACCGGATGAACACCGGCGCCAAGGCGCGCCAGGCCCAGTTGGAAAAGGTCCGCGCCGCGGCCGAAGCCGCCAAAGCCGGCTCCGCCGAACGCAACGCCGCGCGCGCCGCGCTCGCCGCCGAGCGCGAGACGCGCGCCGCCACGCGCAAGGCTGAGAAGCAGGTTCGCGAGGCGCGCGAGAAGGAAGACCGCATCGCTGCCGAAGCCGCCCGCATCGAGGCCGAGAAACTCGCCGCCGTGACGCGCGCCAAGGAGGCTGCCGAACGCGCCGAACGCGACAAGGCCCTGGAGGTCGAACGCAAAGCCGCCCGCGACGCCCGCTACGCCGCCCGCAAGGCGCGCAAGTAGCCTCGCTTTGGTTTTTTAAAGTGCAGCCGCGCTCCGCGCGCTGCTCTTTTTCTTCATAGAAAGACACGCCGATGGCGATCCAACAGAAGAAAGTCTTCAAATACCCCAGCGAAGACGAAGCCTGCGTCCGCCGCCTTGGCAGCGCCGTGTTGGCCGCCTGGCCCAGCATCCCCGCCGAAGTGCGCGAGAAGATTTTGGCAGAGGCCACCCAAGCCTGGGACCGCGAATACAACGTCGCCCAGCTCCCGCAGAAGCTCCAGGCGCTGATCCAGCGCTATCCGGCGAAGCTGGCGTAAGCCTCCCTAGATACACGCTCCGTTAGAAAGGCAGCCTGCCCAAAATTCTCCATCGCCCGCGAAGCAGAGAGGCCGGATTGGGTATCAAGCCGCCATGCGCACCCGTTTCACCTTGATCGCCCGTTCGTTGCGCATGGCTTGCGCAAGATCGTAACCCATTTGAAGGCCAAGCCAGATTTCCGCGCCGCCGCCGAACGCCTTGTCGAGGCGTATCGCCATCTCGGGCGAGATGCCACTCTTGCCATTGATGAGGTTGTTCAGCGCCTGGCGCGTGACACCGAGACTTTTGGCGCCGTCAGTCACCGTCAGCTTCAAAGGTTCCAGGCAATCGTGGCGGACGGATAGTCCGGGGTGGGGTGGGTTCTTCATGGGCATGAGCGGCGCTCCTAGTGATAGTCCAGATAGTCGATGTCGGTCGCATCGCCGTTTTCAAAGCGAAAGACGATCCGCCAATTGGCGCGTACCGTCACGCTCCAGAAGCCGGCATATTCGCCTTTCAGCGGATGCAGACGCCAGCCGGGCAGGTCCATTTGCTGCGGCTGTGTGGCGCGATCCAAACGCGCCAGGATTCGCCCGATGATTTCCAAATGCTGCGGATTGAGGCCGCGGCGGTCGTCATCGTCAAACAGGCGCTTCAGTCCGCGATGGCGAAACCGTCGGATCATATGGGCGACCGTATAGTGACAAGTGTCGATTGTCAATCGACTGCTTGCATTTGCGGAGCCTTCCGGTTCGCAGCACCGGCCGGAGGATGACGAGATGCAGGCGCCGTTCAAGGATATAAGGGCGGCGTCCTGACCCCGTCCCGAAAAACGCGTTGCGCTTTTCGACCCTCCCGCAAGGGGGCGGTGGAAGTCACGGCATAATCGTCACCTTGTTGATCACTACCGGGAAGGCCGGCGACGCATCCGGGAACGGGCCTTTGCCGCCGAGGACCGAGGCGGCGATGCGGTCGACGACGTCCATGCCGTCGATCACCTTGCCGAAGACGGCGTAGCCGGTCGTGTTGGGGGCGGCGCCGTCGGTCGGGTCGAGGGCGGCGTTGTCGGAGAGGCTGACGAAGAAGTCCGCCGTCGCGCTGTTGGGGTCGTCGGTTCGCGCCATGGAAAGCGTGCCGCGCGCATTCTTGAGGCCGCTCGCGGTTTCGAGTGGGATGGGCGCGTGGCCGGGGCGTTCGGTGCCGTCCGCCTCGTAGCTGCCCATCTGGATCACGAAGCCGGGCACCACGCGATAGATCACCGTGCCGTCGAAATGGCCCTCGCGCGCATAGGCGATAAAGTTCGCCACCGTCTTGGGCGCGTGCGCCGGGTCGAGCGCCACGGTGAAGCTGCCCAGCGTGGTGTCGATCTTCGCCTGCTGTGCGCAGGCAGCGCTCGAGAACAGCAGCGCCGCCGCCAATGCCAAAATCCAACGCCCGTAACGCATGATGTGCCTCGCTCTAGATTGCCGGCCAAACGTCTTTCAGGATCATCACGATCCCGACGATCGACGCCGTCCAGCATAGCGTGCGCACGAAGGGAATGGCGATCACATAAGCGGGGACATAGAGCACCCGCGACCACAGATAGATCTGCGCCCCCAAGATCGTGTTGTGCGTGCTCACGCCCAGCGCATGGGCGAGCAAGACCAGGGCGGCGAAGAACGGGAAGGTCTCGATGAAATTCTTGTAAGCGCGTTCCAGCCGCGCGGGATATTTGCCGAGCGGCGGCCAGCCTTCGTCGCGCGCCCCCACGCCCCAGGGCAGTCCGCGGCCGCTCACACTGGCCAAGGTCGCCAGAAGCAGCTGCACCAAGCCGAGCACGACGGCCCAGAACAGGACTTGCAGTTCGGTCTCGACAGGCATGGTTTCTCTCCCCAGGGACTTGCGATTCGTTGCGGCGATTATACGCCCGTCTCAATGCGTCCAGTGCAGCGCAACAAAAGCGAGGCCGGCGGCGGCGATGGCGAAGAGGCCAATAAGGGCCAGCGTGCCGAAGCCCCACCCCAGCGATCCGGCTGCGGTGTCCTCTTGCGGCGCGCCCTTGGGCGGCGGCAGGTCGTCTTCGTCCATTGCGTGCCCCTGTTCGTGCTGGCGCGGAGTCTAGCGGGGCCTGTCACAAGCCGAAAGACTATTTGTCTTTGTGTGCGCGGCCCGGCGGGCTAAGCGGACGGATGATTGCGGCGGTGATTTTCGATTGCGACGGCGTGCTGGTCGACAGCGAGGCGGTGTACCACGAGGTCGAGCTCGCGGTGCTGGCCGAGATGGGCCTGCCCTACGACCGGCACGACTTCAAGGCGCGCTTCATGGGCATGAGCGACAAGGCGTTCCATGCCGCGCTCGAGGCCGATGCGCTGGAGCGGCTCGGCCGCTCGATCACCGTGGATCTGAAATCGCAGTTCCGTGAGCGTTTCGCGGCGGCCAGCGAGCGCCTCGCGGCCGTGCCCGGCGCGGCGGCGGCGGTCGATGCGGTGCGGCTGCCAAAGGCCGTTGCCAGTTCGTCCACTACCGCCGCGCTCGAATTCAAGCTCAAGCTCTCCGGTCTGTGGGAGCGCTTCGTGCCGCACGTCTATTCGGCCGAGCATGTGACGCACTCAAAGCCCGCGCCGGATCTGTTCCTCTACGCGGCGTCCGCGCTCGGCATCGCGCCGGCGGAGTGCCTCGTCATCGAGGACAGCGTCAACGGCGTGCGCGCAGGGCTTGCCGCCGGCATGCGCGTCTGGGGCTTCATGGGCGGCGGCCATATGGATGAGCCGGCGCGCGCGCGGCTCTTGGATGCCGGCGTCGAACGCATCGTCGAAAATTGGAGTAAAGCGGCGCCGCTGCTCGCCGCCCTCTAACGCAGCGCGTAGTTGAAGCTCACGCTGATCCGCGCGCCTCTGGCGGTATTGGGCGGCACGTCGTGGCGCAGGAAGCTTTCCCACAACAGCACCGTGCCGGGCCTGGGCGCGACGGTGACGAAGCTCTGATTGGCGCGGCTCGCGCGGGTGCGCTTGGCGGGCGCGGCCATCATCATGGCAAGGCGCGGATCCTCGAAGCGGATCGCCGAGGCGCCCTTCGGCACGGCCACATAATAGGTGCCGCTGATGACGGAATGCGGATGGATGTGCGCCGCATGCACGCCGCCTTTGTCCATCACATTGATCCAGAGCGAATCCTGGGCGAGCGTCGCGCCCATCAGATCGAACTCCAGCGTGCGGGCGAAGTCGCGCACATGGATGTCGAGCCGCTTCACCAGATCGGCGAAGACCGGCGCGCGCAGCGGCAGATCGTTGAGCGAGGCATAGGATGTGTAGCCGCGATAGCCGTGCTCTTTGGACCAGCGCCGCCCGGCATGATCGTCCCGCGCGATGATGAGGCAGGTCTTCGCGAGCTCCGCGTTGAGCGCACGGGCGCGCGCGACCCCGGCGCGGTAGAGTCGCGTGGCGAACAGCATTTCGATACGGGAATCGGCCATAAAGCGAGGATAGCCGCTCACGCCCCGCATGCAATCGGCATGGCTCGCGATCGGGCCGAAAGCCAGTGGCGCCAGCCCGCCGGACGGCGCTAGACTTGCGGCGATTGGCGGTCACGCGATTTTCGCGGCGGCGTCGCCCTATACTCGCCGGGCCCAAGGATGCCGTCATGACGCTGACCGAGAAGGCCGAACGGATCTACTCCCACCTGGAGGATCGCGCCGATGCGATCATCCATGTGATCGGGGTGCTGTTCGCGATCAATGCGGGGCTGTGGCTGCTGTTCCATGTCACCGGCCTCTCCGTGGTGGTGAGCGTGTCGGTCTATTGCCTGGGCCTTTTCGCGATGCTGAGCGCGTCGGCGGCGTACAATCTGGCGCCGGCGGGGCGCGCGCGGGAAATCCTGCGCCGCTTCGATCATTCGGCGATCTTCATCATGATCGCGGCCACTTATACGCCCTTCGCCGCCAACCGGCTGGGCACGTCGGCAGGCCCGGTGATCCTCGCCGCGATCTGGGTCTGCGCCACCATCGGCGTGGCGCTGAAGATGCTGTTTCCCCGCCGCTTCGAATTGGCGAGCGTCGCGTTCTATATCGGCATGGGCTGGATGATCGTCGCGGTGATCAAGCCGCTCGCCGCCCATGTCTCGCTCGCCGATTTCTGGCTCCTGATCGGCGGCGGCTTCGTCTATTGCGCGGGCGTCGCCTTCTACCTGACCGAACGCATCCCCTATCACAAGGCGATCTGGCACGCCTTCGTGCTCGCCGCCGCCGTGCTGCAATTCGCGTCGATCGCCGGCGAGTTCACCGGCTAGCTATATCCCCGGCCAGATCAGCGCGACGATGATGAGGATGATCGCGAGCGTCGCGATGAGCCAGTCGATCGTGCGCAGGCCCGGCACGCCGAAACCGTAGAGCGGCACGTAGACGATGCGCGCGGCCAGATAGATCTCGCTGCCCCACACCGTCGCCCAATTGTGCCGTCCGGCGAGCGCCGCCACGACGACGGCGGCGGCGAAGAACGGAAACGTCTCCAGGAAATTGCGGAAGGCGCGTTCCAGCCGCCCGGCCACCTTGCCGACCGCCACTTTGGCCGGCTCGTCCCGCGCGCCGACATTCCAGGCGAGGCCTCGCTGGCTGTTGCCGGCCCGGGCCGACACCAGGAGCTGCAACAGGCCCAGCACGATGGCGCCCACCAGCATGGAAAGTTCGGTGCTGAGACCCCCGATATGCAGTTCGATCGGATGCAGATAGTCCATGGCGTTTCCCCCTTTGCCCGGCGCCAGTATCGCGGGCCGTCAATATCTTCTCAATCCCGGGCCTGTTAAGCTTGTGCGACGGACAAAGGGAGTTGCCCCATGCGCACAGCCGGGATCGCCGCCACGTTGATACTGCTGGGCTTTTCCCTGTCGGGATGCGCCGTGGTCAGCGTCGCCAGCACGGCGGTGAGCATCACCAGCACCGTGGTGGGCACGGCGGCAGACGTCACCGGCGACGTCGTCAGCGGTGTCGCCGACACGGTCGGCGGCAGCGACGACGACAAGGACAAAGACAAGAAAAATCCCGGCTAGTTGCCTCCGTCGGCATCCGCGCCGAAGCGATAGCGCAATTCCAATCCCCACATCCGCGGCGGCCCATAGATTGAGGCCGACGTGCCGGTGAGATGCAGCAGTGCGTCCGCGCCCTGCTTGTAGGTCTGGTTCGTCACATTATCGACAAAGGCCGAGAGGTCGAAAGGCTGGCCCATGAAGTTGTTCCAGTCCAGGCGCAGATTGATCAGGCTGTAGCTGCGCTGCTCCGGCCGCTGACCCGCGGGCGCGAGGCACGTGTATGGCGCACCAGGCGTCGTGGGCGCGATGAACGCGCTGCAGGTGGTTTCCGAATCGCTGAGATCGGTGAACCACTCCCGGCTCTGCCAGTAGAAAGTGCCGCTCAGCCACGGTTCGCCCCAGGCCGGATCAATCGGAATATGGAATCGCGGCGTGATGCCGAACTTGTTCTTCGGCGTGTAGGCGAACGGGCTACCGGCATGGTTGGTGAGGCCGTAAGTGCTCTGGCTGCCGGTTGGGCCGATGGCCACAAGTTGCGGCAGCACGAACTTCTGATAGGTCGCATCCGTGTACGAATAGAACACTTCGACCTGCAGCAACTCGGCCGGAATGAACGTGGATTCGAATTCGGCGCCTTTGACGGTCGCGCGCGCGGCGTTGAAGGTCAGTGCAGCGGGCTCGACGAAGGTTTCATAGGTCCCGGGCGCGACTTCGACGGTTTGTTCTACCGGAATCTCATCGTTCTTCTGGATGTTGCTGTACCAGCCGTAATAGACATCGAAATTGGTGCGGCCCGGGACGCCCAGAATGGTCCAGTTGTTCTTGGTCCCGAGTTCGACGTCGGTAAGATATTCCGGCTGGAACTCTTCATAGTCCGTGGCTCCGGTCGCGCCGCTGTTGAAGCCGCCGCTCTTATAGCCGCGCCGGTAGTCGGCATAGACCATCGTGTCGTCGGTCACTTGATCCTGTGCTGTCAGGTTCCAGCTCGGCGCGCGGAAACTGGCTTGGTGCGTCGGTTCTTCATAGGGAGCCGCGTTGGGAAGCGGGAAGGGGCATGTGTCGCCGGCCGTCAACAGGACGCATGTCTTGTCGGTGGCGACCTTGTGATCCCATGTATAGCGGCCGCCCGCGGTGAAGCTCAGGCCATTGAGCCACGACGCTGCGTCATAAGTCGCGCTGCCGTAAACCGCGTTCGACGTGCCGCCATTTCCCAGCGAATCGATCTCGGTATCGCCGAAGCCATAGAAGGGGCTGGCCATGGGCTGGGGTCCGCCAAGCGTCTGGCGCTCCACTTCCGAATAGCCGCCCGGATGATCGAGCTCGTGATAGAAGCCGGCGATCCAGTTGATGCCGTTATCCGCGGTTTCGCCTTTGACCTGGAATTCCTCCGTCACCTGGAGCGAATTGGATTCCCAGGTGCGGCTGTTGGGGATGTCGAGGATCGGCAGGTCCGAACCGTCATAGTCGAAGGACGGCTGCTCCTTGTCGCTGCGGAAACCGAAGATGTTCTCCAGATGCAGATGCGCGGCCACGTCGAAGGTCGCTATATCGGTCGCGCCCCACGATTCGCGCTTGAAGCCCAGCGGAATGCTGGAGGTGGTTTTCCGCGGTCCGAGCGCCTGCTGTTGCGCAAGCGCGCCCAGCATTTCCTGTTCGAAGCCCTGTAGCGCGCCACAGGTGGCATTCATGGGCGGGTTGGTGCAGGGCGCGCCGAGCACCTCGCCGGCGAGGCTGTCGATTGTGGACGTATTCACGCCGGTCAACTCCGCGCCGGTGCCGTTGTTGTGGTCGCGCAAGTAGTCGAACACGAAATAGTTCTGGAAATTCGCCGACGGCTTCCAGGTCGCGCCGATGCGAAACGCATCGACATTCTCGTTGTCCAGATTCTGTCCGGTCGAGATGTCCTTGGTGTAGCCGTCGCGGCTGAGGAAATCGCCCGCCATGCGCACCGCGAACGTGTCGGTCAGTGGAAGATTGATTGCGCCTTTGAGCTCGCGCAGCCCGTAGTCGCCGGCCGATCCGTCGAAATAACCGCCGAACTGGTCGTCGGGCCGCTTGGGTTCGAACAGGATCGCGCCGCCCGTCGTGTTGCGGCCGAACAGCGTTCCTTGCGGACCTTTGAGCACCTGGATGTTGTCCATGTCGTATTCACTGCCGGGACCGCCGGCGTTGAACGGGACTTCCGCGAAATAGGTCTGCACCCCGGGATCGGCGCCGCCGAAAGGCTGGCTCTGGCCGCGGATCGTGAAGACGTCATCGTCGCGCGAGCCCAGGTTGGCGGCCACGGTGAGCGACGGGACGTGGTTCTGCAGCGCCAGCGCCGAATTGATGTTGTCCGTTCGCAGCGTCTCGCCGCTGAGCGCGGTATCGGCGACGGGCACCTTTTCGAGGTTCTCCGCGCGCCGCCGCGCCGTCACCACCACCACTTCCATGCCGGTGGCTTGCGCGGGCCTGACCTCAACGGGCTTGGCTTGTTGTGGCTGGGCTTGTTGCGGTTGGTCTTGCGCGGCGGCAGGCACAGTCAGATAGAGCAATGCCGCGGCGCTTGCTGCGCCCAGCAGGAACGAACGACCCATGATCCCCTCATGCGGGCGCCTGTGAGGCTGACGCCCCTCTCGTTTTCACGAACATGATACAACAGAATCGCCGTTGTGCGAGAGGGCTGGCGATCGGGCTTGGTACGCCAGGTGACCGTCAGAACGAATCCTTACGGCGGCGTAATTCGCCGAAGACCTCGGCGTCGCTCGCTTTTTCCAGTCCGAGCGTGCGGCGAATCTCCGGCGAGGCGGCCCGCAGGAATGGATTGGTGTGCTTTTCCAGTCCCATGGTCGAGGGAATGGTTGGCGCATTCCGGGCGCGCGTGGCTTCTACCTCCTTCATCCGCGCCCGGAGCGCGGCGTTGCCCGGCTCGACGCAGAGCGCGAAGCGGCCGTTGCTCAGCGTGTATTCGTGGCCGCAATAGATGGCGGTGTCGTCTGGAAGGCGCATCAGCTTGGAAAGGCTTTGCCACATCGTCTCCGGCGTGCCCTCGAACAGCCGCCCGCAACCCATCGCGAACAGCGTGTCGCCGGTGAAGGCGATGCCGCCGAAGACGAACGCGATATGGCCGCGCGTATGCGCCGGTATTTCCAGGATGCGTGCTTCGTGCGCGCCGAACCGCCAGGGCGCGTCCTCGCTCACGCCGACATCGATGCCGGGAATGCGGTCGCGGTCTTTCTCCGGCCCCACCACGACGGCGCCGAACTCCTCCTTCAACGGGATATTGCCGCCGGTGTGGTCGAAATGGTGGTGGGTGTTGAGGATGTGGGTGAGTCTGGCTCCGCCCAGCGCGCGCCGCACCGGGTCCGGCTCCGACGGATCGACCACGGCGCAGAGGCCGGAGTCGGAATCGCGAATCAGGTAGGCATAGTTGTCGCTGAGGCAGGGAACGAGTTCGATCTGAAGCGGGGCCATGGATGCTCCTTTGGGCCGCAATCCTAGCAATTGGCACGCGGCCGTTGAACCGGCCCCTGTCCGGGATTACGCAAGACCCATGCAGTTCGACGCGACCGGGCTAGCGTCCTTCTACGAGGAGCCGATGGGGCAGGTCACCCGCCGCCTCGTCCTCAAACGCTTGCGCCTGGTGTGGCCCGATCTGCGGGGCCTTCGGGTGCTGGGCTACGGCTTCGCGATCCCCTATTTGCGCCCTTTGATGGACGAGGCCGAGCGCGTCATCGCCTTGATGCCCGCCCAGCATGGCCCGGTCGCCTGGCCGGACCCACAATGTCTGGCCGCGCTGGGCGAGGAAGAGTTGCTGCCGTTCCCCGACGCAATGTTCGACCGGATCCTGCTGGTCCATGGGCTGGAGAGCGCGGAGTCCTCGCGGCTGCTGCTGCGCCAGATCTGGCGAGTGCTGGCCCCCGGCGGGCGGCTGCTGCTGATCGCGCCCAACCGCACCAGCCTGTGGGCACAGGTCGAGCGCTCGCCCTTCGCGCAAGGCAG
>DATATK010000057.1:0-16905 GCA_036268825.1 Rhizomicrobium sp. | reverse complement strand
CTCCCCCTTTGAGGGGGAGAGGGCCGGGGTGAGGGGGTTTTTCCGCCTGCGCGGTGCTTGAAGCATCGAACGGATGTCGAGACCCCCTCACCCCGACCCTCTCCCCCGAAGGGGGCGAGGGGGCTACAGTGCCTTCATGTCTCGTCGCACGCTCACGCAAGAAGTTTCCACCTCCGGCACTGCGCTCCACGCCGGCGGCACGGTGCATATGACGCTGGCGCCGGCGCCTGCGGGGACAGGCATTGTGTTCGTGCGCGCCGATCTCGGCGGCAAACAGATTCCCGCGCTCTACGACAAGGTCGGCGAGACGCGCCTGGGCACGGTGATCGCGCAGGACGGCGCCAGTGTCGGCGTGATCGAGCATTTGATGGCGGCCGCCGCGGGCGCCGAGATCGACGACATGATCGTCACGCTCGATGGGCCGGAGCCGCCGATTCTCGACGGCGACGCGCTGTCTTATCTGGCGCTGCTCGACAAAGCGGGCATACGCGAACAGGCCGGCGAGGGGCGCGCCATCAAGGTGCTCAAGCGCGTCGAGGTCCGCCATGGCGAGGCGAGCGCGGCGCTGGTGCCGGCGGATGCCTACAGCTTCGATTTCGAGATTGTGTTTCCGACGCAAGTCATCGGCACGCAGGCGATGGACTGGCCGTTTTCGCAGGGCGGCTTCCGCACCGAGATCGCGCCCGCCCGCACCTTTGGTTTCCTGCATGAATTGGATGCCCTCAACAAAATGGGGCTGGGGCGCGGGGCGTCGCTCCAGAACACGCTGGCGATCGACGGCGACCAACTGGTCAACGCGCCGCTCCAGCGCTTTCGTGACGAATTCGTAAGGCACAAGATCCTCGACGCCCTGGGCGACATGGGCACCGCCGGCGCCCCCCTGATCGCCCGCTTCGAAGGCCGCCGCTCCGGCCACGCCCTCAACAACGGGCTTTTGCGGGCGCTGTTCGCGGACCCGTCCGCTTGGCGGCTGGACGCCCGGTAAGGCTGTGGCGAACGGGGTCTGGACCTCGCTCACCCCCGTCTGGCATAAGACGCGCCGAGCCCATCCCTCCGGGAGAGTTAATGTCTTTCAAGCACTTGGCTAACCGCAAGCTGTTCCGCGCCGTGGGGCTGGCCATGGCGTCGGCCATGGTCCTGTTCGTGGCCGGTTGCGGCAGCGACGATACCGACGACAAGGACCCGCAATATGTCGAGCGTCCGGTCGACCAGATCTACAACGATGCCTGGAAAGAGATCGACAACGGCAACTGGGTGAAGGCCGGCAAGCAGTTCGATGAGGTCGAGCGCCAGCATCCCTATTCGATCTGGGCGCGCCGCGCGATGCTGATGGCGGCATACTGCTACTACGAAGGCAACAGCTACACCGATGCGATCTCCACCGCCGACGGCTATATCCAGCTCCATCCCGGTAGCCGGGAAGTCGCCTACGCCTTCTATCTGAAGGCGATGTCGCAATATCAGCAGATCGTCGATATCGGCCGCGACCAGTCCAACACCGAAGCCGCGCTCACCGCGCTGCAGGACGTGGTCCAGCGCTTTCCCGACAGCGAATATGCCCGTGACGCCAGCCTGAAGATCGACCTGGCCTACGACCATCTCGCCGGCAAGGAGATGGAGATCGGCCGCTACTACCTGATGCGCGGCGACTATATCGGCGCCATCAACCGTTTCCGCGGCGTGGTGGAGCACTACCAGAAAACGGCGCAGATCGCCGAGGCGCTGGAGCGGCTGACCGAGGCCTATTACGCGATGGGTCTTTACAACGAGGCCAAGACCGCCGCCGCCGTGCTGGGCGCCAATTATCCGGGCAGCCCCTGGTACAAGGACGCCTACAAGCTGCTGACCGAGCACGATATGAAGCCCGAAGTCGACCAAGGCTCGTGGCTTGCGAGGCAGTTCCGGCTATAAATTGGCCCAATGCTGGCCACGCTCAAGATTCGCGACCTGGTGCTGATTGAGGACGTCTCGCTCGACTTCGCGGGCGGCCTCAACGTGCTCACCGGTGAGACCGGCGCGGGAAAATCCATCCTGCTCGACGCACTGGGCCTCGCCGCGGGGGCGCGCGCCGGCGGACGTTCCAGCGTCCGCCAGGGCGCCGCGCAAGGCTCTGCCGTCGCGATCTTCGATCTCGCCAAGGGCCACGCCGCCCGCGCGCTGATCGACGGCAACGGCATTCCCTCCGAAGGCGAAACCATCCTGCGCCGCGCCATCACGGTGGACGGCCGCACGCGCGCCTTCGTGAACGACGAGGCGGTCGGCGTCGGCCTGCTGCGTGACCTGGGCGCGATGCTGGTCGAAATCCACGGCCAGGCCGACGACCGCGGCCTGTTCGACGCCGCCACCCATCGCCGCCTGCTCGATGCGTTCGGCGGGCACGAGCCGCTTGCCGCCGACGTCGCGTCGCGCTTCGCCGAGCTGGATCGCCTGCGCGCGGCGGCGGACGCGATCCGCAAAGCCGCCGCCAGCGCCGCCGCGGATGCGGACTTCGTACGCCACGCCGCGCAGGAATTGTCCGATTTCGCGCCGGAGGAAGGCGAGGAAACACGCCTCGCCTCCGAACGCGCGCTGCTGATGAACGCCAGCCGCATCGCCGAAGACGTCTCCGCCGGCGTCGAAGCGCTGGGCGGCGACCGCGGCGCCGAAGCGATGATCGCATCCGTGCTCAAACGATTGGCCCGCATGGGCGAGGAAGCGCGCAAGGCCGCTGCTTCCGCTGAGGCCGCGCTGGAGCAGGCCTTCGCCTCGACGGAAGAGGGGCGGCGCGAACTCGAAGCCTTGCTCTCGCGCCTCGACGCCGATCCCGGCGAGCTGGAGCGCAAGGAAGAACGCCTGTTCGCGCTGCGCGCCATGGCTCGCAAATACGCCGTGCCGCCGGACGAGTTGCCGCGCGTGGCAATCGAGTTCTTCGCCAAGCGCGACGCCATCGAAGGCGGCGGCGGGAAGTTGAAGGAGGCGGAAGCCGAGGTCGCCAAAGCGCGCGAAGCCTATCTCGCCGCCGCACGCAAACTCTCCGCCGCGCGCAAAACGGCTGCTGCGAAACTGGAAGCGGCGGTGGCGGGAGAATTGGTCCCGCTCAAGCTCGGCCACGCCAAATTCCGCGTCGCGCTGGAGCCGGGCGAGGAAAGCGCCAGCGGGCTGGAGCGCGTCGCTTTCGAAGTCGCCACCATCGAGGGCGCGCCGTTCGGGGCGATGACCAAGATCGCATCCGGCGGCGAACTGGCGCGCTTCTCGCTGGCGATCAAGGTGGCGCTGGCCGAGACTAGCCCGCCCGCCGCGCTCGTGTTCGACGAAGTGGACCGCGGCGTCGGCGGCGCGGTGGCCGACGCGGTGGGCGAACGCCTGCAACGCGTCGCCAGGACCACGCAGGTATTGCTGGTGACGCATTCCCCGCAAGTCGCCGCCCGCGCGATGCGCCACTTCCGCATCACGCGCACCGGCGACAGGACGCGCGTCGCGATGCTGACGCCAGAGGAACGCGCCGAAGAAATCGCCCGCATGCTCTCCGGCGCCGCCGTCACCGAAGAAGCCCGCGCCGCGGCAAGACGGCTGCTGGCGGAAGCGGAGGCTGCCCCGAAGAAAATCCGGAAGCGGGCATGAGCGCGAAGTCCGTCGAAAAATTGACGCCTTCCGAAGCCGCGAAAGAGCTTGAAAAGCTGGCTCGCGTGATGGCCGAGCACGACCGCGCCTATTACCTCGACGACGCGCCGACGGTCACCGACGCGGATTACGACGCGCTGCGCAAGCGCAACCTCGCGATCGAGGCGCGCTTCCCCAAACTGGTGCGGCCGGACAGTCCATCGCATCGCGTCGGCGCGGTGGCGAGCGAGAAATTCGCCAAGGTTCGCCACGCGGCGCCGATGCTGTCGCTCGACAACGCCTTTTCGGACGAAGACGTCGCCGATTTCGCCACCCGCGTGCGCCGCTTCCTCGGCATGAAGGACGAGCAGGCGCTGATCTTCACCGCCGAGCCCAAGATCGACGGGCTCTCCGCTTCCCTGCGCTACGAGAACGGCGTTTTCGTGCAGGGCGCGACACGCGGCGACGGCGCGGAGGGCGAGGACATCACGCCCAACCTGCGCACCATCAAGGACATCCCGCTGCGCCTGCACGGCAAGCCGCCGAAAGTCCTGGAAGTGCGCGGCGAGGTCTACATGACCCACGCCAATTTCGCCGCGCTCAACACGCGCCAGGCCAAGGACGGCAAACCCGAATACGCCAATCCGCGCAACTCCGCCGCGGGCTCGGTGCGCCAGCTCGACCCGGCCATCACCGCATCGCGCGACCTGGCGTTCTTTGCCTACACCTGGGGCGAGGCGAGCGATCTTCCCGACGGCACGCAATGGGGCATGCTGGAAGCGTTCAAAAAATTCGGCTTCAAGGTCAATCCGCTCGTGCGCCGCTGCGAAACGGTGGAGCAGATCCTGAAATTCTATTCCGACATCGAAGTCAAACGCGCCAAACTCGGCTACGACATCGACGGCGTCGTCTACAAGGTGGACGATCTAGCGCTGCAGGATCGCCTCGGCTTCGTCTCGCGCTCGCCGCGCTGGGCCATCGCGCACAAATTCGCCGCCGAGCAGGCCGAGACGGTGCTGCTCGACATCGACATCCAGGTCGGCCGCACCGGCAAGCTCGCACCCGTCGCCAAGCTGAAGCCGGTCACGGTCGGCGGCGTGGTGGTGCAGAATGCGACCTTGCACAACGAGGACGAGATCGCGCGTAAGGATGTGCGCATCGGCGACACGGTGGTGATCCAGCGCGCGGGAGACGTGATCCCGCAGGTCGTGCGCGTGATCGAGGAGAAACGCCCGCGCGGCGCCAAGCCGTATCAATTTCCGCACAAGTGTCCCATCTGCGGCAGCCACGCGGTGCGCGAGGTGGACGAGAAGACCGGCAAGGAAGACGTTGACCGGCGCTGCACCGGCGGGCTCATCTGCGCGGCGCAGGTGGTGGAGAGCCTGAAGCATTTCGTCGGCCGCGACGCATTCGACATCGAAGGCTTCGGCGGCGTCTATATCGAGACCTTGCACGAGAAGGGCCTGCTGAAAGAGCCCGCCGACATCTTCACGCTCGCGAAAAAGCCCGATGTGCTGGACCGCGCGCTGAAGGAGCGGCGGGAGGAACTGAGCGCGCAGCGGCGCGAGGGCAAGGACCCGGCCAAGAAGGCGAAAAAGAAAGACGACGAGAACAGGCTGGTCGAGAACCTCGTCGCCGCCGTCGATGCACGCCGCACGATCGGGCTCGACCGGTTCATCAACGCGCTGGGTATCCGCCACGTCGGCGAAACCAATTCGCGGCTGCTCGCCCGCAATTTCCATTCGTGGACGGCGTTTGCCGAGGCGATGGAAACGGACGGCGCCGTCGAGGAGTTGAACGCCATCGACGGCATCGGCGACGTGGTGGCCGAAGCGATCAAGGATTTCTTCGGCGAGCCCCACAACCGCAAAGCCGTCGCGCATCTGCTCAAGGAAGTGACCGTCACGGACGTTACGGCGCCGAAGATCGCGGGCTCGCCCGTCGCCGGCAAGATCGTCGTCTTCACTGGCACGCTGGAAAAGATGACCCGCCAGGAAGCCAAGGCCCGCGCCGAAGCCCTGGGCGCGAAAACTTCAGGCTCGGTGTCCAAGAAAACCGACCTCGTCGTCGCCGGCCCCGGCGCGGGATCGAAGCTCACCGACGCGCAGAAATTCGGCGTCGAAGTGATCGATGAGGACGAGTGGCTGAGACGGATTGAAGGGCTTTAACCCGCTAAATCAAATGCTCTTCGCATTTCCAGTCGGTGTTGTTGCCGACGGAGGCGCACCAGACCGGGCGCAGTTGCGGCCAGGACGGGATGTAATGGTAGGAGAGCGAACCGTCGGCATATTCGTAATGCAGGCCGGGCACGTCCGGCAGCGACGGCAGATATTTCGGCGTCAACGCGGCGAGGCTCATCGGGAACGCGCCGTTGTCCTTGCGATAGGCCTGCAGCGCCATGATCGTTTCGTTGGCGTTGCGGCGCAGGCTCATGCCGTAGGGATCCTGATCCACGGGCCAAACCGAGCACGCAGAGAGCAGCACGACGGCGGCAGCGAGGATGGCGAGGCGGCGCATGGCGATCTCCCTCAGCCCGAAAGCGCGTGGGCGAGGGCGGGCAAGCTCCTGTCCATCCGGTAGTCGACGGACGAATGATCGTCCGGGAACTCCTCGTAAATGTGGGCGACGCCGAAGCGTTCCAGCGAACGGTGCAGGCGGCGCGCGCCATAGACGAGATTGTACTGGTCGATCTCGCCGCAATCGATCCACAGCGCCTTGAGTTTCTTCAAGCCCGCGGCGCGAGTCTCCATCATCAAGCAGGGATCCCATTTCTCGAAATTCGCCCAGCGCTCCGGGATGACCTCGCAGGTGTCCATCGTGACGGGCAGGCGCAGGCCATAGGGCGCGGCGGGATCGGGATCGTAGGTCGCGCACATCGCCAGCGTCATCAGGTCATGCAGGTCGCCGTCCTTGGTTTTGGGCGCGGCGTGGAACGCATCGACCCATTTCTCGATCGAGCCGCCCTGCTTGGCGAGCTTGCGCAAGAGGCGCGGGAATTCGGGCAGGTAGCAGAGCTCGAACCCCATGTCGCCGGAATGGCACGCGGCGCCTGCCCAGAAATCGGGATGGAGCAGCGCATGCGCGATGGCGCCGTAGCCGCCGGAGCTTTTGCCGAAACACGCGCGCCGCCCCGCGCCGCCGCAGCCGAACTTCGCTTCCACGAACGGCACCGCTTCGCTTAGCAGGAAATCGTCCCACCGCCCCATCGCGGCGGAGTTGATGTACTGGTTGCCGCCGAGTTTGGTGAAGCAATCGGGCAGCGCGGCCACGACGGGCGGCATCGCCCTCGTCGCGATCAGCCGGTCCAGCCGCTCCGGCAGGTTCTCGCCGAAATTCTTCCAGTTGGTATGCGCGGGGCCGCCCGCCGTGAAACCGACGAGATCGACCAGCAGCGGCAGCCCGCGCCCGTCATGCCCGTGCGGGACATAGACGTCGATGAGCCGCGTGGTGGGATCGCCCAGCAGGTTGGATTTCAGCACCGCGCTGTCCAGCGTCAGGCGATGAACGGTTCCGGCGGGTGTGGCGTGATCGCGTTTCATGTCTTGTCCCTGCACCTCCCCCTTGTGGGGAGGTCGAAAAATCCGAAGGATTTTTCGGGTGGGGGGCCGAGCATCCGTCTGGCACGGCCCCCCACCCGAAAACCGTCACGCGCTTTGCGCGCAACGGTTTGTCGACCTCCCCACAAGGGGGAGGTGCAACAAGCTAGATCGCCCGCGTCGCCTTCTCCAGCCACGCTTTGGTCTCATCGTCCACCAGCGCCGACAACTTCTCGCGGGTGGTGGCGTGATAGGTGTTGAGCCAGCGGCGTTCGCCATCGGTCAGCAGCGAAGCGTCGACGAGGCCGAGATCGATCGGCGCCCAGGTGACGGTTTCGAATTCCATCATCTTGCGGTCGCCGCCGGGGATCGTTTTCGGCTCCGACACCACCACGAGATTCTCGATGCGGATGCCGTATTCGCCTTCCTTGTAATAGCCGGGCTCGTTGGAGCAGATCATGCCCGGCTTCAGCGCCTGGGTGACCGGGCGCTTGGAGATGTTCTGCGGGCCTTCGTGCACGGAGAGATACGAGCCCACGCCGTGGCCGGTGCCGTGGTCGTAATCGAGGCCCGCATCCCACAGCGCCTTGCGCGCGAAACCGTCGAGCGCGGCGCCGGTGGTGCCTTCGGGGAAGCGCGCGGTGGCGAGCATGATGTGGCCCTTGAGCACGCGGGTGAAGCGGTCCTTCATCTCTGCGGTCGGCGTGCCGACGATCATGGTGCGCGTCACGTCCGTCGTGCCGTCGGGATATTGGCCGCCGGAATCGATCAGGTAGATCTCGTCCTTGTTGATCGCGCGGTTAGACGAGCGCGTCACGCGGTAATGCGGCAGGGCGGCGTGCGGCGCCGCGCCCGAGATGGAATCGAACGACAGGTCGGTCAGCGATCCGGCCTGGCGGCGATAACCTTCCAGGGTCTCGGACGCCTCGATCTCGGTGAGATGCCCGCCGGGCGCCTCACGCGCCATCCAGGCGAGGAAGCGCGTCAGCGCCGCGCCGTCGCGGATATGCGCCTTGCGGGAACCTTCGATCTCGACCGGGTTCTTGCACGCCTTGGGCAATTGGCAAGGATCGACGCCGCGCTTCACGGTGGCGCCCGCTTTGTCCAGCCGCGCGAACGCGGCCTGCGCTGTCCAGTTCGCATCCGCCACCACGGTCTTGCCCTTCAACGCATCCAGCGCCGCGACGAACTCGCCTGGCTCGCGCACGCGCACGGCGTTGCCCAGATGCTGCTTGAGTTCCGGCGAGCTTTTGCGCCCGTCCACGAACCAGTCGACCGAACCGTCGGAGTTGAGGATCGCGTAGCTGAGCACGAACGGCGTGTGCGGCGTGTCGCCGCCGCGGACGTTGAGCAGCCAGCAGATCGAATCCGCGAGGCTCACCACCGCCGCATCCGCGCCGAGCTTCTTCACGTCCTCGGCGATACGCGTGCGCTTGCTCTCCGCGCTTTCGCCGGCGAGGTTCATCGCATGGGGAATCGCCTTGGCGGTGGGCGCCGCGGGGCGGTCGTGCCACACCGCGTCGATCGGGTTGCCGTCCGTCGGCGCCAGCGTGGCGCCGGCCTTCTCCACCGCGGCGCGCAACGCGTCCGCATTCGCCGCACTGTGCACCCAGGGATCGAAGCCAATCTTCGCACCTTTCGGCGCGTTCGTTTCCAGCCAGCCGCTTGGCCCTTCCATCACGAGGTCGCGCGGCTCGAACAATTTGGTGTCCGTCTGCTGCTGGACCTGCAGCGTGTAACGCCCATCCACGAACACCGCGGCGGTCTTCGCCAGCACCACAGCCGCGCCGGCCGAGCCGGTGAACGAGGTGAGCCAGGCCAGCCGCTCGTTGCACTCCGGCAGATACTCGCTCTGATATTCGTCCGAATGCGGCACAACGAACCCGTCGAGCCCGCGTTTGGCGAGCTCCGCGCGCAAGGCGGCGAGGCGCGGCGCACAGGTCGCGGCGTCGGAGCGGTCGTCGTAGGATTGGAAAGCGACGTTCTTATCCATGTTCTTTTCACAATTTTTGTTTAGCGGGAACAACCTATCCCGGTCTCTTCGGCCTCTCAAGCACCAGCGCGGACCAGGGTCCGTCGCGGTGGATTTTGCGCAAGACCAACCCTTGCGGGCGGTAGAACGACAGCACCAGATTCTCCTGATAATGCAGCAATCCCGACAGGATCAGCACGCCGCCGTGCGCCAGCGCCTGGGCGATGGCGGGGGCCAGCCGGGTGAGCGGCTCGGCGAGGATGTTGGCGATGAGCAGGTCGTACGGCGCCTTCGCCGTCAGCGCCGGATGGTCGAGCCCGTCGGCGACCAGCGCGTGCACCAGCGTGCTCTCGCCATTGGCCGCCGCGTTCTCGCGCGTGACTTCGATGGCGACGGGATCGATGTCGGAGGCGACGATCTTCCGCCGCCACAGTTTCGCCGCGCCGATACCGAGCAGCCCCGTGCCGCAGCCCAGATCGAGCACGTTGAAGAAGCGCCGCCGCTTGGCGAGGCCGCTCATTGCGCCAAGACACAGCGACGTCGTCTCATGATGCCCGGTGCCGAACGCCATCCCCGCCTCGATGCGGATCGGGATCACGCCCGCCGGCACCTCGCCCGCATCGTGCGCGCCATAGACGAAGAAGCGCCCCGCGCGCACCGGCGGCAGGCCTTCCTGGCTGAGCTTGATCCAGTCGATATCCGGCAGCAGCCCGACAAACACCTCGCGCCCCGCCAGCCGCGTGAGCAACGCGCCGTCCGGCATGCCCGTATAAAGCGCCTCGACCACGGCATCCGCGCGGAACGGCTCCTCGTGAATGAGCACCGCCTGCGGCGATGAGGCGAGCTCGAACGCGGCGGAGACGTTCCCCGCCTCTTCCTTGGCGACGACGACGGACGCTTTCCAGAGGGGCGGGTTGGACATTCTTATCCTCCCCCGTTTACGGGGGAGGTGCCGAGCGAAGCGATGGCGGAGGGGGTAAGTTGTGCTCTCCGAGTGACCCCCTCCGTCTGTCTCGCTACGCTCGCCATCCACCTCCCCCGCAAGCGGGGGAGGATAAATGCACGCGCACTTCGTTGCAGGAGCATGCTCAAGCCCGCTGCACAAAATTGTCGATCACGCGCTTCTCGCCCGCCTTGTCGAACTCGACGACGAGTTTGTTGCCCTCCACTGCCGTCACGCGGCCGTAGCCGAATTTTTGGTGGAAGACGCGGTCGCCGCGGGTGTATTGCGACGACGCTGGGTCGCTGGTTTGCACCATGTAAGCTTGCGCCTCGATCATCGGCGGTCTTGTGCGGGCGCCACCCGCGGCGGCGCGGTTGGCCTGGGCGCGTTTCCAGCCGGGGCTGTCGTAGGTGCTGCCGAAATTCGCGGCTTGGGCGTTGTCGCGGAAGCCGGTGTAGCCACCGTAGAAGCCTTCGTCGATCACGGTTTCGACATGCTCTTCGGGCAATTCGGAGATGAAGCGCGAGGGCAGCGAACTTTGCCAGCTGCCGTGCACGCGGCGGTTGGCGGCGAAGAAGGCGCGGATGCGTTTGCGCGCGCGCGTCAGACCCACGTAAGCGAGGCGGCGCTCTTCTTCGAGGCCGGCGAGGCCGCTTTCGTCCATCGTGCGCTGGCTGGGGAACAGGCCTTCCTCCCAACCGGGCAAAAACACCGTGTCGAATTCCAGGCCCTTGGCGGCGTGCAGCGTCATCAGATTGATGCGATCGTCGGTGGTGTTCTGCTCCAGCTCCATCACCAGGCTGACATGTTCGAGGAACGCGGCGAGCGTTTCGTACTGCTCCATCGAGCGCACGAGTTCTTTCAGGTTGTCGAGCCGCCCCGGCGCCTCTGCCGACTTGTCGGCCTTCAGCATGTCGGTATAGCCGCTTTCGTCCAGCACCATCTCGGCGAGTTCGGTGTGCGGCAGATGCTGCGCCGTCGCACTCCAGCGCGCGAAATTGGCGGAGAGTTCGGTCAAGGCCTTGCGCGCCTTGGGCGGCAACTCGTCGCTATCGGCGATCTCACGCGCGGCGGCGAGCAGCGGCAGCGAACGTGCGCGCGCGAAGAGGTGCAAGCTCTGCACGCTCGCATCGCCGATGCCGCGCTTGGGCTTGTTGACGATGCGCTCGAAGGCGAGGTCGTCGTCGCCCTGCGCGATCAGGCGCAAGTAAGCCATCGCATCGCGGATTTCGGCGCGCTCGTAGAAGCGCGGGCCGCCGATCACGCGATAGGGCAGGCCGAGCGCGAGGAAGCGGTCTTCGAATTCGCGCATCTGGAACGAGGCGCGCACCAAGATCGCCATCTGCGAGAAGCGCTCGCCCTTGCTGTGCAGGTTCTCCGCGTCCGTCGCGACGGCGCGGGCTTCTTCCTCGGCGTCCCACACGCCCTGGACCTTGATCTTCTCGCCCGCGTCGCCCTCGGTCCACAAGGTCTTGCCGAGGCGGCCCTTGTTGGCGGCGATCAATCCGCTCGCCGCGCCCAGGATCGCGGGCGTGGAACGATAGTTACGCTCCAGCCGGATCACCTTGGCGCCGGGGAAATCGCGCTCGAAGCGCAATATGTTCTCCACCTCCGCGCCGCGCCACGCATAGATCGACTGGTCGTCGTCGCCCACGACGCAAACGTTGCCGATGGTGCCGGCCAGCAGTTTCAGCCAGAGATATTGGACGACATTGGTGTCCTGATATTCATCCACCAGCATGTATTTGAAGCGGTCGCGATATTCGGCGAGGATTTCGGGATTGCCGCGCAGGATGTTCAGCACCTCCAGCAGCAGGTCGCCGAAATCGGCGGCGTTCAATTGCTTCAGCCGCTCCTGATATTGCCGGTAGAGATCGCGCCCCTTGCCATTGGCGAAACCATGCGCCTCGCCGTCGGGCACATCGGCAGGCGAGAGCCCGCGGTTCTTCCAGCCGTCGATGAAGGAGGCCAGCGTGCGCGCCGGCCAGCGCTTTTCGTCGATCCCCTCCGCTTCCAGAATCTGCTTCATCAGCCGCAGCTGATCGTCCGCGTCCAGGATCGTGAAATTGGATTTGAGGCCGGCGAGCTCCGCATGCCGCCGCAACATCCGCGCGCCGATGGAATGGAACGTGCCGAGCCACTGCATCCCCTCGACCACGCCGCCGATCAGCGCGCCAATGCGCTCCTTCATCTCGCGCGCCGCCTTGTTGGTGAAGGTGACGGATAGGATTTGCCCCGGCCATGCGCGCCTTGTCGCAAGGATATGCGCCAGCCGCGTGGTCAGCACGCGCGTCTTTCCGGTGCCCGCGCCCGCCAGCACCAGCACCGGGCCGTCCACGCTCAGCACCGCCTCGCGCTGCTCCGGGTTCAGACCCAGCAGATAGGGCGGTTCGCGCGGGATCGCGGGCGTCGCGGCGGGCTCATCGCTGAACGCATCGTCCAGCGGATCGCGATAGCGGTCGCTCATGGGTACGAACGTGATTCTTGGGGCATAGGGCTAATGTAGTGCCTTGCCTTCATTTTCCCAATGGCAATTGCCAGGAAGCGCGCGGCTTTGCATCGGGAATTTCGAAGCTTTCCGCGACAATCTCGATGTTATCGCCAGATTGCATTTCGATTTTGAGCAGAAACTGGCCCTCAGCTGTTTTGATCGGCTCGTTTGCGCCCATTATCCAATTGGTCGGTCCCCAGGAGAATTCGCGCGATAGATGCAAGCTCTGAGTTCCTTTGGCGACCAACACGTGGTGCTCATCGACCCAGCTAATATCGAAGCGAGTTTCACCCGACTTCCAATCGAGTTTGACGGAATGAAGTTCCCAATCATGCAAGCTGTTCAAAGTTCCAGCTCCCTCAATATCGCGGCCCGATCTCCATCCAGATCCGGCGCCGGTTCGCGTGTTTTCGGGTCATCATAACCCGACAGTTTGACCGGATTTCCCTGCATGCGGATTTCGCCGATGTCCGGGTCGTCGATCGTGACGATCATGTTGCGGGCGAGGACCTGCGGGTCGGCCATCACCTCGGCCACGTTGTTGAGCGGGCCGCAGGGGATGCCGTCCGCCTCCAGCAGCGCGAGCCATTCGGCCTTGGTCCCGGCTTCCAGCGCGCCTTCCATTTCGGCGTGGAGCGCTTCCCAGTGGCGCATGCGGGAGGGATTGGTTTTGTAACGTTCGTCATCGGCCCATTCGGGGCGGTTCAGCACCTTGGCCATGCGCGCGAACAGCACGTCGTTGCCGGCGGCGATGGCGATGTGGCCGTCCGCTGTGGCGAAGGCGGCGAACGGCGCGATGGAGGGGTGGCGCGAGCCGAGCCGGCCGGGCACTTCGCCGGTGGCGACATAGCGCGAGATCGCGTTCTCCAGCACCGCCACCTGGCTGTCGAGCATCGCGACATCGACCTTCTGGCCGCGCCCCGTCCTCTCGCGGTCGTAAAGCGCGGTGACGATGCCGATGGTGGCGAACAATCCGGCGGTGAGATCGCCCGTCGATGTGCCCACCCGCGTCGGCGGCGAGCCGGGATGGCCGGTCAGGCTCATCACCCCACCCATCGCCTGCACCACCATGTCGTAAGCGGGGCGCGTTGCATAAGGCCCGGTATGGCCGAAGCCGGAGACACCGGCATAGATCAGGCGCGGATGTTTCTCTTTCAGCGCGTCGTAGCCATAGCCCAGTTTCTCCATCGTGCCACCGCGATAATTCTCGATCAGCACATCGGCGCGCGCGACCAGCGCCTCGAAGATCCTGCGGTCGCCCTCGGCTTTCAGGTCGAGCGCGATGGATTGCTTGCCGCGATTGACGCTCATGAAATAGCCGGACTTTGTGCCGCCCGTCTTCGTCTTCACGAACGGCCCGATATGGCGCGAATCGTCGCCCACCCGCGGCGGCTCGACCTTGATGACCCGCGCGCCCATCTCCGCCAGCAGCATCGCGGAGAACGGCCCCGCCAGCACGCGCGTGAGATCGACGACGAGAATGCCGGAGAACGGGCCCGCCATTACTCTGCATCTTTCAAGCGATGGCCTTCGAGCTTCTGCTTCTCTTTTTCGTCCCGCGCCTCTTCCAGATCGCGCATGCTCTTCGCCACGCCGTGCTTGGCGCGATTGGCGTCGGCCTCGGCGGATTTCTCCGCGCGCGCTTTCGCCTTCTTCACCCGGCGCAGATTGACGATCTCAGCCACCGTCTTTTTCCTGCGCGCGGGCGTAAGCGGGGCGGGCGAGGCAGTTCTTGACGTAGAGGTCGATCACAGGGCTCTTGGGCAGCATCGGCGAGGCGCCGAACAGCGCGAAGGTGGAACCGTAAAGTACGTCCGCGGCGGAGAATTTCTCGCCCAGCAGATACGGCCCCGCCGACAGCGTCTTGATGACGAAATCCATCGCCGGCTCGACCTCGACCCAGCCGGCCGTGCCCACCGGCACGGGGACGTTCATGAACTTCGACATGAACGCGGGCTCCATCACGCCGCCGTAATAGGCAAGCCACGACAGATACGCCCCGCGCTTGGCATCGCCGATCGAAGGGCCGATCCCGGCATGGGGATATTTGTCGGTGAGATAGAGCGCGATGGCGGAGGATTCGAACACCACTTCGCCGTCATCGGAGATCGCAGGCACTTTGCCGTGCGGATGCGGATTGGCCGGATCGGGCGCGCCGCCCTCGCGCGTGCGGGTGGTGACCTCTTTGATCTCATAGGGCGCGCCCAATTCCTCGAGCAGCCAGATGAAGCGCGACGAACGGGTCTTGGGGCGGTGATAGAGCGTGATCATGGCGGCCTCCGGTTGAGGCGCCAAGGCTAGGATGGCCGGGAGGCGGCGGCAAGCGCGCGGAGCCGCAGCGCGCTGGCGAGCGGGTGCGGCCCACGCGCCTTGTCGATCTCCGCGACCAGCGCGGCGAGGCTCGCGCCCGTTTTCGCGGCTTCCGCGTCCAGCACCGCCCAGAACTCCGGCTCCAGCGCCACGGAGGTGCGATGGCCGGAGAGCGTGAAGGAGCGTTTTTTGAGGGCCATCGCCGTTACGCCCGAAGCTTCCGGAAATCCATCGCCTTGAGGTCGGCGGCCAATTTCTTCGCGCACCGCTGCGGCGGCATCAAGAGGCGCGGCTTCCTGAGCGCCTTCACCGCGCCCGCCAGCGCCACGCAATTGCGGTTCTCGTAGCCGTCGGAATCCAGCAAGCGAACGGCCCGCCAGGTCTGGCCCATCAGCCGCGCGATGCGGTCCGGCGTGCGGTCGTCGTCGTCCGCGACGATGATGTTCATCAGGAAGATCGCGCCCCGCGCCGCCATGCGCGATTTCGCCAGATTGAAGAACGCGATCTTGAGGAACTGGTTGGGGATCGCCTCGTCGTCATACGCGTCCAGTACAATGGCGTCGTAGCGTGCGCGCGTCCGGCGCAGGAACGCTGCGCCGTCGGCGACATGGCATTCGACATCTTGCGGTAACTGGAAATAGCGCAACGCGATCTCGAAGGAGAGCGCGCTGATATCGACGATGGCGACCTTGACGCCGCTGGCATGCAGCATCGTCGCGAGCGTCCCGCCGCCACAGCCGATCATCAGCACATGCCGCGCGCGCGCCTGCCGCAGGAACCCGTACATCGCGTGGATATAATCGCCCAGGCTCACGCCATTGCGATCCGCCGCGCTCTGGTTGGTGTTCCGCTCCCAATACGAAACCCCGCCCGTCGCATTGTCCTGCACGATGACGGAGCCGTTCACTTCGGCCCGATCATGTCTTCCGGGCGGACGATGGCGTCGAATTCCTCGGCGGTGACGAGGCCGGTCTTGAGCGCCTCCTCCTTCAGGGTCGTGCCGTTCTTGTGCGCGGTCTTGGCGATCTTGGCGGCAGCGTCGTAGCCGATCTTGGGCGCGAGCGCGGTCACCAGCATCAGCGAGCGTTCCAGCCCCGCCTTGATGTTGTCCAGTCGCGGCTCGATGCCGACGATGCAATGCTCGGTGAAGCTGCGCGCCACGTCCGCCATCAGACGCACGCTTTGCAGGAAGCTGTAGGCCATCACCGGATTGTAGACGTTGAGCTCGAAATGGCCCTGGCTGTCGGCGAAGGTGATCGTGGCGTTGTTGCCGAAGATGCGGGCGCAGACCTGCGTCACCGCCTCGCACTGCGTCGGGTTCACCTTGCCCGGCATGATCGAGGAGCCGGGCTCGTTCTCCGGCAGCGACAACTCGCCGAGGCCCGAGCGCGGGCCCGAGCCAAGGAAGCGGATGTCGTTGGCGATCTTGAACAGCGAGGCCGCCACCGTGTTGATCGCGCCGTGGCTGAACACCATCGCGTCGTGCGCGGCGAGCGCCTCGAACTTGTTGGGCGCGGAGGTGAAGGGCAGCCTGGTGATCGCGGCGATGCGATCGGCCACCATCGTGTCGAAGCCGACGGGCGCGTTGAGCCCGGTGCCCACCGCCGTGCCGCCCTGCGCCAGTTCCATCAGCCTGGGCAGCGTCTGCTCGATGCGGCCGATGCCGTTCTCGACCTGCCTGGTATAGCCGGAGAATTCCTGGCCCAGCGTGATGGGCGTGGCGTCCTGGGTATGGGTGCGGCCGATCTTGATGATGTCTTTCCACGCCTGCGCCTTATCGTTGAGCGCGTTGCGCAGTTCCTGCAGCGCGGGGATCAGCGCGTGGTGGATTTCCTCCGCGCAGGCGATGTGCATGGCCGTCGGATAGGTGTCGTTGGACGACTGGCTCATGTTGACATGGTCGTTGGGATGGACAGGCTTCTTCGATCCCATCTCGCCGCCCAGCATCTCGATGGCGCGGTTGGAGATCACCTCGTTGGCATTCATGTTGGACTGCGTGCCCGAGCCGGTCTGCCACACCGAGAGCGGGAAATGCGCGTCGAGCTTGCCCTCGATCACCTCCTGCGCCGCCTTC
>DATATK010000056.1:0-3056 GCA_036268825.1 Rhizomicrobium sp. | reverse complement strand
TCGAGCCCGATTTCGACCCCATCGCCGTCATCATCGCAGCCGTCGGGCCGACAAAGACGATGCCGGCCTTCGCGCAGGCGTCAGCGAATTCCGCATTCTCCGACAGAAAGCCGTAACCGGGATGGATGGCCTCGGCGCCGGTCTGCCGCGCCGCCTCCAGCACGCGCTCGATATTGAGATAGCTGTCGCGCGCCCGCGCCGGCCCGAGCAGCACGGCCTCGTCGGCTTCCGCGACATGCATCGCGCCGGAATCGGCTTCCGAATAGACCGCAACCGTGCGTAAACCCATGGCGCGGGCGGTGCGGATCACGCGGCAAGCGATCTCACCGCGATTGGCGATCAGCAGCGTGCGGAAGCGCCGATATATATTCACGCCTGCCATCATCACATCCTGAACAGGCCGAACTTCGTCGGCTCGATCGGCGCGTTCGACGCCGCCGACAGACCCAAACCAAGCACCAGCCGCGTGTCGGCCGGGTCGATCACGCCGTCGTCCCAGAGCCGTGCGGTGGCGTAATAGGGATTGCCCTGCTTCTCGTATTGCGCGCGGATCGGTGCGCGGAACTCGTCCTCCTCTTCCGCCGACCAGCTCTTGCCCCGCGCCTCGATGCCGTCGCGGCGGACCTGGCCCAGCACCATCGAGGCCTGCTCGCCGCCCATCACGGAGATGCGCGCATTGGGCCACATCCACAGAAAACGTGGGCTGTAGGCGCGGCCGCACATACCGTAATTGCCGGCGCCGTGGGAGCCGCCGATCACGACCGTGAATTTCGGCACGCCCGCGGTTGCGACTGCGGTCACCAGCTTGGCGCCGTCGCGGGCAATGCCGCCGGCCTCGTATTTCTTGCCGACCATGAAGCCGGTGATGTTCTGCAGGAACACCACCGGGATCTGGCGCTGGCAGCACAGCTCGATGAAATGCGCACCCTTCAGCGAGCTCTCGCTGAACAGGATGCCGTTGTTGGCGATGATGCCAACGGGATAACCCCAGATATGGGCGAAGCCGCAGACCAGCGTCTGACCGTAGAGTTTCTTGAACTCGTCGAATTCGGAGCCGTCGACCAGGCGCGCAATGATGTCGCGCACGTCGAACGGCCTTCGGCCGTCGACCGGCACAACGCCATAAATTTCTTCCGCGGCAAATAACGGCGCGCGCACCTCGCGCATGTTCAGCACAGGGCGCGTCGGTGGCTTCAAGGTCGCGACAATGCGCCGTGCGATGCCGATCGCGTGGGCGTCGTTCTGCGCATAATGGTCGGTCACGCCCGATTGACGCGAATGCACGTCGGCGCCGCCGAGCTCTTCGGCGGTCACGACCTCGCCGGTCGCGGCTTTCACCAGCGGCGGTCCGCCGAGGAAGATGGTGCCCTGGTTGCGCACGATGATGCTTTCGTCGGACATCGCCGGCACATAGGCGCCGCCGGCCGTGCATGAGCCCATCACGATCGCGATCTGGGGAATGCCAGCCGCGGACATCTGCGCCTGGTTGTAGAAGATGCGGCCGAAATGCCGTTCGTCCGGGAATATCTCGTCCTGCATCGGCAGGAAGGCGCCGCCGGAATCCACCATGTAGACGCAGGGCAGATTGTTCTGCCGCGCGATGTCCTGCGCGCGCAGATGCTTCTTCACCGTCAGGGGATAATAGGTGCCGCCCTTGATGGTGGCGTCATTGGCGACGATGACGCATTCGCGTCCGGAAATCCGCCCCACCCCGGTGACGATGCTCGCCGAATGCACGTCGCCGCCGTAAAGGCCGTGGGCGGCAAGCGGCGATAGTTCGAGAAACGCGGTGCCAGGATCGACCAGCAGATCGACCCGCTCACGCGCCAGCATCTTGCCGCGCGAGGTGTGACGGGCGCGCGAGGTCTCGCCGCCACCGCCCGCGACCTCATTGAGCTTGTCGCGGAGATCGGCGACTAGCGCGCGCATGGCTTCAGCGTTGCGCGCAAAGTCCTGGGATTTGGGATCGATGATGGAATGAAGCGGCATGGCTTTCAGTGCTGATGGTGCGCCGCAATCGGCCGGGCGCGCCATGGTGTCACCGGCCGCCGGTCTAGCGCAACATCAGTTTTTGAGTGTCGCGTTCCGGACAATTTCGCAGCAAATCGCCCGCGGTAGTCGCGAGGCTCAGACAACGCCGCTTCAATGCGTCCACGGCTCGCCGCGGCGGAACGCGAAATTGTCGGCATAAGCGATCTGGCGGTGCACCGACTGCTTCGGCTCGATGAGCTGGTAGGGAATGCCCTTGCGCTCGCAATACGCGACCGCCTCTTCCTTGCTGTCGAAATGCAGCGTGAGCTCCTGCTTCATGTCTCCCGAGGAGGTCCAGCCCATCAACGGCTCGATTGCGCGTGGCTGTTCCGGTTCATACTCCAGCCGCCATTCCCTGGCGGACGCCGTGCCCGACTGCATGGCGTTCTTGGCGGGCTTGAAAATGCGAGCGGTCATGGGCGGTCGGCCTCGTGGAAACTGCGGTATTTTAGCGCGATACGCTCGGGACAGGTTAGCCAACTCACTGGACTTTATTGGCGATTCCCGATCTGGATGCTACGTTCCCGCACGGTATAATCATTATGCCGCGGCGTGACAATCGCATTGCTGCGCTGTGACATCCGGGCGATCGGGCTGGCTCCGGTTGACATCTTCGCAAGGCATCATCTCGAAACGGCATCCATGAAAATCAACGCCACCCTCCCGGAAAAAGGACGCGATCTCCGGCTCGACCTGTTTCGCGGAATCGCCAACTGGGCGATCTTCCTCGACCACATTCCCGACAATATCGTGAACTGGGTCACGACGAGGAATTACGGGTTTTCCGACGCGGCGGACCTGTTCGTGTTCATTTCCGGCTACACGGCTTCCTTTGTCTACGCGCGCATGATGATCGAGCGCGGTTTCATCGTCGGCGCCACGCGGCTCACCAAGCGCGTCTGGCAGCTCTACGTCGCCCACATCATCCTGTTCGTCATCTATATCGTCGCGATCAGCTACCTGGCGCGGCGCTTTGCCGACTCCGAGCTGATCAACGAGTTCAATGTTGCGGGCCTTGTCGATCA
>DATATK010000055.1:0-3146 GCA_036268825.1 Rhizomicrobium sp. | reverse complement strand
TCTCGCCGCGCATCCTGGCCGCGGGCGACACATTCTTCGCGATCTATCTGGCCGCCGCCGTCATCGGCATCGTAGGTCTGAAGCCGAAGGACCTTCAGGCCAAAGCCGCCATCGAGGACGAAGGCATTGCCATCGTGATGGCGGTCGCGTTCACGATGATTGTGCTGTCGTCCGTAGCGATCATCACGGTGCTGCGCCAGAAGCACGGCGCATCGCCGCTCCCAATTACGCTCGCACTGCTCGGCATTCCGCTCGGCTGGTTCGTGCTGCATACGCTGGTCGCGTTCCACTATGCCTATATCTTCTATGGCAAGTCGGGCTCGCGGAAGGCGGGCGGGCTGGAATTCCCGGGCACCGCGGAACCGGGCGTGTGGGAGTTTCTCTACTACTCTTTCACCATCGGCACGACGGCGCAGACATCCGACACCAACGTGCACACCACGCGCATGCGCCGGGCCACGCTGATCCATTCGGTGGTCTCGTTCTTCTACAACACCGCGATTCTCGCGATGTCGGTCAACGCGGTGGTCTCTATCGCGTCTTAGGCGGCCACGGCACGAATGCGCTGGTGCGCCGGATGTACTGCGCATAGGCCGGCCGCCGTTCGCCAATGTCTTTTTCCAGCAGCGCCACGCCAGACACTTTGAGCAGGAAGAATGTCATCACGATGGGCGCGAAGATCGTCCACCAGGCGCCGGCGGAAAGGGCGATCAGGTAGTAGCCCCACCACATGGTGGCGTTGCCGAAATAGTTGGGATGGCGCGACCAGGACCAGATGCCGGTGTCCAGCACCTTGCCCTTGCTGGCGGGATCGTTCTGGAAGCGGGTGAGCTGCCGGTCCGCGACCGCCTCGATCACGATTCCGGCAAGCGCGACCAGACCGCCGATGACATCGAGCGGGCCGAACGGAACCGCGCCATGCAGCACCGCGGCCTGCAACGGCCAGGACACGACCCACAGGATCACCGTCTGGAGCCAGAACACCCGATAGAGGCTCTTCCACCAGAAGCCGCCGTCCGCGCGCATGGCGGTGTAGCGCCGGTCCTCGTGATCGAACCCGCGCCAGCGGTGGAGCAGGTGGGCGCCCAGCCGCTCGGCCCAGAGCGCGGTGAGAACGAGTATCAACACGGTGCGTGGCGTCAGCGGGCCGGCATGCAGGGCGGTGACGGCGGCGACGATGAAAAAGCCCGGCGCCCAGAAGATGTCGATGATGCCCGCATCGCGCAGCACCAGGCTCAAAAGCCAGAGCGCCGTGGTGCAGGCCAGGATGGCGAGGAATGCCAGGAGCGGGGTGCTCATGTGACAATTTCGCTTGGATCGAGGGGGGGTGACTGGGGTAATCTCCGCGCTGTCCCTGTCAAACCACAGAATTCGAGCATGGCTTTTTCCTATGTGACCCGGTTTCGCGAAGCGCTGGCGGGCCTTCGCCGCGAGGGCCGCTATCGCGTCTTCGCCGACATCGTGCGCCGCCGCGACGGTTTGCCCCGCGCCGATTTCTATACGGAAAGCGGCAAGAAGCCGATCACCGTCTGGTGCAGCAACGACTATCTGGGCATGAGCCGCCACCCCAAGGTGATCGCGGCGATGCACGAGGCGATCGACACCGCGGGCGCGGGCTCCGGCGGCACGCGCAACATCTCCGGCACCACGCACTATCATGTGGAACTCGAAACCGAACTTGCGGATCTGCATGGCAAGGAAGCGGCGCTGCTCTTCACCTCCGGCTTCATCTCGAACGACACCACGTTGTCCACGCTGGCCAAGCTCCTGCCCGGCCTGATCGTGTTCTCGGATTCGCTGAACCATGCCTCGATGATCGAAGGCATTCGCCGCGGCGGGGCCGAGAAGAAGGTGTTCAAGCATAACGACCTGGCCGATCTCGAAGCACAGTTGCGCGTCGCCGATCCGGATGCGCCCAAGCTGATCGCGTTCGAGTCGGTCTATTCGATGGATGGGGATTTCGGGCCCATCGCCGGGATCTGCGACCTCGCCGGGAAATACGGCGCGATGACGTTCCTTGACGAAGTGCACGGCGTCGGCCTTTACGGCCCGCGCGGCGCCGGCGTTGCGGCGCGCGACGGCGCGATGCACCGGGTGGACATCATCGAAGGCACGCTGGCCAAGGCGTTCGGCGTGATGGGCGGCTATATCGCGGCGAGCGCGGATTTGGTGGACTGCATCCGCTCCTTCGCGCCGGGCTTCATCTTCACCACCTCGCTGCCGCCCGCGATCACAGCCGGCGTGCTGGCGAGCGTGCGGCACCTGAAGACGAGCGAAGTGGAGCGCGGGGCGCTGCATGAGCGTTCGGCGCGGCTGAAGCGGCTGTTCGCCGAAGCGGGCTTGCCGGTGATGAATTCGCCAAGCCACGTCGTGCCGGTGTTCGTCGGCGACGCGGTGACGTGCAAGGCGGTGTCCGATGCGCTGCTGCTCGACCACGCGATCTATGTGCAGCCGATCAACTATCCCACCGTGCCGCGCGGACAGGAACGTTTGCGCTTCACGCCGTCTCCCCTGCATACCGACGAGATGATGGACGCGCTGGTCGCCGCGCTGGACCAGGTGTGGACCGCGCACCATCTCGGCCGCGCGGCCTAGTGGTCGCGCGCGGCGAAATCCTCGTCGAATTCGTGGCGCTCGGAAACACGGTCAAGGTCACGGCGATCGAAACCGCGTCGGGCACGGAGGCCAGCATCATCGGCCCCGCCAACGCCCCGCAATCCGCATTGAAAGCGGCGGCATTGCAGAAGTTGAACTATGTGCTGAAGAAGCAGGGGCCGGTCGAATAGTGCGATGACCGCGAATATTTCGGTCGATGTCACAGAAAGATGATTCACGCGGAGCCGCAGAGGCGCGGAGGAGAAGCGCAGGTAGTCGGCACCTTCACTCCTGTTCACAATACTCCACACTCCAAATTCGTCATGGCCGGCCAAGCCGCCTTCGCGAAGACGCTACGGCGTGCCGGAGGTGCCTCACTCGCCACGCCGAAGCGAAGCGTAGGCGGGTGCCGGCCATCCATAACCACCGTCTCAGTTTCATAAACGCAGACCGCGGTTATGGGTCCCCGGGACAGGCCCACGGCTGTCCGGTTTAAATTTGTAGACAAGGCGCATGGCGTTGATTCTTCTGTGTTCCAAGCGTTTGGCGAC
>DATATK010000054.1:0-2463 GCA_036268825.1 Rhizomicrobium sp. | reverse complement strand
GCGTATGCCGCTGGCGTGAGGTAAGCGAGGCTCGAGTGGGGCCGCACCTCGTTAAAGTCCCGCCGCCAGGCTTCCAGCTTGGCGCGGGCGTCCGCCAGGGAGCTGAACAGGGTCTCGTTCAGCAGTTCGTCGCGCAGCTTGCCGTTGAAGCTCTCGCTGAAGCCGTTCTGCTGGGGCTTGCCGGGGGCGATGTAATGCCAGCCGATCTTGCGCTGGTCGGCCCATTCCAGGATGGCGTTGGACGTCAGTTCCGTGCCGTTGTCGCTGACGATCGTCGCCGGCTTGCCGCGCCAGCCGATGATCGCGTCCAGCTCGCGCGCGACGCGTCGCCCGCCGATCGAGGTGTCGGCCACCAGCGCCAGACACTCGCGGGTGCAGTCGTCGTACACCTCCAGGATCCGGAACCGGCGCCCGTCGGTGAACTGGTCGGCGACGAAGTCGAGACTCCAGCGCTGGTTGGCGACCGCGGGTGTCTCTATCGGCCGCCGCGTTCCCATGGCCCGCTTGCGCCCGCCGCGCTGGCGAACCATCAGCCGCTCCTCGCGATACAGACGCTGAACGCGCTTTTTGTTGACCGCATGGCCCTCGCGCCGCAGCAGCACATGCAGCCGCCGATAGCCGAACCGCCGCCGCTCCTGGGCCAAGGCCTTCAGCCGCTCGCGAAGTTCGCCGTCATCCGGCCGCCGGGCCTGGTAGCGCACGCTGGCCCGATCGCCGTCGATCACCCGGCACGCCCGCCGCTGGCTCATCTCATAGGTCTGCTGCAGATAAGCCGCAGCCTCCCGATGCGCGGCGGGCGTCACCATTTTTTTCCGAGCAGGTCTTTCAACGCGACGTTGTCGAGCATGGCGTCCGCCAGCATCCGCTTCAGCTTGGCGTTCTCATCCTCCAACGCCTTCAGCCGGCGCGCCTCCGACACGTCCAGGCCGCCATACTTGGCCTTCCACTTGTACAAGGTCGGCGAGCTGACGCCGTGCTTGCGGCACAACTCCGTCACCGCCAAGCCCGCTTCCTGCTCACGCAGGATCCCAATGATCTGCTCTTCCGTGAACCTTGATCGCTTCATCCGTCCGTCCCTTCCTTCGGGCCGGACTCTACGTATTTTTGGAGGAGCTTCAGAGGCTTATCCCTTTGACTCAGGGAGGTCTATAGGTAGTGGTGGCTCCTGGCGAACGATTGCTTTGTGGGGCGCGCCGCTGCGGATGATGTCGCGATAGGTTTCTGGCGTGCGGTGCGCGGCGAGCCCGAGCACCGTTTCGAACGAGACGTGCCGATGAAAGCGGCGGTTGTAGCGAAAGACGAACTCATCGAGATAGGCGACGACGTGCTTGCGCCGCAGGCCGTGATAGGTGCCCAGCGCCCAGCGCTTCAGCAACGAGAAGGCGCGGTGGCTCCAGGGCAGGACGACGTTGGCCGCCATGTTACCGACAACGCGCGGATCGTGCCGGTAGTCGCCCGACAGCCCCGGATAGGCGGCGTGGCCGTCGGTGATCAGCGTCGTGCCAGGCTTCACGTTCGCGCGCACGAACGCCTCGATCGATTTGGCCGAGTTGTCGGCGATAACGGCCAGGCGCAACCGACCCGAACGGGTGTCGAGATACCTCGCGCCCTTGCGCCTCGGCTTCGGCCTGCCGGCGCCGCGGTCGATCACCTCGACGGCGCCGACGACCAGGATTTTGCCGGCGGAGCCGGGCTCGAAGAACGCGTCGCCGGCGCGGAAGGGAATCTCCGTCTGATCCACCTCGACGACGCCTTCGAGAAGATCGCGGTCAGGATCGACCATCGAGCGCCGAAGCTTCTGCGCCAGCAGCCAGGCCGTCTTGTAGGTGACGCCGAGTTGGTCCTCCAATTGTCGCGCCGACATGCCGTTGGAATGCGTCGCCATTAGATGCGCCGCCCAGAACCACGTCGTCAGCGGCAATTTCGACCGATGCATCGCCGTGCCGGCGGTGAGCGAGGTCTGCCGCCCGCAATCGAGGCATTCCAACAGGCGCGGACGGCTCTTCAAAG
The DNA here is from genome assembly GCA_036268825.1 of Rhizomicrobium sp. Taxonomy (GTDB): domain Bacteria; phylum Pseudomonadota; class Alphaproteobacteria; order Micropepsales; family Micropepsaceae; genus Rhizomicrobium. The sequence goes on along the minus strand of DATATK010000054.1, from coordinate 453 downwards.
CCACGGCGCGCCCAATGCCGCCGCAGGCGGGACAAACAAACCCGTCCCGCCAGCGTCGCGCAGACAGAAACGCGTCGCAGCGCGCCTCGTCAGGAAATTCTCGCTGGAACTCCGCCAGCGTGCGCCCGCGCCCCACCGCCCCACGCTCCGAACCGGCGCGGCTTCAAGCGCGCCCAGCTTCAGATACTACATCTAGCGGTACCTGAGTCAACGGGATAAGCCTCCGACGGACGAGACGTCAAGCGTTGTGTAAAAACCCGTGCCCGTATTCTTGCGGGCAACTACTTTGGCCTGCGTTAGCTGATGCGTAAGCGCGTCGGTGTAGTCGGTAATCTGACGGCAATGGCCCACGAGCACCGCACGTTCGAGAAGGGACAAACTTTCCACTGCCACACTCTGGCTGTGGGCTTCGCCTCTAAGCCGCCTTCTCCATCACCGTCTTACTGGCTTTGA
>DATATK010000053.1:0-10613 GCA_036268825.1 Rhizomicrobium sp. | reverse complement strand
GATCATGATCTTCTGCCAGATCTTGCGGCCGAGATCGGAGGTGAGCGCCTCGACCTCGCGAACGGCGGACATCACTTCGGGATCGTGGGTGTGGCCGGCATAGAGCGCGGCCAGCTTGGCGATCAGCGCCAGCATCTCGGTGCAGTAATCCAGATAGCGCGATAGCTCGAATGCGTTCATCCGGCGCTCGGGCGAAGACGCCGTCGGCGTGGCCCCGCTGAGGATCACGCTCGGGTCCTTGGTCAGCTGGTGCATGTCGATGACATGGGCGAGCGATCGCAGTTCGTAGAGTGCGCGCAACACGCGGCGGCGCTTGAGGCGCTGCTCCAGGGTCAGCACGAACCAGATCGCGCCGAACGCGAGCAGCAGCAGGTTCACCACCGCGTCCAGCCCTTGCGTGATGCCGACAGGATCGGCGCGGTGCAGCACGCTGCGCCAGTCGATCAGGTGGGCGATGTAGATCTGTGCGGCGAGGCCCAGGATCACGACGATCACCGCGAGGGCGCGCAAGGCATAATCCGGGCGCGTGAGAAGCGCGATGCGCGCGGCGGTCGCCTGCGCGGTGATCGCAAGCCCCGCGCCGACTTCGGCGAGGCCGGATTGCGGGAAACGCTCGGCGATGCGGGCGCGCAGCCGTTCGACCGTCGTCACGATCCGGCCGGCATCGAGGATGGCGCCCGTCATGCCAGCAGCTTTCGCAACGCGGCGGGGATATCGGCAAAATCGTCCAGCACCAGATCGGCGCCGAGCGTGCGCGCGGGCTCGGGCGTGTAGCCGTAGGAGAGCAGGATCACGGGCGCGCCGGCGGCGCGGGCGGTGGCGACGTCGGTCTTGGAATCGCCGATCATCACCGCGGGACCGCCGCCCAGTTCGTCGGTCACGTGGTGGAACACGCGCGGGTCAGGCTTGACGTAGTCGTAGCGTCCCGCGCCGTGGATCGCGGTGAAGAAGCGGGCGAGGTTCAACTGTTCGAGCAGCGGTCCGGTCAATTCCTGCGGCTTGTTGGTCAGGACGCCGAGGCGCATGCCGCTCTTCTGGAGCGCGGCCAGGGTTGCCTCGACGCCCGCGAACGGGCGGCTCTCGTCGGCGATATGGGCGCGGTAATGGTCTATGAAGACGTCGAGCAGCGCGGGCAGTCGGGCCTCGTCCACGGGCGTGCCGGTGGCTGCCATGGCCTGTTCGATCAAAGCGCGGGCGCCGAAGCCGACCATGTGGCGCAATGTGGCCGTATCCAGGCCATGGCGGCCCTCGGCCCGGAGGACGGCGTTGAGCGCGCCCAGAAGGTCGGGGGCGGTGTCGACGAGCGTTCCGTCCAGGTCGAAGATCAGGGCTGTCATGGTTTCAGATCGTGGCCCGGCAATATACGGTCGCAAATCGTCATTTTGCCGTGATTTCGGAGCAGGTTATCGCAAATGAGCATGTCCCAGTTCAACAAAGATAGCGCGCCCCGGGCGGGAATCATTCTGGCGGCGGGCCAGGGCACGCGGATGAAGTCCGCCAAGCCCAAGGTCCTGCACGAAGTGGCGCACCTGCCGCTGCTCGGTCATGTGATCGCGGCCATGAAGGGTGCGGGCATGGCGCGCATCGTGGTGGTGACGGCGCCGGGGGCGGACGAGGTCCGCGCCTTCGCCGCTTCGCTGGGCGCGGAATCGGTGGTTCAGGACAAACAGCTCGGCACGGGTCACGCGGCGGCCTGCGCCGCGCCGCTGCTGGCGGATTTTCCCGGCGTGCTGATCGTCTCATATGGCGACATGCCGCTGGTGACGCCGGCGACGTTCGAGGAGTCGCTCGCGGCGCGCGAGAAAGCCGGCATGGTGATCGTGGCGTTCCAGTCCACGAGCAAGGCCTATGGCCGCGTGATCGTGGATGACGGGTTCCTCTATCGCATCGTCGAATACAAGGACGCGAACGCGGAGCAGCGCGCGGTGACCTTATGCAACGCCGGCATCATGGCGGCGGAAGCGAAGAGCTTCTTCCGTTGGGCGGCGAAGCTGGAGAACAATAATGCGCAGGGCGAGTTCTACCTCACGGATGTGCCCAGCTTCGCCAAATCCGAAGGCGTGGAATGCACCGTGGTGGAATCCGAAGAGCGCGAGATGATGGGCGTGAATTCGCGCGCCGAACTCGCCGCCTGCGAAGCGGTGATGCAGCAGCGGCTGCGCGCCAGGGCGTTGGACGCCGGCGTCGGCATGCTTGCGCCGGAGACGGTCTATCTGAGCCACGACACGGTGCTGGAGGCCGATGCGCAGGTCGGGCCGTTTGTCGTGTTCGGCCCGGGCGTGACGGTGCGCAGCGGCGCAGAGATCAAGGCGTTCTCGCATCTGGAGGGCGCGGAGGTGATGAAGGGTGCGCTGGTCGGGCCCTATGCGCGGCTGCGCCCCGGCGCGATCCTGGAAGAGAACGTGCATATCGGGAACTTCGTCGAGGTCAAGAAGGCGCGGATTGAAAAGGGCGCCAAGGCGAACCATCTCACTTACATTGGCGATGCGCGCGTCGGCGCCGGCGCCAATATCGGCGCGGGCACCATCACCTGTAACTATGACGGCTTCGACAAGCATTTCACCGATATCGGCGCGGGCGCCTTCATCGGCTCCGACACGGCGCTGGTGGCGCCGGTCAAAGTGGGCGACGGCGCGGTCACGGGGGCAGGGTCCGTCATCACCAAGGACGTCGAGGCCAATGCGCTGGCGGTGAGCCGCGGCGAGCAGAAGCAGATCGCCGGATGGGCGGAGAATTTCCGCAAACGCAAGACGGCCGAAAAAGCGGTCAGAGGAAAGAAGTGACATGTGCGGTATCGTCGGCATTGCGGGGCGCGAAGACGCAGCCCCCGTCATCCTCGAAGCGCTGCGGCGCCTGGAATATCGCGGCTATGACTCAGCCGGCATCGCCACACTGGTCGATGGCCATATCGAGCGCCGCCGTGCCGCCGGCAAGCTGAACAAGCTGGCCGAGACGCTGGCGAAGCATCCGCTCTCCGGCCACACCGGCATCGGCCATACGCGTTGGGCGACGCACGGTGCGCCGACGGAGGCCAACGCCCATCCGCACGCCTCCGCGCGCGTTGCGCTGGTGCACAACGGCATCATCGAGAATTTTCGCGAGCTGCGTGACGAGCTTCTGAAGAAAGGCCACAAGTTCCAGTCGGAGACGGACACCGAAGTGGCGGTGCATCTCGTCACCGACTATCTCGACCGCGGCTTCGCGCCCGCCGACGCCGCGCAGGAAGCCGTGCGCCGCCTCACCGGCGCCTATGCGCTGGCGATGATCTTCAACGATGAGGAAGGCTTGGTGATCGGCGCGCGCAAGGGCAGCCCGCTGGCCGTCGGCTATGGCGACAAGGAAGCCTATCTCGGCTCCGACGCGTTCGCGCTTGCCCCTTTCACCAACCGCGTCTCCTATCTTGAAGACGGCGACGTCGCGATCCTGCGCGGACCCGATGTCTCGATCTTCGATGCGGCCGGCCGTCCCGCAAACCGCGAAGTGAAGATCACCTCCGCCACCGTGGGCCTGGTGGACAAGGCCGGCTTCCGCCACTTCATGGCGAAGGAGATCCACGAGCAGCCGGAAGTCGTCGGCCACACGCTGGCGCATTATATCGACGCGACGGGACCGTTCGTGTCGCTGCGCGAAGAAGGCGCGGCGGCGGCGCTGGCCAAAGCCTCGCGGCTGATGATCTCCGCCTGCGGCACGTCCTATTACGCGGGTCTCGTCGGCAAATACTGGTTCGAGAAATTCGCGCGCCTCGGCGTCGAGGTCGATGTCGCGTCCGAACTGCGTTATCGCGATCCGGTCTATCCCAAGGACGGCGTCGCCATCTTCATCTCGCAGTCGGGCGGGACCGCCGACACGCTCGCGGCACTGCGCGAGGCCAAGGCGCAAGGCCAGACCACTATCGCCATCGTCAACGTGCCGGAAAGCTCCATCGCGCGCGAGGCCGATGTCGTGCTGCCGACCTTCGCGGGGCCGGAGATCGGCGTCGCCTCGACCAAGGCCTTCACCTGCCAGCTCGCCGTGCTCGCCGCGCTCGCCATCGCGGCGGGCCGCGAACGCGGCGTGATCGGCAAGGAGCAGGAGGGCAAGCTTTGCGCCTCGCTGCTGGAAACGCCGCGCCACATGGTGGAGTTCTCCAAGCAGGATGCCAAGCTCGAAGCCTTGGGCCTAGAGCTCGCCAAGGTGCGCGACGTGCTCTATCTCGGCCGCGGCGTGAACTATCCGCTCGCCATGGAAGGCGCGTTGAAGCTGAAGGAAATCTCCTACATCCATGCCGAAGGCTATGCCGCCGGCGAGATGAAGCACGGCCCCATCGCGCTGATCGACGAGAACGTGCCCATCATCGTGATGGCGCCGCACGACGCGGTGTTCGAGAAGACGATCTCCAACATGCAGGAAAGCATGGCGCGCGGCGGCAAGGTGGTGCTGATCTCCGACGCACGCGGCATCCTTGCCGCCGGCGCGCAGGCATGGGCCACCATCGAAGTGCCGGAGACCGATGAGCTGATCGCGCCGCTGGTCTATTCGCTGCCGATGCAACTGCTCGCCTACCACACGGCCGTCGCCAAGGGCACCGACGTGGACCAGCCGCGCAACCTGGCGAAGAGTGTGACGGTGGAGTGATCTTGAAATTATAGCCATCCTATGGCTATAATTTGGGCATGAGCCAGCACAGTGTCGCAGAAACCAAGAACCAGCTTTCTGATCTGATCGACCGGGCGGAAAAGGGCGAGGAAATCATTATTACCCGTCACGGCCATCCGGTAGCGCGGATCAGTGGGATCGAGTCCAAGCCGGAACCCAACCGGATCACCCAAGACGATATCGACTGGCTCGATGCACATCGAGTCGGCAGCGTAGTTCCGGAAGAAGATGCCGGTGCTCTCGTCTCACGCATGCGCGATGAGGAGTGGGATCGCTGAGTATCTACCTGGATACCAGCGTTGTTGTTCCGATCTTTCTTCAGGACATATTCGTCAGCCGCGCCAACGCATTCCTTGCGACTGGCCCCGCGAGTCTCATGGTCAGCGACTTGGTGGCGGTGGAATTTGCGTCGGTCGTCGGAATTCGCGTCAGGATCGGAGTGTTGTCGAGAGTGGAGGCGGTTGCCGCGTTCGCGACCTTTGATGATTGGATTTCGCGCCGTACGAGGCGCGCACAGATGACACCGGACGATATCAGGGCCGCCGGCCTTATGCTTCGCCGGCTCGACTTCAATCTCCGCGCGCCGGATGCGATCAACATCGTCATCGCCCAGCGCATCGGCGCCGAATTGGCGACGTTCGATGTCCGCATGGCCGATTGCGCGCGGGCGCTGGGTGTTGCGGTCCCCGCGATCTGAGTGGCCCCACAACAGGGGAGGCGATTTGTGCGCAGTTTTGCTAAGGTCGATCCATGACAGCTCCATCCGATTCCGCATCCCTCAAGACCGCCGCCGCCGTGCGCGCGCTTGAATTCGTTCAGGACGGCATGAAACTCGGCCTCGGCACCGGCTCGACGGCGGAGGCTTTCCTCGACGTGCTCGCGCCGCGCGTGCGCGGCGGGCTCAAGATCATCGGCGTGGCGACGTCCGAGCGCACGGCGCAGAAGGCGCGCGCGCTGGGCATCCCCATCGCCGAACTCGACACCCAGGCGCCGCTCGATCTCACAATCGACGGGGCGGATGAGGCCGACCGCGACCTCACCCTCATCAAGGGCGGCGGCGGGGCGCATCTGCGCGAAAAGATCGTGGCGACGTCGTCCAGGAAGATGGTCGTGATCGCCGATGCCACCAAACTGGTGGAGCGGTTGGGGCGGTTCCCGCTGCCGGTGGAGGTTTCGACCTTCGGCCATGCGACGACGGCGGCGCGGATCGTGGCCGCCACGGCGAAGCTGAAATATCGCAGCGTGCCGCTGACCTTGCGCATGAAGGACGATGCGCCGTTCAAAACCGATGGCGGCAACTACATCTACGATTGCGCGTTCGGCGCGATTATGGATGCGGCGGCGCTGGCCGAGGCGATTTCGGATATTCCGGGCGTGGTGGAACACGGATTGTTCGTCGGCATCGCCAGCGCGCTGGTGGTGGCGGGCGCGGACGGCGTGGAAGTGATCGAGAGAAAATGAGCTACGATCTGGACCTGTTTGTCATCGGCGGCGGTTCGGGCGGCGTGCGCGCGAGCCGGATGGCCGCGATGTCGGGCGCGCGCGTGGCGATCGCCGAGGAATATGCCTTCGGCGGCACCTGCGTGATCCGGGGCTGCATCCCCAAGAAGCTGTTCGTCTACGCCGCGCAGTTCGGCGAGGATTTCGAGGACGCGTCCGGCTTCGGCTGGACGGTGCCGGACAGGCATTTCGACTGGAACGTCCTGGTCGGCAACAAGAACAAGGAGATCGCGCGGCTCTCCGATATCTATCGCACCAATGTGGTCAAGGCCGGTGTCGAGATCATCGACGACCGCGCCGAATTCGAAGGCCCGCACACGATCCATCTGAAAAAGTCCGGCCGCACGGTCACGGCGGAGCGCATCCTGATCGCCACTGGCGGGCGGCCGGCGAAGTCGCTGGGCGAATTGCCGGGCGCGGAACATTGCATTACCTCCAACGAGGCGTTCTATCTGGAGAAGCTTCCCCAGCGCATCGTGGTGGTGGGCGGCGGCTATATCGCGGTCGAGTTCGCGCATATTTTCCACGGGCTCGGCTGCGACGTGACGCTGGTCTATCGCGGCGAGAAAGTGCTGCGCGGCTTCGACATGGATATGCGCGATGCCTTGTGCGACTCCATGCACAAAGGCGGCCTGCGCGTGATCACGCACCGCAACTTCACCCGCATCGACAGGCGCGGCGATGCGCTGTTCGCCGTCACCGATCATGGCGAGATCATCGAGGCCGACGCGGTGATGCTCGCCGTCGGCCGCGTGCCGAACACCGATGGGATGGGGCTCGACAAAGCCGGCGTAGCGCTGGGTGAGAAGGGCGAGGTGAAGGTCGACGCCTATTCGCAGACCAGCGTGCCGCATATCCACGCCATCGGCGACGTGACGGACCGGCTCGCGCTGACGCCTGTCGCGATCCATGAGGCGATGTGCTTCTGGAACACGGTCTATAACGGCAAGCCCACCAAGGTGAACCATCACGGCGTACCGACGGCGGTGTTCAGCCGCCCCGAAATCGGCACCGTCGGCCTCAGCGAGGAAAAGGCGCTGGAGGCAGGCCATGCGATCGATGTCTACAAGTCCAACTTCCGTCCGCTCAAGCACACGATGTCGGGCCGCGATGTGCGCGCTTTGTTCAAGCTGGTGGTGGATTCCAGGACGGACAAGGTGCTGGGCTGCCACATTTTCGGCTTCGACGCGGGCGAGATCATCCAGACCGTCGCCGTGGCGATGAAGATGGGCGCGACGAAAGCCGATTTCGATTCCACCATCGCGCTGCATCCGAGCGCCGCGGAGGAGTTGGTCACGATGCGCACCAAGTCCTATTCGAAGGCGCCGTCGTGAAGATCGACCTGCTCGATCCGGCCAGTTTCGCGTCCGGCCATCCGTTGGCGCAATATCGCTGGTTGCAGCAGAACGCGCCGGTCTTCTGGCACGAGGAGCCGGACGGCAAGGGCTTCTGGGCGGTGACGTGCTACAAGGATGTGCGGGAGGTCGATCGCGATTTCCAGTCGTTCTCGTCCGGGCCCACCATCATGATCGCCGATCCGATGACGGAGCAGGCCGGCGCGTTCGGTCCCTACAAGATGATGCTGATGATGGACCCGCCGCAGCACACCGCGTTCCGCAAGCTCATCCGCAGCGAGTTCACGGCGCCGGCCTCGAACGGCCGCACGCCGCGGATGAACGCGCTGGCGAGGCAGATCGTGGATGCGGTGATCGCCAAGGGCGAATGCGATTTCGTCGGTGAGATCGCGGGCGAGATGCCGTCCTACGTCATCGCCGAACTGATGGGCCTGCCGCTGGAAGACGGGCGCGAACTCTACAAGCTGACAGAGGCCATCCACACCGCGCCGGAAGCGCAAGCACCTGGCGCGGGCGCGATGGCGGTGTTCAAGATGTTCGAATATGGCCGCAAGGTGATCGACGAGAAGCGCGTCCGTCCCGCCGACGACCTCGCGACCAAGCTGCTCCAAGCCGAGGTCGATGGAAGGCGCTTGGAGGACATGGAGTTCCTGCTGTTCTTCCTGCTCCTGATCGATGCCGGCGGCGACACGACGCGCAACCTGTTGTCCGCCGGATTGATCGCACTGTTGGAGAATCCCGATCAGCTTTCCTGGCTCAAGGCCGATCTGCCCGCGCGGCTGCCGGCGGCGCGGGAGGAGTTGCTGCGCTGGACCTCGCCGGTGATCCATATGCGCCGTACCGCGAAACGCGACGTGGTGCTGGGCGGCGAGCAGATCCGCGAAGGGCAAAAGGTCGTGATGTATTTCGGCGCGGCCAATCGCGATCCCGATAAGTTCGAGCGCGCCGACACGCTGGACCTGTCGCGCACGCCCAACGAGCACATCGCCTTCGGCACCGGCCCGCATGGCTGCCTCGGCCAGCACATCGCCCGCATCGAGATCGACGCGATCCTGACGGAAGTGCTGACGCGGATGAAGGATTTGGAGATCACCGTCGCGCCGGACTGGCTGCCGTCGAACTTCATCTCCGGGCCGAAGTCGCTGCCCGTCCGGTTCAGGGCCGCTTAGCCGAACAGCTTGCTCGCCGTAAGCCCGTCGAAGATGAACTGCATCGCGAGCGCGGCGAGCAGGATGCCGGAGACACGCGCGATGACGTTGACGCCGGTCATGCCGAGTAGGCGGATCAGCCGGTCGGACAGCAGCATCGCCAAAAACGTAAAGCCGATGATCAGCACGAGCGCACCCAGGACGAGCGCGGTGTCGGTCGCGCCGTGGGCTTTGCCCATCAGCAGCACGATGGCGGTCATGCTTCCGGGGCCCGCGGTGAGGGGGATGGCGAGCGGGAAGACCGCGATTTCGGTCTGCTTCCTGGCCGCCTCCTCTTCGCTGTCGGTGATGGAGGAGATCGCGGAATGTTTCGCCAGCAGCAGGTCGGCTGCCACCATCAAGAGCAGCACGCCGCCCGCGGTGCGGAACGCGGGCAGGCCCACGCCGATCAGCGCGAGAAGCTGGATGCCGCCCAGCGCGAAGGCGAGCAGCACGGCGAGAGCTACCGTGGCGGCGAGGAGCGCGAGCGTGCGGCGGCGGCGCGGCGGCACACCGGCGGTGAGCGCCAGGAACATGGACGCCACTTCGATGGGCCCGACGGCGACGAAGAGCGTGGCGAGCGCGGTGGGAAAGATGTGGAACATGGCGCCTCTATGCCTTGGCGCGCCGCGTGCGTAAACATCGCTGACGGAAAATCGGCGCCGTGGCTGCCGCTGCGCCGAATGGGGCAGATTTGTGCTGCGGGCGCGGCAACATCGTGCCGCGGGCCGGTCGGATCTTGTTCAATGCAGGATTATTGCGCGCCGTATCCGGTGACGATGACGTAGAGCGTGCGCAGCACGATCCCGCTCTCCATCCGCCAGCCTGCGTCGCGGATATATTCGAGATCGCGCGCCAGCTTGAGCTTGGTGGATTCGCCGCAGTCGGCATAGCCGTTCAGCACCTGCGCGAGCCCGCTGATGCCGGGGCGCACGGCGTGGCGGAACTGATAGCCGGGGATCGTCTGGTTGAAGGTCTGCACGAAGGCGACCTGTTCGGGCCGCGGGCCGACGAAGCTCATCTTGCCGATCAGCACGTTGACGATCTGGGGCAGTTCGTCGATGCGGAATTTGCGCAGCAGCGCGCCGAGCCGGGTGATGCGGTCCTTTTCGGCGGAGGCGAAGGCGATGGTCGCGTCCTTGGACGCGGGCAGCATCGTGCGGAATTTGACGATGCGGAAGGCCTGCCCGTCGCGGCCCATACGGGTCTGTGTGTAGAAGACCTTGCCGCGATTGAGGATCGGATTGACGAGAAAGAGGAGGGCCGCGATCAAGACCATGACCGGGAAGAGGACGATCGCCATCGCGATATCGAAGGCGCGTTTGGAGGCCCAGAACAACTCGGACCCGCCGACCGCGATTTCCGATGGTTCGGACAATTCGACCCGAATCGGTTCGGGCTTTACCGCCGTTGCGACGCCGGCAGGTGCTTGTGACGCCAGGCTGTCACGACTATTCAGCGCATACATGCCGCTGTATCCCCCAGGCTATGACCCAACGCGCTTCGGATCGTGCAATTCATTCCAAACATCCCGACATTGCCTCGTCCGAGAGACTTATGAACAAGTTCCATTCCAGGGCCCGTCCGCAGCCCCAGTGTCGTCAGTTCCAACCCCTTCGACGCCTAACCAGCGCGAATAGCTTTGCTTTCAGCCACCTTGAAGTCAAGCTTCGGCCTGCCGAATTGTCATCTACCGGACACAGATAATGGCGGGCCCGATTAGACGGAAGCTGCTGATTCACCGCGGTAAATCCGCTGAAACGCCGCCGCCACCTTCCGTGAATCGAAGACGTTTACGGCCAATTGTCGCGACTCGGCACCCATGCGCGCGACGGCGCCCGGCGTGGCGAGGATCGTGCCGATGGCGTCGGCCAGTTTTTCGGCGTCTTGGGGCGGACAAAGCATGCCCGACATGCCGTCCCGGACGATGTCGCGA
>DATATK010000052.1:0-52148 GCA_036268825.1 Rhizomicrobium sp. | reverse complement strand
CCGGCGCCTGGTGGGCGAAACTCCAGTCCTTGCCCACATCGATCTCAGGCTTGTAGGTCTTGCCGAAGCCGAAGTTCAGCTCCTTGCGCACATAGTCGTTGAACGCCGAGACATAGGCCGAGCCGATCGCGGCCGATTGCGGATCGTAATCGGATTCCTTGCTGAGCGGATCGATGGTCGGTCCGGAGAAGCGGGTGTCGAGGCGCCCGGTCGTCAGGTCCGCATTGTCCTGCAGCGTCTTCTCGAACTCGCCGCCGTCGATGCGCAGATTGGCTTTCAGGATGTAGGAGACGGGCAGGCCGGTGAAGCCGTGCATGCGGTTGGCGATGGCCAGCTTCTGGGCCGGCGACAGGCTCGCGCCGATGCTGAGGGCGCGGGCGTAGTCGGTCATCGCGAACTGCTCGGCGCTCTGGGCGAATTTCTGCACATCCGCCACGCTGCCCGGCACCTTGTGATGATAGAGCGCCGTCGCCGCATAGGTCGGGAACGCGACTTCATAAGGAAGGTCCACGCCGGGATTGGCTTCGGGCCCGTCCACGCTGAGATCGAAATTGAGGATCTGCGACAACAGGATCACGCCGTTCAGGTCGATATCCTTGTCGCTCTGCAGGTCGTACGCGACGACCGCGGCGCGCGGCGTGCCGTAGCTTTCGCCGAAGATGTATTTGGGCGAATTCCAGCGGCCATATTTGCTGAGGAAGGCGGTGACGAATTCGGTGAAGGCATGGGCGTCGACATCGACGCCGTAGAACGACTTCTCCTTGTCCTTGCCGGCGATGCGGGAGAAGCCCGTGCCCGGCGCGTCGACGAAGACGAGGTCGCTGGCATCGAGCAGGCTGTAGTCGTTGTTCACGACCTTGTAGGGCGCGGCCGGCGTGTGGCTGTCGTCCATCGTGACGACGCGCTTGGGGCCGAACGCGCCCATGTGCAGCCACACGGTGGACGAGCCCGGCCCGCCGTTGAACAGGAAGGTCACGGGACGCGCGCCCTCGTCGCCGCCGCGGCGGAAATAGGCGACATAGAACATCGAAGCTTCGGCCGGCTTCTCTTTGTCCTTGTCCTTGGCGTCCTCGTCGTTGGTGACGTCATCGTGGTCCTTGGGGTGCACGATCAGCGTGCCGGCGACCGCCTGGTAGGAGACGGTGTTGCCCCCGACGGTCACCGAGCCGTTGGTCACGGAGTCGGCGGGCTTGAAGAAATTGCTCTTCTGGTCGGGCGCGACCGGGGCCTTGTCGGGCGGCGGGGTGGTGTCCCGCGCGAAGGCGACGGTGACCGCGGCGACCGCGGCGGCGGCAAGCAAAACGACGACAGGCTTCATGGTGGATTTTTCCCTTCGGATTCGCGCCGGGCGCACGGTACGGAGTCTGGCGCGCCGATGCCAGCCTCTCGCCCGAATGTGATACTGACCATAATGTAATCCCGTCGCCGCGGCGGAAGGACACTCGAAATGCCCCTGGAAGCGATCCGCCCCATCACCCTGGCCGAAATCCATGCCGCGCGGGAGCGGATCGCGGGCACGATCCAGCGCACGCCGCTCGTCAGCCTCCAGCTCGGCCCCGGCCAGCCCGATATCCGCCTCAAGCTCGAAAACCTGCAGCCGATCAACGCCTACAAGCTGCGCGGCGCCGCCAACGCGGTGGCGATGCTGTCCGATGCCGAGCGCCAGCGCGGCGTGTGGACGATCAGTGCCGGCAATGCCGGACAGGGCGTCGCCTATGCCGCGCGCGCCGCCGGCGTGCCCTGCACGGTGGTCGCCATCGAGACTGCGCCCACCGCCAAGCTCGACCGCATGCGCGCGCTGGGCGCCCGGCTCGTGCTCGTACCCTACACGGTGGCCTGGCAGGCGCTGGACGACCGCGCCTTCCCGGGCGTCGAAGGCACCTTCATCCACCCGTTCGACGATCACAATTTCATCGCCGGCCACGCAACGATGGGCCTGGAGATCCTGGAAGACGCGCCCGATACAGCAGCCGTCATCGCCGGCATCGGCGGCGGCGGTCTCGTCGTCGCCATCGCCAGTGCGATCAAGGCGCTGAAGCCGGATGTGAAAGTCTATGGCGCCGAACCCGACACCGCCGCACCAGCCGCCGCCTCGTTCAAGGCGGGCTCGCCGCAGGTCTACGGCAATTGGGAATCCTCGTTCGTCGATGGCGCGGGGGGACAGAGCATGTTTCCGCGCATGTGGGCGCGCATGGAAAAGATCGTCGACGGCTCCATCGTCGTGACCCTGGACGAGACCAAAGCCGCCATGCGCCTGATGGCCGAGAAATCCCGCATCATCGCCGAAGGCGCCGGCGCCCTGCCGCTCGCCGCCGCGCTCACCGGCAAAGCCGGAAACGGCCCCATCGTCGCCATCGTCTCCGGCGGCAATATCGACCTGAAGAAATTCTGCGAGCTGATCGGATCGGCGTGACCCTTCGCCAAAAAATGGCGAGGGTCGCGGCTCATCCCGATTGCCCGTCGATTCGGCGCTGTAGGAAGGGATGGAAGTGGCCTGCGTAACGCTCTTGCACGTCGGGCCGGGTCCAGTCGTCATTGGTGAGGGTCTTGCGGCACTGGGCCGAGCCGCAGGAGCATTCTGGCTGGTCCCAGACATAGCCCTCATCCTCGAAATTCCAGGTGCCCTGATCGAGCGTGATCTCCTCGCCAGCCACTATGCCGCGCCGGGCGACGAGCGTGACCGCGCCCTCCAGCCAGCTGTTGGCGTCGCAGGAATGATTCAGGTTCTCATCCAGGCTGGGCGCCGGATCGCTTTTCGGCAGCGCCAGATATGCGTCCTCGCCCACCAGCCAGATCGACCGCTCCCGGTAAAGCTCCGTCGCCACGTCGATGCCGCTGATGGGCAGACCGCCGAACTCCATCAGTTTCTCGCCGCGCGCGATATCTGTGGTCGCGATGACGCCGACGCCATGGATCGCAGATTTGCCCGGCACGAGTTTGGGACTGATCCAGGAGCGGAGGAGATAGGAGGTCATGGAGACGATTCCGTTGGGCATTGCGAAGCGTGGCTTGCCAGGGCGTAGCGCGCGGCCACCAGCCCGGCTTCGTCCTTCGGACCACGCCGTGGCAGGCTTCGCTCCGCTGGCGCGTCGCAAAGCCTGGCGCACCCGACAGGATTCGAACCTGTGACCTCTGCCTTCGGAGGGCAGCGCTCTATCCAGCTGAGCTACGGGTGCATCGGGGCTCTATAGACCAAGGGCCTTGGGGCGGCAAATTCCGCCCTTTTGCAGCTAAGGCGTGGTGCTCAGTTCCTTCATCAGCCGGTAGGTGAATTCTACGCTGGAGTAGAAATCCTTGATCTCGTGGCGCTCGTCGCGGCCGTGCATGCGGATGTCGTTGAGGTCGTTCCAGCCGCCGCCGATGCCGTAGCTGGGGATGCCGGCGTTGCGGGTGAAGATGGAATCGCTCGCGCCCGCCGCCATTTGCGGGATCACCGGCACGCCCGGCCACATCGAATGGACGACCTTGGTCACCTTGTCGAACACGGCGGGCGTCGGCGGGGATTCCGGCGCGCTGGTCACCTCGCCCAGCTGCGTCACCGTGATGCCGGGATCGCCAAGAACCTTCACGATGGTCGCGCGCGTGCCGTCCGGTGTCTCGGTCGGCATGATACGGCACTGCACGGTCGCCTGCGCGTGGGCGGGCAGCGCGTTCTCCTGCACGCCGGCCTTCAGCATGGTGGCGACGCAGGTTGAATGCAGGATGGCGTTCATCGGCACGATGTGCGTCAGCCGCTCGGCCGCTTTCATGTCGGGCTTGGCGCCCGAGACTGCGAGCATGTCGGCACGGGTCTGTCCCGTCTGGAACGCGGCCATGCGCTGGAAATAGAGCTTGGTCGTCGCGTTGAGCGTGATCGGGAACTGGTAATGCGACAGCTTCACCAATCCGTTCGCCAGTTGATAGATCGCGTTGTCCGGCCGCGGCTCCGAGGAGTGTCCGCCTTTGTTGGTGACGTCGAGCGTGAAGGTGACATAGGTCTTCTGGCTGGTCTCGATTCCGAAATCGAGCCGCTTGCCGTTCTCGATCTCGCCCGAGCCGCCGTCGGGGTTGATCACGAGGCCGGCATCGATGAGGTCGGGATGCTCCTTGAGCAGGAACGCGGGCCCGTCCTGTTCGAGACCAACTTCTTCATCGGCGGTGAACGCCACGATGATGTCGCGATCGGGAACATAGCCTTCCTGCTTCAGCCGGATGAGCGAGGCGGCCATCGCCGCGTCCTCGTCCTTCATGTCCGATGTGCCGCGGCCGTAGAAATAGCCGTCCTTCTCGGTGAACTGGAATGGCGGCAGGGTCCAGTCCTCGGCTTTCGCCTCGACCACGTCCATATGGCCCATCCACATCACGGGCTTGCCTTTGCCTTTTCCCTTCAGGCGCACGACGACGTTCACCTGGTTCGGATATTTGTCTTCCGGCACGACATGGATATCGGCGTCCGTGAAGCCGCCCGCTTTCAGGTAGCGCACCAGGATGTCGGCGACGCCCTTGGTGCCGACATCGTGCACCGAATGGACTTCGACGATCTCCTTGAAGATATCATGCGCGAGCTTCTGGTTGTCCACCGGCGGCATGGGGCCGGGAGGCGGAGCATCGGCGAAAGCAAACGTGGCGGCGAGCGCGAGCGCGGCGCAGCCGAGCAGTCCGGAACGAAGCGGTTTCATATGTCCCCCAGTGGATTTGTTATGAGATGACGCGCGAAGCGGCATCGACGGTCTCGGCGGCGTGGTCCCAGACCTTGCGCTTCCACTCCGCGGTGTCGGGATAGAAGGCGTCGCGGATCTGGCGTTTGATCGCCTTCCAGTCGCGGTGATCGGGTTTGGCGTTCAGGTGCAGCCAGTTGTCCCGGCGCAGCGCGTCGAACACCTCGCGCACCGGCGCGGTGCCGACCTCGAGCGCGGCGAAGGTCAGTTGCCCGCCCTTGAGCAGTTTGGAAACCGCCTTGTCGATCGTGCCGTGCAGCGGCGGCGACAGCGACTCGCCCGCCTCGCTGGAGCGCACGCGGTCGCCCCACATCTGCTTGGCGCGCGCATAGGCCGGCGTGCCCGGCAGGTCTTCGTTGATCATCTCGGCCGCGCCCGGATCGCCGAGCCCGGTGTGGAAATCGACGACGACGAGATTCTCGACGCCCGCCAATTCCTCCTGGAACACATCGCGCAGCATGGCGGCCGACCAGCTCTCGCGGTTGCCGCCGAAATAGACGCCGCGCGGATGGCTGTATTGCCCCGCGCTCACCGCCTCCTGCAGCGCGAAATCGCCGTGCGCCTTGGCGTAGGCGCGCAAATGGGCGTTGGCCGCCTTCATAGTCTCCGGCGAAATGTCTGTCGGCGAAATCGCATCGGCGATGCTGTCATAGGCGGCGTTGGCCGGCGGACGGGCGTGATCGACGAAATTGCGGTTGATGTCCGCATTGTCCTCGTTGACCCGCCGGTCCCAGGCGAAGCCGAACGCGTTCAGCGCATGGAGCATCACCAGCTTCACGCCCTTGGGCATGCGCCGCGCGATGCCTTCACGCAGCAATCCCGTCTGCGCGCCCGAGCCGAAATAGCCCTCCACGCCATGCGTGCCCGAGATCAGCAGCAGCGCGGATTTCGCCTCGCGCGGTCCGGCCATCGCGGTGTCGAGGAACACAGGCTTGCCGTCCGGCCCCAGCGCACCCTGATGCACCCGCGTCGTCACGCCCAGATCGCTCGCCTCCGCCGCCTCGATGAACCGGGCGCGCGCCTCGCGATAATCGGACGGGAAATAGGTTTCGGGCGCTGTCATCGCGCTACTTCAAAATCTGCCGGAAGGCGCCGTCCCAGTCGGCGCCCGGCGGGTTGTCTTCGAAATAGTCGATGCGCGCCAGGTGCAGGTCGTAGAGTTTCTGGCTCGCGCCGGAGAGTTTGCGGCATTGCTCGATCAGCCCGCGCGCCTTCTCCCACTGCCGGTCGTGGATCGCCTGGAAGATGTGATCGTGGAACGTCTGCAGCGCGCGGAATTTCGGCGAGGCGCGGACGAGCGGATTGCCCAGCATCGCATAGAGCTTCACCGCCTGGTCGTGCGGCCCTGCGGTGATGTAGTCGACTTCGAGGAAGGCATAGCCGCGCTCGGCCGCCTTGCGCGTGTCCTCGCCCACGACGATGGCGGGGCCGTATTGGGCGGAGAGCGTGCGGATGCGGTCGGCCAGCACCATGCAGTCGCCGGCCACCGCGTAGGCGCCGCGCGCGCCAAAGCCGCCCGCCACCGCGCGGCCGGTCGAGATGCCCACGCCCACTTCGATGGCTTCGAACGCCGTGCCGTCGAAGCGTCGCTCCTGCGCCAGCGTCTCGTTGGTCTGTGCGAGCGCGAGCATCATGCGGTTGGCGGCTTCGCAAGCGTGCAGCGCGTGTTCGGGATCGTCGAGCGGCGCGTTCCAATAGGCGGTGAAGCTTTCGCCGTCGAAGCGTCCGAGCGTTCCGCCGCTCGCGAGCGCGACCTGGACGAGCGGCGCGACCGCGCTGCCGATCAGCTTGGCGAAACCGGGCGCGTCGTCCGCGAAGGAATCCGACAGGCGCGCATAGCCGCGTATGCCGCACGACAGGCACGTCACGATGCGCGCCTCGCCGCCAAGTTTCAGAAGCTCCGGCTGGTGCGCGATCTTCTCGATCGCGGCGTCGCCCAAGGCGCCGGCGAAGATCTCGCGGAAATGGATGCGGGCCTGCGCGATCTCCCACAGCCGCGCGCCGAAGCCCGCAACGAACACCAGCAGCAATCCGGCGGCCGGGCTTGTGGAATCGAGCAATATGTGTTCGCGCGAGAACAGGAACCAGGTGAAGCCTTCGAGCCCGACGATGGTGAGCAGCGCCAAGGCGCCCGCCCAGCGCGCACCGGCGCGCAGGAACAGCACGGCGAGGCCGATCCCCATCACCAGCAGGAAGATGAGGCCGGGATAGCGGCCGTTGGGTTCCTTCAGCGTCGTGCCGAGCAGGATGTTTTCGAGCGCCTCGGCATGCACGTCGGCGATGTTGCGGCGGCCGAACGGCGTCATCACCGTCTCGTCCGGCGGCGCCAGGATGACGATGGCATGATCGAGCGCGCCGGGCGAAAGCTTGTCGAGCGCCGAGGCCGCGATATGCCGCGCCGCATCGCCGCGCGAGAAATAGATCGCGATGGTCCCGTCGGCGAGCAGCGGCGCGTCGTACTTGCCGGCGCTGGCCGTCGAAAGCGCGGAGGTCGCGCTGACGCCGGGAATGCCCGTCGCGGCGGCCGCGATGGTCAGGTCCGTTCCGGCTGCGAGGCGCAGCACTTCGGCGTCCAGTGCCGGCACGGGTCTGCCGTCCAGCCGGAACACAAGCGGCATGCGGCGGACGGTGCCGTCCACGTCGGGGATGATATTGAGCGCGCCCTGTCCGGCGCTCGCGGCTCCGATCTCGGTGGGCGCGGCGGAGGCGGACGCGAAATCCGGCACGGCGCGCAACGCCTCGGCGTCGCCTTCGAAGGCGAGGGTCGACTTGATCCTGGGCGCCGCGTCGCCGGTGTCACCCAATGTGAAGCCGGTCACGCCGCTCATCCCCGCCAGCGACTGGGCGAAGCGGGCGTCGGGGACGGGCAGGCCCGACAGCGCGGCCCGCGCCGGGTCGCCCGCCGGGAGCAGATCGGCCAAATGGCCAGGGGCGGCCGGGTCGGTATTGTCCAGCGGGAAGGCGAAAACGACGGTCGAGGCGCCGGCGATCTTGAGCTGGTCGGTCAGTTTGGCGAGCGCCAGGCGGGACCAGGGCCAGGGGCCGAACTGGGTCATGGCGGCTGGATCGGCGTCCAGCACCCGGACCTTGGTGGCGCCGTCTTCGTAAGGGCGGGGCTGGAGGGTCTGGTAGGCGTCGAATTGCAGGCCGCGCAGCCGCTCGGTCAAGCCGCCCGGATCGGCGAACATCACCAGGCCTGCCGCCACCAGGACGGCAAGCGGCAACGCCCAAACGGATATCGGCTTGGCCCCGGCTCTCATGGATCACTCTGGACGCGCGGAAACATCCCCGCCCACGTCTCACAGTCAATCTATCGGCAGAAGACGCGGAAATGGAAGGCGGAATTGGAGGGGATGAACCCCGCGCAAGCTTATTTCAAATGCGTGACGCACCCGTCATTTTTACTTGCTTGTTAACAGGTCCGCGCCTAGCTTTTCGTCGCGAAATTCCCAGCGAGGGCTTGCCATGGAAAACATCACGAAGGATCCCGCTTACAACGCTGTCGATCCGCACGATTTCCCGGCGATGCTGGAGGTGAACCGCTATGGCGAGCGCTCGACCGCGTTCGACAAGATCATCAGCGCGACCCACGACCATTTCTGGGATCCGCTCGACAAGAAGTACATCGACTTCTCGCTGCCCTTCGACACGACGAAGGAATACATCGTCAATCCGGAGCTGAACGGCGATCTGCGCACCGCCATCGGCGACAAGCTCGACGACGGCCAGAAGATCAAGCTCGCCAATCTCGACACGCTGTGGACCATGTCGTCGATCCTGCATGGCGAGCAGGGCGCGCTGTCGCTCTCCGCCTCGCTCTGCCACATATTGCGCGATCCCGGCGCCCAGGAATACGCCGCCAACCAGACGCGCGAAGAGGCTCGCCACGTCACCGCGTTCACACGCTACATCCAGGCGCGCTGGGGCAAGCCGGTCCAGGTAGGACCCGCACTTGGGGACCTGCTCAACGACATCGTCGCCTCGCCGCTGGTGTGGAAGAAGATCGTCGGCATGCAGATGCTGATCGAAGGCCTCGCGATGGGCGCGTTCGCCACCTTGTTCAAGGAAGCGCGCGATCCCTTGCTGCGCCAGACCTGCCAACTGGTGATGACGGACGAAGCGTTCCACCACAAATTCGGCAAGATCTGGGCCGACCGCACGATCCCCAAGCTTTCGAAGTCCGAGCATGAACTGATCGAGGACTGGGCCGCCCAGGTGTTCCAGGTGCTGCTGTTCAATCTCGGCTCGCCGAACCAGAAGGAATGGATCTACCGCGAAGTCGGCCTCGACCCCGCCTGGTGCCAGGCTGCGTTCATGGAAGCGATCACCGATGTCGTGATCCGCGAAGAGATGGCGCAGAGCACCAACATCTTCCGCGTCCTCGTGAAGACCTTGCTCAAGGCCGGCATCATCACCGACCGCACCCGCGGCGTCTATGCGGCTTACATCGACATGGCCGAACTCTATGCCGAAGGCGACCGCATGGTCGGCGACGACATCGCCGAGGAAGGCATCAAATACCTGATCAAGCTCAACGGCGGTAAGATGATCATGCCGTCGATGCTGGCGGCGGAGTAGAACAGGAGAGCGGCGGATGGACAACAACCTCACCAAGGATCCCGCTTACGACGCGGCTGATCCGAACGATTTCCCCGCCATGCTCGATATCGAGCGTTACGGGCGGCGCTCCACCGCCTTCGACAAGATCATCTCCGCGACCCACGATCATTTCTGGGACCCGCTGGACAAGAAATATATCGACTTCGACGCACCGTTCGATCTCGAGAATCGCTATCTGATTCCGCCGAAGATGAGTCTGGAATTGCAGACGGCCATCGGCGACAAATTGGACGAGCAGCAGAAGATCCGCTTCGTCAACAATTCGGTGAAGTTCTCGATCTCGTCCATCCTGCACGGCGAGCAGGGCGCGCTCGCGCTGTCGGCTTCGCTCTGTCACATCCTGAAAGACCCGGGCGCGCAGGAATACGCCGCCAACCAGACCCGCGAGGAAGCCCGCCACGTCACGGCCGTCGCGAAATATATCCAGGTTCGCTGGGGCGCGCCCAACCGGATCGGTTCGGTGCTCGGCGATCTGCTGATCGACATGGTCGGCTCGCCGCTGGTGTGGAAGAAGCTCGTCGGCATGCAGATGATCGTCGAAGGCCTCGCCATGGGCGCCTTCGCGAGCTTCTATACCTACGCCGAAGACCCGCTGCTCAAGCGCCTCTGCCAACTGGTGATGACGGACGAAGCGTTCCACCACAAATTCGGGAAGATCTGGGCCGACCGCACGATCCCCAAATTGTCTGAGGAAGAGCGCAACAAGGTCGAGGATTGGGCGGCGCAGGTCTTTATCGGCCTGCTGCGCAATCTCGGCTCGCCCGACCAGAAGAAGAAGCAGTACGAAGCCTTCGGCATCGATCCGGTCTGGGCGCAGGGCGCGATGATGGAAGCGTTCTCCGATACCTCGATCCGCAATCGCATGCGCGAGGCAACCAACATCTTCCGCGTGCTGATCAAGACCCTGCTGAAAGCCGGCATCATCACCGATCGCACGCGCGGCCAGTGCGCCGCCTTCGTCGACATGGCCGAACTCCACGCCGAAGGCGACCGCATGATCGGCGACGACATCGCCGAGGAAGGCATCAAATATCTGATGACCCTCAACGGCGGCAAATCGCTGACGACGCCGAGCGCGCTGTTGGCCGCGGAGTAGGCATTGATCGCCGAAGCTACGGCGCAGGCGGGCAGCAAAGCTGTCTTAATTCTGTCGAATTGCGTACTCTACTGTCCCCCATGGGGATGTCTGCGCAGATCGCATTTGTATTGGCGGTGACGGCCGCATGGTCCGCGCATGCCGATCCGAATCTGCAGCGCACCTGCACCTGGGTTCACGACCTGAAAGCCGTTGGGATCGCCGGCTCCAACGGGGGCGTACTGGAAGTCTGCGGTATTAGCGGCGGGCCCCCGGTTATGAACACGCTCTACGACGCGCCGCGCAAGGACAGCTTGGGCGTATGCACCATCCGTGAGCACCACATCACGCTCAAGCAGGACGCATCCGGTCGCATCGTCCGGCCGCCAGACGATCCGCTGGACAATTCGGAACCGCAAATCGAAATTTTGCCGCCGCCCACGCCGGCGCAATGCCCGGACCCGAAGGACAGTGCCTATTATCTTGCCGATAACATGCCGGAGGGCGTGTTCCTCGAATTGCTGCGGCGGTGGCGCTCGATCAAAGCAGACCCTTCACGATTGGATGCACTGACCGAACATGTCCCCGCCGACGAGAGGAACTGGATCGGCACATTAAAGGATGACTTGAAGAAGCGAACGCTGGACATGACCACCGTCAGTGGGACGATCGATGCCGATTCGCGCGCCGCTGGCCGGGTCGCGAGCTACGAGATGATCGTGCGTTACAGCGACGATTTCGACGATTGGTATGAGATATATTGGGATTGGGACGGTGGCCGGTTTGTGATCGTCGGTCTCGCCATGGCAGCCGATTGATCGCTCACTGCTGCTGCTGTTGCTGGTGATAGAACTGTTCCGCCCGCGTCGGCGGTTCGGAGCCGGGCTTGATCGGGCGGGCGACGCGCAGGAATTCCTCGTGGCGGATCGGCGCCTGGGTCGGCTGCACCGACACAGAGATCGCAAGCTCGGATTCCGCGCCGCCCTTGAAGGTTCCGCGCGTCGGCGGCACGTCGGCATAGTCGCGTCCCACTGCGACGCGGATGTGGCGCTCGCCCGCCAGGATATCGTTGGTTGGATCGAAGCCGATCCAGCCCATGCTCGGCAGCCACGCCTCGACCCAGGCATGGGTCGCGTCATCGTCCGAACGGTCGTGCCCCTTGTCGTGATGGTAGAGATAACCCGAAACATAACGCGCCGGGATTCCCCAGTTCCGTGCAGACGCGATCATGATATGCGCAAAGTCCTGGCAGACGCCGCGTCCGGCCGCGAGCGCATCCTCAATGGGAGAGTGCACCTCGGTGATGCCGGATTCATACGCGAAGCTGTCATAGATCGCGGTGTTGAGCTCCTTGAGCGCGGTGAGCGGATCGCCCTTCGCCTCGGACAGCGCGTGCGCCTCCAGGAACGCGGCCAGAGCCGGCGACATATGCGCGAATTTGGACGGTTCCAGCAGATCGAACTGCTCGGCGGAAAGATTGAGCGCGTTGTAGCGGTCCCATTCCAGCGCATCGGCGGCGGCGGGAAGCTGGGCGTCCGATGACATCTCGACCACCGACTGGGTCTCGATGCGAAGCTCGGAATGCACGCGCAGCACGTTGAAATGATAGACCGCGTTGCCGAGATGATCGGTGTAGGCATAAAGCTGCGCGCGCGGATTGGTGGCGATCTGGAAACTGCGCAGCGCCTGGCGGCCTTCCGAACGCGGCTGCATGCGCAGCTCCATCACGCTCTCGCGCACCGGCGAGTCGTAGCGGAAGCGGGTGATGTGGCGGATGGAATAGTGCATTACAACACCGTTTCCGCGTCGTATGCGATGTACGACGCATAGACCGCTTCGTGGATCTGCTCGCATTGCCGGGTGATGTTGACCAGGAACGCGTCGATCGAGCCGCCGGTCAATTCGTCGATCTGTCCGAAGTCCACCGAGGCTTTCAGCCGCCCCGCCAGCCGCTCGCACGCAGCCCGGCGTTGCGGCGGCGCGCCGGGCGCGACATGCGCCAGCGCCTCGACGATGCGATCGACGGAGAAACGCACCGAATGGGGAAACTCCGAATCGAACAGCAGGAATTGCGCGATGCGCTCGGGCTTGAGGTCCGCAGTGTATTCTTTGCAATAGGGCTCGAACGCCGTGCAGAACTTGAGCAGCACCAGCCAGTCGAAATGTTTGGGCGCCGGCGGCGGATTGGCAAAGCCCGGCGCCACCACGCCGAAATGGATGTCGAGCAGCCGGCTGATCAACTGGGCGCGCTCGATATGGCGGCCGAGCTCCAGGAAGTGCCAGCCCTCGCCGTGCCGCAACGTTGTGTAGGTCACGCCGCCGAGCGTGAACAAATCTTCGAGCGTCTGGCGGAAGAACAAAGCCGGCTGATGCACCCAGATCGACTGGATGGTCTCGCCCTGCGTGCCCAGGTAAAGCCGGTTCAGATGTTCCCACACTTCGGTCGAGAGCTGCTCACGCACCTGCCGCGCATTGTCGCGCGCCGCGCCAAGCGAACTGACGAGCGAGGACGGATTGTGCTTGTCGAAAGCGAGCGTCTGCGTCACCGCGAACGCGTCCGTCGTCGCCGCTTCCTTGCCGGTCAAGGCGGCGACCACGCGCGACCAGCTCGCCTCCGCGTCTTCCGGCGATTGCTCGATCATGGATTCGAGATTCACCGCGGCGAGCCGCGTGGTGTGCTCCGCGCGCTCGATATAGCGCGCCATCCAATACAAAGAGTCCGCGACGCGTGCCAACATGTCAGCTGCTCAACACCCAGGTGTCTTTCGATCCGCCGCCCTGGCTCGAATTCACCACCAGGCTGCCCTTCTTGAGCGCGACGCGCGTCAGCCCGCCGGGCACGATGCGCGTCTCCTCGCCGTGCAGGATGAACGGCCGCAGATCCACATGCCGCGCCTCCACCCCGTCCGAGACGAAGGTCGGCGCGGTGGAAAGCTGGATCGTGGGTTGGGCAATATAATTCTCCGGATCCGATTTCAGTTTCTGCGCGAACTCGTCGCGTTCCTTCTGCGACGCGTGTGGGCCGACGAGCATGCCATAACCGCCCGACTCGCCCACCGCCTTCACCACAAGCTTGTCGAGATTGGCGAGCACATAACCGAGCGACTTCGGCTCGCGGCACAGGAAGGTCTCGACATTGTCGAGGATCGGTTCTTCGGAGAGATAATAGCGGATCAGCCGCGGCACATAGGCGTAGACCGCCTTGTCGTCCGCCACGCCCGTGCCCAGCGCATTGGCGAGCACGACATTGCCGGCGCGATAGGCGTTGAACAGGCCGGGCACGCCGAGCGCGGAATCCTCGCGGAAGATGAGCGGATCGATGAAGTCGTCGTCGATGCGGCGATAGATCACGTCGATGCGCTTGAGCCCGCTGGTGGTGCGCGCATAGACGACGTTGTCGTTGACCAGAAGATCGCGCCCCTCGACCAGCTCCACGCCCATCTGCCGCGCCAGGAATGCATGCTCGAAGAAGGCGGAGTTGAACACGCCGGGCGTGAGCACCGCGATCGACACGTCTTCCTGGAACGGCGCCAGCGATTTGAGCGTCGCGAGCAGCTCGCCGGGATAATGCTCGATCGGCCGGACGCGCGCGGCGCGGAACAGGTTGGGGAATGCGCGCCGCACCACGTCGCGGTTCGCCAGCATGTAGGAGACGCCCGACGGCACCCGCAGATTGTCCTCCAGCACCACGAAGGCGCCAGCCTCGTTGCGCACCAGGTCTGTGCCGCAGACATTCACATAGGAGCCGTGCGGCACCGGCAGGCCGCGCATCTCGCGGCGATAATGCTTGGAGCCCAGCACCATGCCGCGCGGCACGATCCCGTCCTTGAGCACGCGCCCCTCGGCATAGATGTCGCGCAGGAACAGGTTGAGCGCCATGATGCGCTGCTTCAGCCCGCGCTCGACGCGCTCCCATTCGGCCGCGGTCACGATGCGCGGCAAAAGGTCGGTCGGGATGATCCGCTCGGTCGCCTGCGCGTCCGAATAGACGGTGAAGGTGATGCCCTGGTGCAGGAACGACTGTTCGCAAGCCTGCTGCCGCCGCGCCAGCTCGTCCAGCGACAAGGTCTTCAGCCGCGCGTCGAGCGCCGCGTAATGGGGACGCGCCACGCCGTCCCGCCCGAACATCTCGTCGTAAGCAGCGCCCAGCGCATAGCGGGAATACGGCGCGCCCAGCTGCGCCACGTCCCCATCCCTTGCCTGCATCCCCTGCTGCATATGCGAAGGAGAGGGGCTGCGAGGGAAGCCGTCAAGTAGAGCGGGCCAGGAAACGTGGATTTCTGTGGCTTTTGGGGCTTTTACCGTCCGAACTTCGCCTTGCACCCTTAACGCCCCCTCCCTATATACCCCCCAGGATCGGCTGGGCTTTGGCTCCGCGCCGGTTTTGTCAATTGAATCAATGGGGATGGGCCGGAAGGCGCTCGTGTTTGAGGCCAGAACCCGTCCGCCGAGAAGAGGAAGAACACATGGCTAAAGTGATCGGCATCGACCTGGGCACGACGAACTCGTGCGTCGCCGTCATGGAGGGCGCTGCCCCCAAGGTCATCGAGAATTCGGAAGGCGGGCGCACCACCCCCTCCATCGTGGCGTTTTCCGCCGATGGCGAGCGCCTCGTCGGGCAGGCCGCCAAGCGGCAAGCCGTCACCAATCCGGAATTCACCTATTTCGCGATCAAGCGGCTGATCGGCCGCCGGTTCGACGATCCGATGACCCAGAAGGACATCGGCATGGTCCCGTACAAGATCGTCAAGGCAGACAATGGTGATGCCTGGGTGGCGGGGCGCGATGCCAAGCGCTATTCGCCGTCGGAAGTCTCCGGCTTCATCCTGCAGAAGATGAAGGAAACCGCCGAGGCCCATCTCGGCGAGAAGATCACCCAGGCGGTGATCACCGTCCCGGCCTATTTCAACGACGCCCAGCGCCAGGCGACCAAAGACGCCGGCAAGATCGCGGGCCTCGAAGTCCTGCGCATCATCAACGAGCCGACCGCGGCCGCGCTCGCCTACGGCATGGACAAGAAGGGCTCCGGCACCATCGCGGTCTATGACCTTGGCGGCGGCACGTTCGACGTGTCGGTGCTGGAGATCGGCGACGGCGTGTTCGAGGTGAAGTCCACCAACGGCGACACCTTCCTCGGCGGCGAGGATTTCGACATGCGCATCGTGGGCTATCTCGCCGACGAGTTCAAAAAGGAATCCGGCATCGACCTGCGCGGCGACCGTCTGGCGCTTCAGCGCCTGAAGGAAGCGGCCGAAAAAGCCAAGATCGAATTGTCGAGCGCGGTGGCGACGGAAGTGAACCTGCCGTTCATCACAGCGGACGCCTCGGGCCCCAAGCATCTGACGATGAAGATCACGCGCGCCAAACTCGAAGCGCTGGTCGACGACCTGATCCAGAAGACCATCGCGCCGGTGAAGCAGGCGCTGAAGGATGCCGGCGTTTCCGCCAGCCAGATCGACGAAGTGATCCTCGTCGGCGGCATGACGCGCATGCCCAAGGTCCAGGAAGTCGTGAAGCAATTGTTCGGCAAGGAGCCGCACAAGGGCGTCAACCCCGATGAAGTCGTGGCGTTGGGCGCCGCGATCCAGGCCGGCGTGCTCAAGGGCGAAGTGAAGGACGTTCTTCTGTTGGACGTCACGCCGTTGTCTCTCGGTATCGAGACACTCGGCGGCGTGTTCACGCGCCTCATCGAGCGCTACACCACGATCCCGACCAAGAAGAGCCAAACCTTCTCGACGTGACGCCCCTGTCGCTGGGCATCGAAACCCTCGGCGGTGTGTTCACGCGCCTGATCGAGCGCAACACCACGATCCCGACCAAGAAGAGCCAGGTGTTCTCGACCGCTGAAGACAATCAGACGGCCGTGACTATCCGCGTCTTCCAGGGCGAGCGCGAAATGGCGGCGGACAACAAGATCCTCGGCCAGTTCGATCTCGTCGGGTTGCCGCCGGCGCCGCGCGGCGTGCCGCAAGTCGAAGTGACTTTCGACATCGACGCCAACGGCATCGTCAACGTCACGGCGAAGGACAAGGCGACCAACAAGGAACAGCAGATCCGCATCCAGGCGAGCGGTGGCCTGTCGGAAGCCGACATCAACAAGATGGTGAAGGAAGCCGAAGCCCACGCGACCGAGGACAAGAAGCGCAAGGAAGGCGCCGAAGCCAAGAACCATGCCGACGCGCTGATCCACACGACCGAGAAGGCGCTCGGCGAGCACGGCGACAAGGTCGGCGCCGAAGAGCGCACCGCGATCGAGAACGCGCTGGCCTCGCTCAAGGAAGCGATCAAGGCCGACGATCCGGACGACATCAAGGCCAAGACCGAAACACTGGCGCAGGCTTCGATGAAGCTGGGCGAGGCGATGTACAAGGCGCAGCAGGCACAAGGCGAAGGCGCTCCCGGCGCCGATGGCGCGGCTCCCAAGGACGAGAACGTGGTGGACGCCGAGTTCTCGGAAGTCGACGAAGACAAGAAGGGCGCTGCGTAAGCGGCGCGAATTGTCCGGGGCGACACATCCATGCGTAGATCTTGAAGAACGAACTGGCGGCCCGCATCTCTCTGAAGAGATGCGGGCTTCCGTTTAAGCGGCGATGCGAATGACCAAACGGTGCTATTACGACGTTCTGGGTGTCGAGCGCACGGCGACGGTCGAGATCATCAAGGGCGCCTATCGCAAGCAGGCGAAGGAGCATCACCCCGACGCCAATCACGGCGATTCCACCGCCGAAGTCCGCTTCAAGGAAGTCAGCGAAGCCTACGAGGTTCTAAAGGACGACCAGAAGCGCGCGGCCTACGATCGCTTCGGCCACGCCGCCTTCGAGCAGGGCCAGGGCGGACGCGGCGGCGGCAGCCCATTCGATTTCACCTCCAGTTTCACCGACATCTTCGACGACCTGTTCGGCGAGTTCACCGGCGGCCGCAAGGCGCGCCGCCAGAACCGCGGGCAGGACCTGCGCTTCAATCTCGAAATCTCACTGGAAGAAGCGTTCAGCGGCCGCGCCGCGCAGATCAAGGTGCCGACGGCCGTGGCCTGCGAAGGCTGCGCCGGTTCGGGCGCGGAGCCCGGCACCAAGGCCGAGCAATGCCCCACCTGTTCGGGCATCGGCAAGGTGCGCGCGCAGCAGGGCTTCTTCACCATCGAACGCACCTGCCCCAGCTGCCGCGGCCAGGGCCGCATCATCAAGAGCCCGTGCAAGATCTGCCGCGGCGCGGGCACCGTGCAGAAGGAACGCACGCTCGCCGTCGACATTCCGCCTGGCGTCGAGGAAGGCACGCGCATCCGCCTCACCGGCGAAGGCCAGGCCGGAATGAACGGAGGCCCGTCCGGCGATCTTTACATCTTCGTTTCGGTCACGGCGCATCCGATCTTCCAGCGCGAAGGCCACGACCTTTATTGCCGCGCGCCCGTCTCGTTCGTGACGGCCTCGCTCGGCGGTGTGATCGAAGTGCCCACGCCCGATGGCGGCCGCGTCAAGGTCACGATCCCCGAGGGCGCGCAGAACGGCCGCCAGTTCCGCCTGCGCGGCAAGGGCATGCCGGTCCTTCGCGGCGGCGGCATGTCGGGCGATCTCTACGTGGGGCTGACGGTCGAGACACCGATCAAGCTGACCAAGAAGCAAAAAGAATTGCTCAAGCAGTTCGAAACCGAAAGCGCGCCCGGCTGCCAGCCGGAGTCGGAAGGCTTCTTCGCCAAGGTCAAGGAATTCTGGAACCGCACCGCGAACTGATGCGGGGTGCTCTAACCACCAAACATCTTGTTGAACTCTGGGCAATCCCTGCCGACGCGAAGATCGCGTCGTATTTTCCCTCGTCCAGCATCATCACCGGCAACTGCCCCGGGCCGCGTGGGGCACGGAACTCGGCTGCGCGGTCCAATTGGCGGGTCGTGGGGAAGCCTCCAGAGCGTTTCGTGCGTTCCCAGCATGGCGGGGTGGATCAATCGCGCAAATGTGGTAGCTGCAATGCAGCGGCAAATTTGATAGGACAGGCCATGGCCAGCAATTCCGCCGCCGAGCATCTCCACTTCCTCAAGGGCCTGATCGCCCGTCCCAAGAATGTCGGCGCCATCGCGCCCTCCAGTCCCGCGCTCGCCCGCGCCATTGCCCAGCAGGTCGATCCCAAAGTGCCGGGACCGGTGTTGGAACTCGGCCCCGGCACGGGCGTGGTGACCGAGGCGCTGATCGAGCGCGGCATCGCGCCCGGGCGCATCACGGCCATCGAGTACGATCCCGATTTCGCCAGGATGGTGACGGAGCGTTTCCCCGGCGTGCATGTCGTCCAGGGCGACGCATTCGATCTGAAGCGCACTCTGGGCAATGGCGATGGCGAAGCTTTCGCGGCCATCGTGTCCGGCCTGCCGCTGCTCAATCATCCCGTCGCGCGCCGGCACGCGCTGATCGAAGGCGCGCTCGCCAAGCTCAAGCCCGGCGCGCCCTATATCCAGTTCTCCTACGGCACCAAACCGCCGATCCCCGCGCCTGCCGGCACCACGGTCAAGCGCGCCGCCCTCATCCTGATGAACCTGCCGCCGGCGCGGGTGTGGGTGTACCGGCGCGCGTAAGTACCTGATGCTCTCAGCCATGCGGAGGCATTCATCAAAGCACGTGGGGCACGCGATCAACGGCCTCCTCGGCGATGGTTTCGTTTTCTTTTCGGAGCTTGAAACTACTCCGCCGCCTCCGCCAGCATCGGGGCGGCTTCCAGAACGTCCTTGCCGACATGGGCTTCGAATTTCTTGAAGTTGTCGCGGAACATGCCGACGAGCTTCCTGGCCTGGGTGTCGTAGGCGGCCTTGTCAGCCCAGGTGTCGCGCGGGTTGAGAATCTTGGCATCCACGCCCGGCACGGCGACCGGCACGCGGAATTTGAAGTGCGGGTCGATGCGCATCTCGGCGTTGGCGAGGCTGCCGTCGAGCGCCGCGGCGAGGAGTGCGCGCGTCGCCTTGATCGGCATGCGGCTGCCGGTGCCGAACGCGCCGCCGGTCCAGCCGGTGTTGACCAGCCAGCAATCGGCCTGATGTGTTGCGATCAGGTCGCGCAGCAAATTGCCGTATTCGGTCGGATGGCGCGGCATGAACGGGGCGCCGAAGCAGGTGGAGAATGTCGGCTGCGGTTCCTTGCCCAAGCCCTTTTCGGTGCCCGCCACTTTCGCGGTGAAGCCGGAGAGGAAATGATACATCGCCTGGCTCGGCGTCAGCCGCGAGATCGGCGGCAACACACCGAACGCATCGGCTGTCAGCATGATGACGTTTTTCGGGTGTCCGGCGCGGCCCGTGTCGCTCGCGTTCGGGATGAAATCGATCGGATAGGCGGCGCGGGTGTTTTCCGCATAGTGCGCGCTGTCGAGGTCGAGCGTGCGGGTCTTGGGGTCCATCACCACGTTTTCGAGCACGGTGCCAAAGCGCTGCGTCGTCGAATAGATTTCCGGTTCGGCTTCCTTCGAGAGCTTGATGACCTTGGCATAGCAGCCGCCTTCGATGTTGAAGACGCCGTGCTCGCTCCAGCCGTGCTCGTCATCGCCGATCAGGGTGCGCGACGCGTCGGCCGAGAGTGTCGTCTTGCCGGTGCCCGAGAGGCCGAAGAAGATCGCAGCCGTGCCGTCCTTGCCCACGTTGGCCGAGCAATGCATCGACATCACGCGCTTGGGCGGCAGCAGATAGTTCATGATCGTGAAGACCGATTTCTTCATCTCGCCGGCGTATGACGTGCCGCCGATCAGGACCATCTTCTTGGTGAAGTTGACGGCGATCACCGTCTTGGTGGCGCAGCCATGCCTGGCGGGATCGGCCTCGAAATTCGGCAGGTCGATGATCGTGAACTCGGGCGCAAAATCCTTCAGCTGCTCCGCCGTCGGGCGGATGAGAAGCTGGTGCACGAAGAGCGAGTGCCAGGCATATTCGGTGACGATGCGCACCGGCAGGCGGTATTGCAGGTCGGCGCCGCCGAACAGGTCCTTGGAGAACAGCTCGCGGCCTTCCGCGAAGGTCATCATGTCGGCATAGAGGGCGTCGAAATGCGCAGGCGTCATGGGCTTGTTGTTGTCCCACCACACCTGGGCTTCGCTGGCGGCGTCGCGCACCACGAACTTGTCGGTGGCCGAGCGGCCGGTGTGCTGGCCGGTGAGCACCACGAACGGGCCGTTCATCGCGACATGGCCCTCGCGGCGCGCGATCGCCTCTTCGTAAAGCGCCGGCACCGGCAAATTGGCATGGACCGCTTTGAGATTGCGGAAGCCCTGTTTCTCAAGGCCCGTCGCGCCGGCTTTTTGCTCAGACATGGAAGCTCCTCGTAAAGACCCCAGACCGGTTCGCCTCTGAAGGGCGCCGGGTGTCTTGTTATAGCGGGAGAATACCCTTTCGGGCGTTCAGCCGGAACCACCTAAACCCCGGGGCCAAAAAGGCAAGCAAAGCCGGTAGCTATGTTAAAGACCAATTGCCGCGCCGGACCCGCCAAGGCCGAACGCGGGCGAAAAACAGGCTAACATACGGAAATCATGGCACTTTCCGACTCCGAGCTCGAACGCTACGCCCGCCACATCGTGCTGCGGGAGGTCGGCGGCGTGGGCCAGGCCAAACTCAAGGCCGCCCGGGTTTTGGTTGTGGGGGCCGGTGGCCTAGGCAGCCCCGTGATCCTCTATCTGGCCGCGGCGGGGGTGGGGACTATCGGAATCGTGGATGACGACCGGGTCGCCCTCTCCAACCTCCAGCGCCAGATCGCCCACCGCACGGACGATGTCGGCCAGCCCAAGGCGGGCTCCGCCGCTCGCGCTGCCGCGGCGATCAATCCCCATGTCGTGGTCGAGGCCCATCCCGTCCGGCTCACGGCGCAGAACGCGCTGGACCTGATCGGGCGCTACGACATAGTCGCCGACGGGTCGGACAATTTCGCGACGCGCTTCCTGCTCAACGATGCCTGTTTCTTCGCGAAGAAGACCCTGGTCTCCGCCGCCGTCACCGAATTCGACGGGCAGTTAGCCACCTACAAGGCGCACGACAAGTCGGGCGCGTATCCCTGCTATCGCTGCCTTTTCCCCGCGCCGCCGCCGCCCGGCGCCGCGCCATCCTGCTCGGAGACCGGCGTCCTCGGCGCCGCCGCGGGCGTCATGGGCACGTTGCAGGCGCTGGAAGTGTTAAAAGAGATTACCGGCATCGGCGAAAGCCTCGCGGGCAAATTGCTGATCTATGAGGCCCTCGCCACACGGTTCCGCACTGTCCGCGTGCGGCCGGACAAAGACTGCGCGCTGTGCGGCGAGGCGCCCGGCATCCTAGGCTTAACCGCGGATTAAACCGGCCGGCGCAAACTTCGCGAAATCCGCCGGAGCGCCCGCGTGTCGCAACACGAAGTCCATTACGAGATCTTCAGCCGCAAGGGCTCCAAGGGCGGCTGGACGATGCACGACGTCTCGTCCGATCGCACGGCGGCGCTCGCCCAGGCCGAACAGCTGATGGCCGACGGCCAGGCGACCGGCGTCAAGGTCGTGAAGGAAACCTATAATGGCAACACCGGCGACTATCTTTCGCTCAAGATCTTCGAAGACGGCGCGGGCAAGCACAAATCCGATCCGGCGCAGGAAGACGTGCCGCACGCCCTGCCCTGTTTCAAGCCGGGCGATCTGTATTCGTATCACGCCCGCGCCACCATCGCGCGGCTGATCGGCGAATTTCTCGCGCGCCAGAAGATCACCGTGACCGAGCTGATCCACCGCGCCGACGCGCTGGAGAAATTCGAGGCGACCGGCACGCTCTACCAGCACGCGATCCAGAAAGTCGCCGTGGCGCAGGCGGCGAACACCACCACGCCGGTCCAGCAGATCGTCAAGAACCTCAACGAGCTTGCGACCAAGGCGATCAACCGCGTGTTGCGCGATGCCAAGCGCGACTATTTCCCGGCCGCGAAGCCGGGCGGCTTCGGCGCGCTGGCGGAGAAGCTGGCCAATGAGTCCGACGGCGCCTATCGCCTCAACGGCAGCATCGCGCGCTATCTCGTGCCAGCGAAAAGCTGGGACGAGAAACTGCTCGGGCTGCTGGAGATTTTGTCGGAGCTGCCGGACGTCGGTGCGGGCCAGGCTCTGCTCGCGTCGTCGGTGGAATCCATCATCGCCGAGATCCTCGGCGGCGCGGCGGCATTGCACGAATTGATCGGCGAGAGCGAGAATCTGGGCGCGGCGCTGGATACGCTGGTCGAATTGTTCCTGGCCAAGAATCCACCCACCGGCGGCACCGGCCTCGCCACCCTGATCCGCCATTTCGCCGCCGACGAATTGCCCGCCGCGCGCACCGCCATCGCGGGCCGTATCATGGCGGAACTGAAAAGCGTGCGCAGCCTGTGTCCGAAATCGCTCGTGGATGAGCTGAAGACACTGCGCCGCATCGCCAACAAGCTTGTGCTCGGCCAGGGAAAATATCTCAGCCACGAAGACCTGATCGCGGCCTTCACCCTGCGCTCCAAGCGCCTCGTCACGCTGGAATCGGTGAACGCGCATCTCGCCGAAGCCGCCGCGCCGGACGAGAAGCTCGAACGCCTTCTGCTCATCGAGGAGAACATCATCGGCGCGGAAAACAAGCGTCAACTCGCCGCGTTCGCATTGCCGCTGATCGCGTCGCCCGCCTTCGAGACGCATTTCCTGTTCACCAAATCGAGCGTGGTGGAGCGGCTGCACAAGCTCGCACAATTGCAGGCGCGCGTGCTACGCTCGGGCTTCCAGGACATTCCCAAGCAGGAGATCGCCGCAGCGCTCGACAGCGCCGCCTGCGAAGCCGAAAGCCGCGCCAGGATATTGGATGGGATCGAAGCCAAATCCGCGACCCATGTCGACAAGACGATCGCGATCCTGCGCCTGTCCACCGGCGGCATCCTCACCGAAGGCCGCCTTGCCGCGCGCGCCCGCGCCTTGGTCCTGCGCCAGATCGGCCAGCCCGGCTTCCTGACCGGCTATGTCGCCCACGCCTCCCGCGGCGCCCAACCCCGCAACGTCGAAGAAGCCACCGCCGAACTGGTCCTGACCCTGCAAAAAATCGGCATCACGCCCGAGACCGGCCTCAAGACCATCGCGGCGTGATGTTCAATGCGCCTCGTCCCAGTTCTGCGCCGCGCGGGCTTCGACGGTGAGGGGGACGGTGAGGGTCAGCGCGGGCAGGGCGGCGGCTTCCATGATCGATTTGGCGATCTTGCTCGCGGCGTCCACTTCCTTGTCGGGCGCTTCGAAGACCAGTTCGTCGTGAACCTGGAGCAGCATCTTGGTCTTCAGCTTCTTGGCGGCGAGCGCATCCGGCATGCGGATCATGGCGCGGCGGATGACGTCGGCGGCTGTGCCCTGGATCGGCGCGTTGATGGCCGCGCGCTCGGCGCCGCCGCGATGGCCCTGGTTGGACGAGCGGATTTCCCGGATGTGCACGCGCCGGCCGAACAGCGTTTCCACATAGCCGTGCTCGCGCGCGTATTCCTTGGTCGCTTCCATGTAGTCGCGGATGCCGGGGAAGCGCTGGAAATATTTCTTGATGTAGTCGTCCGCTTCGTTGCGCGGGATGCTCAATTGGTTGGCGAGGCCGAAGGCGGAGATGCCGTAGACGATGCCGAAATTGATCGCCTTGGCGCGGCGGCGGATTTCAGACGGCATGTCCTTCACCGGTACGCCGAATATCTCCGACGCGGTCAGCGCGTGAATGTCGATCCCGTCCGCGAAGGCCTTCTTCAATTGCGGGATGTCGGCGATATGGGCGAGCAGGCGCAATTCGATCTGGCTGTAATCGGCGCTGATCAGCTTGGAGCCTGGGGCTGCGATGAAGGCGCGGCGAATGCGGCGGCCTTCTTCGGTGCGGATCGGGATGTTCTGGATATTGGGATCGGTGGAGGCCAGCCGCCCCGTCGACGCCGCCGCCATCGCGAAGGAGGTGTGCACGCGGTGGGTGACCGGGTTCACGTAAGTGGGCAGCGCCTCGGTATAGGTGCCGCGCAATTTGGCGAGCTGGCGCCACGACAGAACCTTGGTCGCGATGGAATGGCCCTGCGCCGCCAATTCCTCCAGCACGTCCACATCGGTGGACCACGCGCCGGTCTTGGTCTTGCGCCCGCCGGGCAGTTCCAGCGTTCCGAAGAAGAAATCGCCGAGCTGCTTGGGCGAGCCGATATTGAACGTGCCGCCCGCCTCCTTGTGGATTTCGGCTTCGAGCACCGCCTGCGCCTTGGCGAAATCGTTGGAGAGCTTGCGCAGGAAATCGGAATCGATGGCGATGCCGTTCCGCTCCATCTGCACCAGCACCGGCACCAGCGGCCGCTCCAGCGTCTCATAGACGGTGACTTTGCCTTCGGCCGCCAGTTGCGGCTTGAGCAGCGCGTGCAGCCGGAAGGTGACGTCGGCGTCCTCGGCGGAATAGCGCGTCGCTTCCTTCACCGGCACGCAGTCGAAGGTGGTTTTCTCCTTGCCCTTGCCGGCGACTTCGGCGAACGAGATCGGCTTGTGGGAGAGGTGCAGCTCCGACAATTCGTCCATGCCGTGGCCGTGCAGCACCGATTCCAGCACGAACGACATCAGCATCGTGTCGTCGAACGGCGTTACATGAATGCCGCGCTGGGCGAACATCAGGTAATCGTATTTCATGTTCTGCGCGATCTTCAGCACGCCCGAATCTTCCAGCAGCGGCTTCAGATGTTTCAGAACCTCCACCTCCGGCAGCTGCGTGATCGTCGCCGCGTTGGCCAGATCCAGCCCGTCCGCCGCGCGATGGCCGCACGGAATATAGCAGGCCTCGTTCGGCGCGACGGCAAGGCTCACGCCGCACAGCCCCGCCTGCATCGCATCGAGCGACGTCGTCTCGGTATCGACCGCGACCTTGCCGGTCTCCCGCGCCCGCGCGATCCAGCGATGCAGGCGCTCCAATGTGGTGACGGTCTCATAGGCGTCATGGTCGATGGGCTTGAGCAATGCGCCGCGATCCGTCACCGCGCCGAGGCCACCTTTGCTGTCTGGCGCCACGGGCGCGCTAGCCGCGGAAGTCTTCCCCGGCGCGGGCAACGCCTTCTCGGCAGGGTCGGCGGCGCTCGCAATGCTGTCCGGATCGTCGATCCCGTAATGCGAAGCGGCGCGGCGCGTCAGCGAATTGAATTCCATCGCCTTGAGGAAGCCGATCAGCACGGTGCCGTCCGGCTCGCGCGCGTGGAATTCGGCCAGTTCTTCGGTGATCGGCACGGCGGCGTCGAGCGTCACAAGCCGCTTGGAGACCCGCGCCAGTTCCGCATGCTCGATCAGCGCCTCGCGCCGCTTGGGCTGCTTGATCTCGCCGGCCTTGCTCAGAAGCGTTTCCAGATCGCCATAGGCATTGATCAGTTCGGCCGCGGTCTTCACGCCGATGCCGCGCACGCCGGGCACATTGTCGGTGGAATCGCCCGCCAGCGCCTGGACCTCGATCACCTTGGAGGGCGGCACGCCGAAGCGCTCCATCACCTCGGCCGAGCCCAGCCGCTTGTTCTTCATCGTGTCGAGAAGCTGCACCACGCCGTCCTCGACGAGCTGCATCAGGTCCTTGTCCGACGACACGATGGTGACGCGCGCGCCCTTCTCGCGGGCTAGCCGCGTATAGGTCGCGATCAGATCGTCCGCCTCGTAGCCTGCCATCTCGACGCAGGAAACGCCGAAGGCCCGCGTCGCATCACGCACCAGTGGGAATTGCGGGATCAGGTCGTCCGGCGGATCGGGGCGCTGGGCCTTGTAGAGGGGATAAATCTCGTTGCGGAAGGTGAGCTTACCGGCGTCGAAGATCACGGCCAGATGCGTCGGCGCATCGCCGTCCTTCATGTCTTCGAGGAGCTTCCACAGCATGTTGCAGTAGCCGGAGACCGCCCCGGTGGGCAGTCCGTCGGATTTTCGGCTCAAGGGCGGCAGC
This sequence comes from Rhizomicrobium sp., assembly GCA_036268825.1. Classification (GTDB taxonomy): domain Bacteria; phylum Pseudomonadota; class Alphaproteobacteria; order Micropepsales; family Micropepsaceae; genus Rhizomicrobium. The sequence goes on along the minus strand of DATATK010000052.1, from coordinate 25,879 downwards.
GCGTGATAGGCGCGGAAGAGATAGCCCGATCCGTCGACGAGATAGAGGTGGTCGCCTTTTTGGACCGGCTTGCTCAATGGGTGCGGGCTCCGGCGCGCAGCACGAAGCGGCGGTCGCAATAGCCGCATTCCACGAAATCCTCGTCGCCCATCTCCAGGTACACCTTGGGATGGCCGAGCGCGCCGCCGCCCCCGTCGCAGGCGACGCGGGTATCGTCCACTTCAATGATTTCCGGGGCGTCTACGGGCATGGCATGTTCCTGGATGGGGCGCGGGGCGGGACTATAGCCGCAAGGGCCTCTGGAGCAACCGGGCCGCGCCGGTTAGGCTGCCGATATGGTGGTCCTCAACCGCATTTACACCAGGACGGGCGATGGCGGCGAAACCGCGCTGGGCGACGGCACGCGCCTGCCCAAATACGCCTTGCGCATCGCCGGTTTCGGCACGGTGGACGAGGCCAACGCCGTCATCGGCCTGGCGCGGCTGACGACCGAAGGCGCGCTCGACGCGATGCTCGCCCGCATCCAGAATGACCTGTTCGATCTCGGCGCCGATCTCTGCGTCCCCGAAACCGCCAAGCGCGCCGAGGGGCGGCTGCGTGTGGACGATGCGCAGGTCGCGCGGCTGGAAGTGGAGATCGATTCCATGAACGCGGAGCTTTCGCCGCTCAACTCATTCGTCCTGCCGGGTGGTTCGCCCGCCGCCGCGCATCTGCATCTCGCGCGCACCGTGGTGCGACGGGCGGAGCGGCTGATCGTGGAACTGGCGGGCGCCGAGCCGGTGAACCCGGCGGCGATCCGTTATGTGAACCGCCTCTCCGACCACCTCTTTGTCGCCGCGCGCTTCGCCAACGACAAGGGCGCGCGTGACGTGCTCTGGGTGCCGGGGCAAAACAGATAAATGTTCTTCCCCCGTTTACGGGGGAAGGGCCTCGCGAAGCGAGGCGAAGGGGGGTCTTACTCTTCGTAGGTGCTGTGGCGGCTGAAGGCGAAGGCCATGATCACGCCGAGCACGCCGAACGGCGCCCAGCTATAGACGTTCAGGAAGCCTTCCGCGCCGCTGGCGAGCCACGGGGGCAGCGTGTGCTCGAGCCAGACTTTGAAGGCATTGAGGCTGGCGACGTCCACCGTGGTCCAGAATTGCGCCAGCGAGCGCACGACGACCTCGCCTTTCTCGAGCGACGTCATCACATCCGCGCCGAGCAGCATCAGCGAGATCACGATCAGAACCAGGCTGATGAAGCGCAACACCATCGTCATGACGGACCCTCCCCGGACAGGCCAAGCGTAAACGCGGCGCACGGCGGGCACAAGAACGGCTAATGCCGGTTAACCAACCGGCTGCGCGATTGGTGAACGCCGCGCCAGCATCCGGCGCAACTGGTAGGACACGAACCCGCCATGGATGTCGATCAGCGCATGCGCCGCCATCACCCACCACAGGCTGCGCGTGAACGCATAGAACAGGGCGAAAACCAGCCCCACCGATCCGGTGGCGAGCACGCCGCGCCAGCCCTGATAGACATGGCCCAACCCGAACAGGATGGAGGAGATCGCGATCGCGCCCGCAACGCCCGCCGCCGGAATCAGCAGCCAGAGCAGGAAGCCGCGATAGAGCAGCTCCTCCCAGAACCCGGCATTGATCGCGACCAGCAGGAATACGGCGAGTTCGGCCTTGGTGCGTGGCACGATCTTGAGGCGCCCCAGCGACACCGTCGCATTGTCCAGCCGCGCGCCGGAGATTTTCCGGATGCGCCACAGATTGAAACCCAGAAGCACCGCTGCCGCCGCGACAAAGGCGAAACCGATCTGCCCGCGCAGGTTCACCGGCACGTCGAGGCCGAGCGCAGCGAACGGCCGCCCAAGCCAGTACCATGCGAACAACAGCACGCCCGCGGCGAGCAGGCCACGCGCCAGGGTGAACCAGTAACGCGGGATCAGCGAGCTTTGCGCCTCGCGCGAAAGCTGCCGCCCCGCCATCAGCGACATCGCCGGCATCGCAAGAGCGATGAAGGCGAGCAGCGCCAGATCGACCCAGCTGTGCGCGGCGATGAAGTTCTGGAGCGCGTTCGTCATGGGAACGGTGTGCCGTCCTTGCGGGTGAAGCCCTTGGCGCGCTCCAGATGCATGTCGATGTCGGGATAGTGGCAGGCGTCGGCTTCTTCCGCGCGCGTGCCGACCTCCAGATAGACCGCCGTCGCACCGCTGCGATTGGCCAGGTGATGGCCGTTGGGCTGGTTCTTGGGAAAGCCGGCGCAATCGCCGGCGCGCAGGAGCTCTTCGCCGTCATTCGTGATCAGCACCAATTCGCCGGAGACGACGAAGACGAACTCGTCTTCCGCCGTATGCCAGTGGCGCTGGCTGGACCAGGTGCCCGGCGGCAGATGGGTGAGGTTCACGCCGAAATCGCAGAGGCGGCCGGCATCGCCGAGACCCTGCTTGACGCGCGCGGCGACCGCTGCGCCATAGGGCGCCGGATAGCCGGAGCCCTTGCGCCGGTGGACCTTTGCGACGTCGATCTTGGCTGACATGGCGTCCCTCAATAGTTCAGGCTGAAGTTGAGAAAATGCAGGCTGAACGCGAACCAGACGAAGCTGAGACAGGCCAGGCAGAGCAGCACGTCCGTCGCTTTCGTCCACCACGGTCGCGCCCCATCGGCGAACGCCACGCGCAATTCCCAGAACGTGGCGGCGGTGGTGATCACGCCGATGGCGGTGAGCGATTGCAGGATCTCCACGATCCAGTCCGAGCCGGTGCCGAAATGGGAGAGATTGGTCGAACCCATCATGATGAAGGTCGCCCAACCCACGATGCACGCGACATCGACCAGCGCCGCAACGCGCGACCAGCGATAGGCGAGGCGCTTGTAACCGGTGAGGCCGAGCGGCCGCTGGTAGCGCCAGCGCAGCACGGCCTTGATTGGCCAGAAGATCACCGTCAGCGACAGCATTCCGGCCATGAAGAACAGCAGCGGCAGGTTCCAGCCGGGTGAATTCCAGAAGGTGGATGGCGTTTCGATCAGGATCGGCGGGAAATCGTCGGAGGTGATTTCGGTCACGCGGCCATTCTCGATCTTCGCATCCAGCATGCGCGTGCCGTTCACCGCGCGCCAGCGTTGCGGGCCCACCTCGCGCCATTTGATCGGCGTGCCGTTGAGGGCCAACAGGTCGTCCACCGTGATGGTGCCGTCCGCGTTGGCGGTGACTTTGGATTGCTGCAGCGTCGCGGCTTTGAGGAAATCGGAATCGGAGCGGCGGCTCGTCACATAACTGCCCGCGATCAGTTTGGCGTCCGCCGCTTCGGTCTTCAATGTCGGCAGTTCAGTAGTGACGGGCGCCGGGAAATAGCGGTCCATGAAGCCGTCGAACAATGCCTTGCGGATCTGCGCGTCCGGTTTGCCCTGGCTGTTCTGCGAGAAGAACAGGCCGACATGGCGATCCAGCAGCAGGTGCAGGTCGCTGTGGAAATACATCGTGTCGCCGCCATGGCCGATGATGGTCTCGCCGTTGCGGTCCTCGTGATAGAAGCCCAGCGCCATGCCGGGCAGTCTGGGATCGGGCCGGAACGCGGTGGCGTGCATCTGCCGCGCGGTCGCTGCGTCCAGGATGCGCGCCGCGCCATAAGCGCCGTCATCCAGATGCGCGATCATGAAATGGGCCATGTCCTCGCCGCTGGCCGACAACGCGCCAGCCGGGCTCACATCGATATATTCGAACGGCTTGGCCTCGCCCGAGCCCAACTCGTAGCCGCGCGACATGTCGCCCGCGAGCGCAGGCGGCAGCGGCTGGGCGAAGCTGGCATGGTGCATGTCGAGCGGCGCGAAAATGTGGTTGGCGATGTAGGCCTCGAACGGCTCGCCCGATACGCGCTGCACGATATAGCCCGCCAGCGCCGCGCCCCAGTTCGAATAGGCGGAGACTTCGCCCGGCGGATAGATGCGCGTGGGTGTCCATTCCTTCAAATAAGGCCCCAGCGCCATCGCGGCCTTGGGATCGGTGGTGCCGAGATTGCGGATCGCCTCCTCGAAGCCCGGCGTATGCGTCATCAGATTGCGCAGGGTGATCGGTCTGCCGAACGCTTCGGGAATTTTGAAATCGATATAAGCGTTCACATCGCGGTCGAGGTCGAGCTTGTGTTGTGCGACGAGCTGCATCACCGCCGTCCAGGTGAACAGTTTGGAGATCGAGCCGGGCCGGAACAGCGTCGTCTTCGGATCGACCGGAATGCGCGCCTTCACGTCCGCAAAGCCATAACCCTTCTCGAACAGAATCTTGTCATCCTTGACCACCACCACCACGATCCCCGCCACATCCCCGCGCCCCATCGCATAGGGAATCATCCCGTCCAGATAGGCGCCAAGATCGTCGGCTGTAAGCACGTGCGCGGAGGATGAAGCAGGAGCGGCAGGCGCAGACGCGACGGCCTTCGGCTGCGCAATCGCCGGCGCTGGTCCGGTCTGCGCGAGGGCAGGGCTAACGGCCAGAGCGAGCGCCAAGACCGTCAGATTTCGAAGCAAGCCCATCGCGATTTATCCCATACCAATTCCCAAGAGATTGTCATGGCCGAGGCCTGTTGCGAGATACTCCCAGCAACGTTGCGGCCTAAAGAAAGTGAACGACGGATCCATAGGCCTTGAGCTGTTTGTCGCGTGTCAGCAACTTCAACCCTTCGACAGTGGCTTGTGCCACTAGCATGCGATCGAAGGGATCGCCATGATGGGCCGGCAGATCGGCGGCAGCATCGGCGTGATCGAACGTGACGGCCAGGATCGAAATTTCGTTCTTCTGAAGAATGGCGCGCGCGGCCGCCCAGTCTACGTCCAACCGCCCCAATGCCTTCTTTATCCCAAGCTCCCACCAGCTTGCCGCGCTGACGACAAGTTGTGATTCGGGCGCTGTAATTATGCGTTCCGCAGCGCGGCCCAACTTTTGCGATCCCGCGAACCACCACAGGAGGATGTGGGAATCGAGCAGAAGCTTCAATCACCCTCTCCACGGAACGCGGCGAGAATGTGATCGGGCAGTGGAGCGTCGAAATCGGGCGAAATCCAGATTTTTCCCTTAAGCTGACCGGGACGGCGATCCAGCCGGGTCTTTTTTTTTGCCTTCACGGGAACGAGGCGCACCGCAGGCTTCCCGGCGCGCGCAATGACGATCTTCTCGCCCGCTTCCGCCTCCGCAATCAGGCTGGACAGCTGCGTCTTCGCGGTATGGATGTTGACGGTCTTTTCCATGACCCTAGTCTAGCTAAGGCCTATTATCCCGGCAAGTCAGACACAAAACCGCCCGCGAAACTTTCGTCTCGCGGGCGGCTTGTCAGGTGTTGGAGCCTAAGCTTAGCCGGCCTGTTGCTGGCCGTCGTCCGGCTTGGCTTTCTTGGAGAGGTCTTCGCCTGTGGTCTGGTCGACTTGCTTCATCGACAGGCGGACTTTGCCGCGGTCGTCGAAGCCGAGCAGCTTGACCTTCACGGCCTGGCCTTCGCTGACCACGTCGCTCGTCTTGTTGACGCGGTTGGCGGCCAGTTCGCTGATGTGAACCAGGCCGTCCTTGGGGCCGAAGAAGTTCACGAAGGCGCCGAAGTCCATGACCTTGACGATCTTGCCATCATAGATCTCGCCGATTTCCGGCTCGGCCGTGATGCCCTTGATCCACTTGAGCGCGGCCTTGATCGATTCGGCGTCGGCCGAGGCGATCTTCACCGTGCCGTCGTCTTCGACGTTGATCTTGGCGCCGGTCTTTTCCACGATCTCGCGGATCACCTTGCCGCCGGTGCCGATCACATCGCGGATCTTGTCGGTCGGGATCTTGATCTGCTCGATGCGCGGCGCGTGTTCGCCCAATTCCGCGCGGCCGTGGTCGAGCGCCTTGTTCATCTCGCCGAGGATGTGAATGCGCCCACCCTTCGCCTGATCGAGCGCGACGCGCATGATCTCTTCGGTGATGCCGGCGATCTTGATGTCCATCTGCAAGGAGGTGACGCCCTCTTCGGTGCCCGCCACCTTGAAGTCCATGTCGCCCAGGTGATCTTCGTCACCCAGGATGTCGGACAGCACGGCGAAACGCTCGCCTTCCAGGATCAGGCCCATCGCGATACCCGCGGTGGGGCGCTTCAAGGGAACGCCCGCATCCATCAACGCCAGAGACGTTCCGCACACCGTCGCCATCGAGGACGAGCCGTTGGACTCGGTGATCTCGGAGACGACGCGGATCGTGTAGGGGAATTCGGACTTGGCCGGCAGCATCGGATGGATCGCGCGCCAGGCAAGCTTGCCGTGGCCGATTTCGCGGCGCCCCGGTGCGCCCATGCGGCCGGTCTCGCCGACGCTGTAGGGAGGGAAGTTGTAGTGCAGCATGAAGTGCTGCTTCCCGGTGCCTTCCAGGCTGTCGACGAACTGTTCGTCCTCGGACGTGCCGAGCGTGCAGACGCACAAAGCCTGCGTCTCGCCGCGCGTGAACAGCGCCGAGCCGTGGGTGCGCGGCAGCGCGCCGACCTGCGCCACGATGGGGCGCACGGTCGTGAGGTTGCGGCCGTCGATGCGCGTCTTGGTGTCGAGCACCGAGTTGCGCATGACATGGGCTTCCACGTCGTGCATCAGGCCCGAGAACACATTGGCCGGAACCTTGCCGGCGCCTTCGCCGACATATTGCGCGGAGAGCGTCTTGCGCACGGCCGAGATCGCATCGCGGCGGACGTGCTTCTCGGGGATCTTGAACGCGGCGGCGAGGTCTGCACCGGCCACTTTCTTCAAGGTCTCGCGCAACGCTGCGTGCATGTCTTCCGGCACCGGGCGCGGATCCTTCGCCGCCTTCTCGGCCAGCTTGATGATCGCGTTGATGGCGGTCTGCATCTCGCGATGGCCGAACATCACGGCGCCGAGCATCATCTGCTCGGAGAGCTCCTGCGCTTCGGATTCCACCATCAGCACGGCGTCATGCGTGCCCGCGACGACGAGGTCTAGGGTGGAGTTCGGCATGTCGTCGATCAGCGGGTTCAACCGATACTCGCCGTCGAAGTAACCGACGCGCGCCGCCCCGATCGGGCCCATGAACGGGATGCCGGAGATGGTGAGCGCGGCGGAGGCGGCAATCAGGCCCAGCACATCGGGATCGTTTTCGAGGTCGTGGCTCAGAACCTGGACGACGACCTGCGTCTCGTTGCGATAGCCGTCGGCGAAGAGCGGGCGGATCGGGCGGTCGATCAGGCGGGAGATCAGCGTCTCGCGCTCGGTCGGCGCGCGCTCGCGCTTGAAATAGCCGCCGGGGATCTTGCCGGCCGCGTAGTAGCGTTCCTGGTAATTCACGGTCAGCGGGAAAAAATCCACGCCTTCGCGCGGAGCGTGCGCGGCCGTTGCCGTCGCCAGCACCACGGTCTCGCCACAGGTGGCGAGCACTGCGCCGTCGGCCTGGCGCGCGATGCGCCCGGTTTCGAGCGTGACCTTGCGGCCGCCCCAGTCGAATTCTTCGGTTACGATATGGAACATGTCTTCAGTCCTTCATTCCCACCGCCGGATTGCGGTGAGGGTTGCCTGGCCGAGCCTTCTCGGAGCAAGCGAGTGTGGCGTGGGCGCGACCATTCGCACCCACGCGTGATGTTTTGACAGTCGAGGAAAGCCCAACGCTCAGCGGCGCAGACCCAGTCGCGCGATCAGCGCGGTGTAGCGGTTCTGATCGACGCGCTTCAGATAATCGAGCAACCCACGGCGCTGCGACACCATCTTGATGAGGCCGCGGCGGGAGTGGTTGTCTTTCTTGTGGCCCTCGAAATGGGCCGCCAGATTGTTGATGCGCTCGGAGAGCACGGCCACCTGCACTTCGGGCGAACCCGTGTCTTCGGCCTTGGTGGCGTATTCCTTGATAACTTCCAGTTTGCGTTCAGGCGTGATGGTCATTGTGTTTCTTCCAGGCTCCGGTCATCCAGGTCCAAAATTGAAAACGCGAAACGGCCTCAGCTCTCCTTGGGCAAGTTCGGCCAATGCGACCGGCTCGCCCTCGTGTGTCGAGAGATAGACCGTGAGTCCTTGAAGATCGTCGCGTTCCGGAAAAGCGTCCGTGATGCGGGCGAACAAAGCCGCGCGCATCAGGATCGGATTGCCGCTACGGAGGCGAACCGCATCCGGACCCGTGACAGCCAGCGCCGGGATGCCGTCCAGCGCGGTCGAAATGGGCCTCAAGTGCTCAAAAGCGGCGGGACTATGCATAAAACCCCTCAAGGTTTCTAGGGGCACCGAGTCCTTTTCCGAAAACCCCCCGATGGAGGTCCGCCTGAGCTGGGAGACATGCCCCAAAGTGCCCAGTGCAAGCGCTATGTCCCGCACCCAGGCCCGGACGTAAGTGCCTTTGCCACAACGGATTTCGAAGGTTGCGTGGTCGGGATCCGGCTGGCCGGCGAGGCGGGCCTCGAAGATCGTCACCACCCGGGATTCGAGTTCCACGACCTCGCCCTCGCGGGCCAGGTCATAGGCCCGGGCACCGTCGACCTTGATGGCGGAGTAGGACGGCGGCGTCTGGCGGATTTCGCCCAGGAAGAAGGGGATGGCCGCCTCGATCTGCGCAGGCGTTGGGCGGACGTCCGATGTGCCGGTGACTTTGCCCTCGGTGTCGTCGCTGTCCCGGCTTTCGCCCCAGCAGGCGGTGAAGCGATAGGTCTTCTGCGCGTCCATCGCGTAGGGGACGGTCTTGGTCGCCTCGCCCAGCGCAATGGCGAGGACGCCGGTCGCGAGCGGATCGAGCGTGCCGGCATGGCCCGCCTTCTGCGCCTCGAACACCCGCTTCACGACGGAGACGGCCTGGGTGGAGGTGATGCCTTCGGGCTTGTCGAGCACGATCCAGCCGTGGACCGGATTGCCCTTCTTCTTACGCGCCATCGTCTTCGTCCTTCGCGAGATCGCGCCGGACGCGTTCGGACCGCAGGATATCCTCGATCTTCTTGGCTTCAGAGAACGACAGGTCCTCCACGAAGTGAAGCTCGGGGGTGAATTTCAGCGTGATGCGCTCGCCCATCTCGCCGCGGATGAATGCCTTGTGGCGGTTCAGCGCCTTGACGATCTTGTCCGCGTTCTGCCCGCCGAGCGGTTCGACGAACACGGTGGCGTGGCGCATGTCGCCGGAGGGTTTGACCTGCGTCACCGTCACCGACACGCCATCCAGATCCGCATCGCGGATCTCGCCGCGGAAGAACACTTCCGACAACGCATGGCGCAACATCTCGCCGACGCGCAACTGGCGCTGCGATGCGCCCAGATTGTGTTCGCGAGCGCTATCGTGATTCTTGGCGTGGCTTTTGGCGCGGCGCGGAGAGCGGCGAACCATCGTCAAGCCTCCGGATAACCGAAGCGCGCGATCCAAGGCGCGAGCTTCGGCAATACGGGCGCGAGTTCATCGGCGTAGCGGCGCCACTGATCGGCGCCTTCGCGTGTGAGGCCGCGCGCCACTTGCGCGCCACTCGGCGTGTCGATCGTGCTGGCGCGGGCGCGGGAGGCGAAATTCTTCATCTCCTCGCGCCATTCCAGCCCCAGGAATTGGCAGAGCCGGCGCGTCTCCGCGTCGAAATCGGCGAGCAGATCTTCGTGGCGCGTATCGGTGGTGTCGAGGCCGAGCTTGTCGCGATAGATTTCGCCGAGGCCCATCACGGCGTCATAGTAGGAGACCGCCGTCTCGAGAGATGTGAGTTCATACATCTGCGCCGTCATGCCGAAGCGGCGGCGGAAGCAGGACAGCACGACGTCGCGCGGATCGCGCAGCGCGAACAGGATTTTCGCGGTTGGGAACAGCTTGGCGACCAGCGGCAGCAGCACGGTGTTGAGCGGCATCTTGTCGACGAACACCGTTTTTTTGGCCCCATGGCCGAATTCGGCGGCGCGCTTCCAATAGGCCTCGCGATATTTTTGCAAGTCGGCGGACGGCAGATGCGCGAGCTTGCCGGTCCCGTCTTCCGGCCTGATGAAATCGGCGACGGCATCCATCAGCGCGTCGCGCTCTTCCATCGCCTCGATCTCGGGATGGCTCGCCAGCACCTGTTCCAGCAAGGTCGTACCCGAACGCGGGAACCCGACCAGGAAGACGTGCATTGCGGGTTTTCCGGATGTGGCTTCGCTCCTGTCCGCGCGCCACTGGGTCTCGTCGGCGTTGCGGAAATAATCGGTGAGGCGGCGCACGCGGTTCGCCGCGCTTTCGAATGCGCCGGCCTCGTAGGTCGAAGCGTAGAATTTCCGCATGGTCGCCTTGGCGGCGGCATAGGCCGTGAAGGCATCGTGCGGCAGATCTTCCCCATCCAGCGCGTCGCCGAGCAGGCTTTGCGCCATCGAGCGGTCAGCGGGTGAAAGATCCGGATCGGCGAGCAAGGGCCGCAGCCGCGCGCTCGCCGCAGCGAAATTCCTGTCCGCCACCTCGACGGTCGCGAGCGCCAGGATTGCGGCGGGGATGCCGGGCTGGAGCGCCAGCGCGCGTTCGGCGTAGTCGCGCGCTGCCGTCCCGTCGTTGCGCCGGGTAGCCAATGTCGCGAGCCAGGCCAGCGCCTCGTGATGGCGCGGCATCAGGGTGAGAACGCTTTCGAGTTCGCGGCGCACATGGTCGAGCTCGCCGAGTTTCTCGAAGGCCAATGCCTTGTTGAACCGCAGCATTCCCGTACCCGGCGCGATGCGCAGCGCCGCGTTGAAAATGGGCAGCGCCTCGCGCGCGCGCCCGAGTCTGACGAGACAGATGCCCTGCGCATTGAGGATATCGACACTGCGCGGGCTCATGGTCCGGGCGCGCGCCAGCAAGGTCAGCGCCGCCTCGTCCTCTCCGGCATGCATCCGGTGGTGGGCGGACAGCGTTAGCAGGTTGGGATGCTCCAGCCCCTTGGCGATGGCCTCGTCGGCGATGCGCAGCGCGCGGCCGGTGTCGTTGGCGCGCAACGCCGCGTCGGCCTCGCGCAGATAAAGCTGGAGCGTGGCGTCGGGGGTCATCAGAAGATCATCCAATTGCGTTTGGCCGCCGGCCATCGGCTTCTCGCGCCTGTTCGGGTCTGCCGGGAACCGCTTACAGCGCGCGCTTGATGGTCTCGACCTCGAAGCACTCGATCACGTCGCCCTTCAGCATGTCCTGGTAGTTCGCGAAGGACATGCCGCATTCCTGGCCGGTCTGCACTTCGCGCACTTCATCCTTGAAGCGCTTGAGGGTGGAGAGTTCGCCTTCGTGGATCACGACGTTGTCGCGGATCAGGCGCACCTTCGCGCCGCGGCGCACGATGCCTTCGGTGACGCGGCAGCCCGCGACCTTGCCGGCCTTGGAGACCGTGAAGACTTCGAGCACTTCGGCGTTGCCGAGGAATTTCTCGCGCGTCTCCGGCGTCAGCATGCCTGAGAGCACCGCCTTCACGTCATCCACCACGTTGTAGATGATGTTGTAATAGCGGATCTCGACGCCGTCGCGCTTGGCGCGGTCGCGCGCCTGCGCATTGGCGCGGACATTGAAGCCGATGATCGCGCCGCCCGATGCTTGTGCGAGAATGACATCGCTTTCGGTGATCGCGCCGACGCCGGACTGCAGCACCTGCGCGGCCACTTCGTCGGTGCCGAGCTTGTTGAGAGCGCCCTGGATCGCTTCGACCGACCCATGCACGTCGGCCTTGAGCACGAGGGGAAGCAAACGCTTCTCGCCGTCCTTGCGGTTCTTGAGCAATTGGTCGAGCGACTGACGGCCGCTGACGGCCTGGCGCTGTTCGCGGCGCTTGCGGGCGCGGTATTCGGTGACTTCGCGGGCGCGCGCTTCGTTCTCCACCACGACGAATTCGTCGCCGGCTTCCGGCACGCCGGACAGGCCCAACACTTCGACGGGCGTCGACGGTCCCGCGCTTGCCACGTTCTCGGCGCGGTCGTTGATGATGAGGCGCACGCGGCCGAACTCGGAGCCGGCGACGAGGATATCGCCCAGCTTCAGCGTGCCGCGCTGCACCAGCACGGTGGCGACCGGGCCGCGGCCCTTGTCGAGCTTGGCTTCGATCACCGCGCCTTCGGCGATGCGGTTGGGATTGGCTTTCAGGTCGAGCAACTCGGCCTGCAGCAGGATGGCTTCCTCGAGCTTGTCGAGATTGGTGCCCTTGGTGGCGGACACGTCGATGGAGAGCACGTCGCCGCCGAGGTCCTCGACCTGGATTTCCTGCTGCAGCAATTCGGTCTTGACGCGCGCCGGGTTGGCGTCGCCCTTGTCGATCTTGTTGACCGCCACGATGATCGGAACATGCGCCGCCTTGGCGTGGCTGATCGCTTCGATGGTTTGCGGCATCACGCCGTCGTCCGCGGCGACCACGAGGATCACCAGATCGGTGACCTTGGCGCCGCGCGCGCGCATCTGGGTGAACGCGGCATGGCCGGGCGTGTCGAGGAAGGTGATCTTCTGGCCGGTCTTCAATTGCACCTGATAGGCGCCGATATGCTGGGTGATGCCGCCCGCTTCGCCGGCGACGACGTCGGTCTTGCGCAAGGCATCGAGCAGCGAGGTCTTGCCGTGGTCGACATGGCCCATGACGGTCACGATCGGGGCGCGCGGGATCATGTCGCCCGCGTCGTCCGCCACGCCCGCGAGGCCTTCGAGCACGTCGCTCTCGGCGACGCGCTTGACGGTGTGGCCATATTCGGCGGCGACGAGTTCGGCGGTGTCCGCGTCGATCGTATCGTTGACCGTGACCATCATGCCGTTCTTCATTAGCACTTTGATGATGTCGACGGCGCGGCGCGCCATGCGGTTGGCGAGTTCGGCGACGGTGATGGTCTCCGGGATCGTCACTTCGCGCGGGCCGGCGGGACCGGCGGGCTGCTGGTTCTGGCCCTTGTTGATGCGCTGCAGGTGGCGCTTGTACGCGGCGACCGAGCGCGTGCGATCGTCGTCGTCCGACAGCGCCTTGGTGACGGTGAGGCGTCCACGGCGGCGCGCGTCTTCGGTCTTGCGCGCGGGAACCTTGGCGGGAACCTTGACGCCACCTTTCTTGACGGTCGCTTCTTCTTCTTCCTCGTTCACGCGGCGGCCGCGCGGCGCTTCGGCCGTCGCAGGCGTCGCGGGGCGTGCGGCGGTGGCGCCGGCAGGCTCGTCCTTCTTGTCGAGGCGGCGCGTCGCTTCTTCTTCGGCGTGGCGCTTGGCGGCTTCGTCGGCGGCCTTGCGCGCGTCTTCCTCGATCTTGCGCTTGGCGGCGGCGTCGCGTTCCTTCGCGAGCTTGGCGTCTTCCACGGCGCGCAGCTTGGCTTCTTCGACGGCGTTCTTGCGGGCGTCTTCCTCGGCCACGCGGGCATCGGCGAGGGCGGCGCCGCGGCGGGCTTTTTCTTCCTCGGTCAGCTGGCGCAGCACGACGCCGGCGCGCGCGTTGGTGTCACGCGGCGGTGTGCTCGGCGTGGCGGGGCGGGAATCCGTGACCTGGGTCGTTTGCGCGGGCGCGGCCTTGGGCGCGGGCGCACCCGGATGGGCGCTGCGCTTCTTCTCCACCACCACGGCCTTGGTGCGGCCATGGCTGAAGCTCTGCTTGACGGTCGAGATGTCCGTCTTCTTCAGGGACAGTGTCTTGGCCCCGGCGCGCTTGGTCGTGTCGTTGGTATCGCTCATTCTTTTCCTTGGGCCAGTTCGTCTTGCGCAGGGTTCGAACCTGCTGGGTCCTTCGGCGCGGGTCTAAAGCCGGAAAGCCTGCCCGCTTCGAAGATCAATCGTTCCGCTAGCTGCCCGGATTTGAGGGCGGCATGTATCACATTCTCTCGGCCCAAGGCCACGCTGATTTCCGCGCTGCTCAGGCAGTCGATGACGGCGAGATTGCGCCCGCGCGCCGCCGCCATGTTGGTCAGCTTGCGCCGCCCGTCCGCCGCCCCGTCCGAGGCCTCGATCAGGACCGAGGGCGGGTGCGCGCTGTCGATGGCGCGGGCGACGGAATCGAAGCCCGCGGTCAGCATGCCGCTGCGCCGCGCCAGGCCCAGATCGTCCGTCATCCGGCGGGCAATCAGGCCCTCGACCAGATCGGCGAGACCTTCGGGCGCCGTCACCTTCTTCTTGGCGGCCTTGGAGAACGCGGCCTTTTCCAGGATCGCGCGCTCCGCCGTCACCCAGATGCCGCGGCCGGGGAGTTTCGCCGCGAGATCCGCCACCACCATGTCGTCGGGACCGATGACGAAGCGGATGAGGCGCGCTTCCTCGCGCGTCTCCCCGGTCACGATGCACTTTCTCTCGCGCATCGCTTCGTCTTCCCTCATGGCGGCGGCAAGGCTCACGCTTCCTCCGTGCCTTCCGCGGGCTCTTCGGCCGCTTCTTCCTCGGCGACAGGCTCTTCGATCCAGCCCGCCTTCACGCGCGCCGTCATGATGATGGCGTTGGCGTCTTCGGGGGTGAGGTTGAAGCTGTCGAGCGCGCCCGGAACGCGGACGCGTTCCCCACTTTTCCCGGACGAGTCCTTGCCCTGCTCGTAATAGCCGAGCAGGTCGTCGGTCGCGCAGCCCGCCAGATCCTCGAGCGTCTTGACGCCCGCTTCGCCCAGCGCCACCGCGATGGCAGGTGTCACGCCGGAAACTTCGAGAACGCTGTCCTCGACGCCCAGCTCCTTGCGCTTGTCGTCCATTTCCTTGTTCCGTGCCTCGATATGTTCGGTGGCGCGGGTTTGAAGCTCCTGCGCCGTGTCCTCGTCGAAACCTTCGATGGCGGCCAGTTCGTCGATCGCGACGTAAGCCACGTCCTCGACATTGGCGAAGCCTTCGGAGGCCAGAAGCTGCGCGACCGTCTCATCGACATCGAGCGCCTCGATGAAGAGCGCGGTGCGTTCGGCGAATTCCTTCTGGCGGCGTTCGCTTTCCTCGGCCTCGGTCAGGATGTCGATCTGCCAGCCCGTGAGCTGCGAGGCCAAGCGCACATTCTGTCCGCGGCGGCCGATGGCGAGCGAAAGCTGCTCGTCGGGCACCACGACTTCGACGCGATGCGTGTCTTCGTCGAGCACGACTTTCGCGACTTCCGCCGGCGCCAGCGCATTGACGATGAAGGTGGCGGGCTCACCGGACCACGGGATGATGTCGATGCGCTCGCCCTGCAGCTCCTGCACCACGGCCTGCACGCGCACGCCGCGCATGCCGACGCAGGCGCCGACCGGATCGATGCTCGAATCCTTGGAGATCACCGCGATCTTGGCGCGGCTGCCCGGATCGCGCGCCACGGCGCGGATCTCGATGATGCCGTCATAGATTTCCGGCACTTCCTGCGCGAACAGCCGCACCATGAATTGCGGATGCGAACGCGACAAAAAGATCTGCGGCCCGCGGGCTTCGCGGCGCACGTCGTAGATATAGGCGCGGATGCGGTCGCCGGTGCGGAAGCTCTCGCGCGGGATCATCTCGTCCCGGCGCACCACGCCCTCGGCGCGGCTCATGTCGACGACGACCGAGCCGAATTCCGAACGCTTGACGATGCCGTGCACGATCTCGCCGATGCGGTCCTTGTACTCTTCGAACTGGCGCTCGCGCTCGGCGTCGCGCACCTTCTGCACGATCACTTGCTTGGCGGCCTGCGAGGAGATGCGGGAGAAGTCGAACGGCGGCAGCGTCTCGGCGATGATGTCGCCGACCTGCGCCGCGGGGTTGCGCGCGCGCGCGTCTTCCAGGCTGATCTCGATCTTGTCGTTGTCCACGAGCTCGACGACGTGCAGGTAGCGCGAGACATGCGTCTCGCCCGTCTTGGGATCGATCTCGACGCGGATTTCGTTCTCGCTGCCGTAGCGCGCCTTGGCGGCGCGCTGCATCGCTTCTTCCATCGCGGCGAGCACGACGGCCTTGTCGATCGACTTGTCGCGCGCGACCGCGTCGGCGATCTGCAAGAGTTCGGTACGGTTGGCGGCAATCGCGGCCATGTCAGCGGCTCCTGAACGAGAGGAAGAGTGTCATTGCTTTTTCCCTTTGAGGTCTTCGCGGATGAGTTCGTCGGTGAGCACAAGCTTGGCGTCGGAAATGCTGCGGAACGCGAAGGATTTTCGTTCGCCTTCGATCTCCACGATCACGTCCTGCCCATCGACGCCGAGCAGCCTGCCCCGGAATTTGCGCCGCCCGCTTTCGTCGGCGGCGTGAAGCTCCAGCTTGGCTTCGTGGCCTGCCCAGCGGGCAAAGTCCGTAAGCCGCGTCAGCGGCCGGTCGATGCCCGGGGAGGAAATCTCCAGGTGATACTCCCCCTCGATCGGATCTTCGGCTTCGAGGTACTCGGACAGCGCCCGGCTCAGCGCCGCGCAATCGTCCACGTTCATCGAGCCGTCCGGCCGCTCCGCCATGATCTGCAAGGTCTTGGACTTGCCCGCCAACACGCGCAGGCGCACGAGCTTGAACCCGGCGGCTTCCACCATGGGTTCGATGATCGGCTCCAAATGCGACAGGGACGTGAGAATGGGCAACTCCTGGACAAATAGCGTTTCCCGCGCGGCGGCTCTTTCGAACCGCCACACAACAGAACTCTGTTGTCTGGGATGGCCGGGATATACGCCTTTAAAATGGGGACTTCAAGGGCGGCGCTTGAGCGGCGTGTCGTCCACTGGGCGGCCGAAGCAGGTACGTTTTCCGCCCCAAACCCAACGATCTGTGCCAGTCGTCTTGTCGATCGCGCGTTCAAGTGCCTCGACCGCGGCAGGCATGCCGGCGCTTTCGCCGAGATAGTCGCCAACCGACTTCGAATGCCCGTCAAATCCAATGGATGTCCGGAATGTGGGGCCGTCCGTGATGGACGCGACATAATTTTCCTTCAGCGAAAAATAATCGGCGTTACGGAATTGCTGCACGAGGCCCACGACGGCGGCTGCCGGAACATGGCCGGTGCGCGGGCCCATGATCGCGACGCAATCGCGCCCGTCATAGAGGACGGTCCCGTCACCATGCAGTTCGACGGAATAGGAAGGGCATGTTCCATAGCAGAGCGAGCGCTCCAGCCGGATCGTCACGGATTCCCAGTTGCGGACTTCGGGAAAGCGCTTGTGCGGCCCATATTCACCCAGTTTCGGGACAAGCGACAGGACAAGCACGGCGATCGCGGCGAGCAGGAAAATGCACAATACCGCCGCCGCAATGAATCCGGGCGATGCCCTCCAAAGAGATGCGCTCTGCACCTGTTGGGAAACCTTATCTGCCATATAGCAAGTTTAGCGGGAATTCCGGACAAAGCGAAGAAACGCCGGTGCGCCGTGGAGTTGCTTGGCTTCGTAGCGGGTTTGGGGCCAGTCCGCCGGGCGCGATTGCCAATCCTGCGCGCGCGTTGCGGTCCAGGTGAAAGCGGGATGCGCCATCAGCCGTTCGAGGGTGAATTCGAAGAGTGGGGCGTCGTCGCTGGCGAAGCGCAATTCGGCACCGGGTTTCATGACGCGGGCGAGCGTGTCCAGCATTTCGGTCTGCAGGAAGCGGCGCTTGTGATGGCGCGTCTTGGGCCAGGGATCGGGGAACAGGACGAATACGCGGCCGACCGATGCGTCTGGCAGCGCATTGAGGATGTCGCGCGCATCGCCCATATGGATTTTTATATTGCTCCTTCTCCCCCTCCGGGGGAGAAGGCCGGGATGAGGGGGTGGTGACGCATCGTCTGGCGATGAAGTGGATGGAGGGACCCCCTCACCCCGGCCCTCTCCCCCTGCGGGGGCGAGGGAGGACAATAGTTTCGCGACGCCGCCTTCATAGGGCTCGGCGCCGATGAGACCGACGTTCTGATGGTGCTCGCCCTGCCAGATCAAATGCTCGCCAGCGCCGAAGCCGACTTCGAGCCAGACATCTTCGATGCCGTCAAAGTAAGATCGCGGCTCCGCGCCCTCGGCGATGGCGAGTGTCAGCTCCGGCAGCAGTGTCGTGAAGAGCGACGCCTGGTGCGGGGAGAGTTTGGGGCCCTTGCGGCGGCCGTAGACGTGACCGCGGCGGCGTGCGCCGTCAGAACGCTCGCTTGAGGACATCCGCCAGATCGGTCTTTTCCCAGGTGAAGCCGCCGGTCGCATCCGGCTCGCGGCCGAAATGTCCGTAGGCGGAGGTTCGCGCGTAGATCGGATTGTTGAGCTTCAGATGCTCGCGGATATTGCGCGGCTTGAGACTCATCGCCTCGGGCAGGACCTTCTCCAGTTTCGCTTCGTCGACATGGCCGGCGCCGTGCAGGTCGACATAGACCGACAGAGGCTCCGCGACGCCGATCGCATAAGCGATCTGGATGGTACAACGGTCAGATAAACCAGCCGCGACAACGTTTTTCGCAAGGTAGCGCGCGGCATAGGCGGCCGAACGGTCCACCTTCGTCGGGTCCTTGCCGGAGAACGCACCGCCGCCATGGGGCGCCGCGCCGCCGTAAGTGTCGACGATGATCTTGCGCCCGGTGAGGCCGTGTCGCCGTCCGGTCCGCCGACCACGAAGGCGCCGGTCGGGTTCACGTGCCAGACGCAGTCCGAGCCGATCCAGCCTTCGGGCAGCGCCTTGCGGATATAGGGTTCGACGATCTTGCGCACATCGTTCGAGGTCATGTCCGCGTCGAGATGCTGGGTCGAGAGCACGATCTGGGTGACCCCGACCGGATTGCCGTTTTCGTAGCGCACAGTGACCTGGCTTTTGGCATCCGGCCCGAGCTTGGGCTCCTTGCCGGATTTGCGCGCCTGGGCGAGGAGTTCGAGAATCTTGTGGCTGTAGAAGATCGGCGCCGGCATCAGCGCCGGCGTCTCGCGGCAGGCATAGCCGAACATGATGCCCTGGTCGCCCGCGCCTTCGTCCTTGTTGCCCTTGGCATCGACGCCCTGCGCGATGTGCGGCGACTGGGCGTGCAGCAGCACTTCGATATTGGCCTTGCGCCAGTGGAAGCCGTCCTGCTCGTAGCCGATGTCCTTGATGGCCTCGCGGGCGACTTCGATGATGTTGTCGACCATGATGTGCTTGGGGCCGCGGGTCTCACCGGCGATGACGACGCGGTTGGTGGTCGCCAAGGTCTCGCAGGCGGCGCGGATATCCCAGGGGTCGAGGCCGCTCTTGGGGCCCTCGCGGTAGAACAGGTCCACCACCTCGTCCGAGATGCGGTCGCAGACCTTGTCGGGATGGCCTTCCGACACGCTTTCGCTGGTGAAAAGGTAGTTCCCGCGCATACCCAAGGACCTCTTGTTGTGAGGGCCGGACTTCTTGCAAGGAATTCAGAAAGGGTCAACTCTGGCCGCGTTCGAAAGGGGCGTCCGCCGGCAGCCACGCCACCGCCGCCCACGCCCCGCTTCGGCGAGCCGCCCCGCGGCGCCCTCTACGCCAGTTCCGCCCGGCCCCTGGGCCCATGACGGCAGGATGACGTTCGAAAGGGATGCCGCCAAGTTTCGACAGGAATGCGGGATTGCGGTAATACCCACGAGGATTCGTCCGGGATTTTCCGCCATGCGCACCGCCACCGTCGAACGCAAGACCCGCGAGACCGAGATCGCCGTTTCGCTCGATCTCGACGGATCGGGGGTTTGCGACATCGATACCGGGATCGGGTTCCTCGATCACATGCTGGATAGTTTCGGGCGGCATTCGATGATCGACCTGAAGGTGCGCGCCTCGGGCGACCTGCATGTCGACTACCACCACACCACCGAGGACACCGCCATCGTCATCGGCCAGGCGGTGAAGAAGGCGCTGGGCGATTTTTCCGGCATCACGCGTTTTGGCGCCGCGCTCATCCCGATGGACGAGGCGTGCACGCGCGTCGCGATCGATGTCTCCAACCGGCCCTATCTGGTCTGGCGCGTCACCATCCCCAAGCCGAAACTGGGCGAGATGGATACCGAGCTGTTCAAGGAATGGTTCCAGGCCTTCGCGCAGAACGCGGGCGTCTGCCTGCACATCGACAATCTCTACGGCGAGAACAGCCACCACATCGTCGAAAGCTGCTTCAAGGGCCTGGCGCGGAGCTTGCGCGAAGCCTGCACCCCCGACGACCGATTGGAAGGCGGCGTCGCCTCCACCAAGGGCACGCTGAGCGGCGAATAGGTCGATTCGAGTGAAGCCGTGACGAGTCGTCACAAATAATGACGCATGCGTCATTTTTATTGATTTCCGCTGCGGCAATACCCATACTCGCCCCAAGAGCTATCGCCCGCGAGGAATTCCCCATGGTCCAGATCACCAAAGACAACGCCTACGATGCCGCCGATCCCACGGACTTCCCCGCGATGCTGGATGTCGAGCGTTACGGCAAGCGCTCCACCGCGTTCGACAAGATCATCTCGGCAACGCATGACCACTTCTGGGATCCGCTGGACAAGAAATATATCGACTTCGACGCGCCGTTCGATCTCACCACCGAGACCGTGCTGCCGGAAGAATTCTTCGCGATCTTCTCCACCCGCATCGGCGATGCGATGTCGCCCGAGCAGAAGATCAAATTCGCCAACGAAGCGGCGCGCTGGCAATTGTCGGCGCTGCTGCATGGCGAGCAGGGCGCGCTCGCGCTCTCCGCCTCGCTCTGCCACATTCTGAAAGACCCGGGCGCGCAGGAATACGCCGCCAACCAGACCCGCGAAGAAGCTCGCCATGTCACCGCCTTCGCCGCCTACATCAAGTCGCGCTGGGGCACGCCGCTGCCGTGCGGCGAGACGCTGCAGACTCTGCTCACCGAGATCGTCGGCTCGGGCGAGGTCTACAAGAAGATCATCGGCATGCAGATGCTGGTCGAAGGCCTCGCCATGGGCGCCTTCGCCACGCTCTACCAGAAGAGCCGCGATCCGCTCCTCGCCAAGCTTTGCCAACTGGTGATGACGGACGAGGCGTTCCACCACAAGTTCGGCAAGATCTGGGCCGACCGCACGATCCCCCAACTCTCCGCCGAGGAGCACAACCTGGTCGAGGACTGGGCGGCGCAATGTTTTCAGACGCTGCTCTTCAACCTCGTCAATTCCGAGCAGATGAAAGTGGTCTACGACGCCGTCGGCATCGACTGGCAGGACGCCCGCGCCGCGATCATGGAAGCCTTCACCGACGATCATCGCCGCGAGCACATGAAGCAATCGGCCAACATCTTCCGCGTGCTGGTGAAGACGCTGCTCAACGCCGGCATCATCACCGACCGCACGCGCGGTTTCTACGGCATGTATATCGACATGAACGAGCTCAAGAACGAAGGCGAGCGCATGGTCGGCGACGACATCGCGGAGGAAGGCATCAAATACCTCCAGTCCATCAACTTCCAGGACACGAGCAAAGGCAGTCTCTTGCTCGCCGCGGAATAAGAATAACCACCCTCCCTCAAGGGGAGGGTAAAAGAAGCGATGACATCGCTATCTCCAGAACGCGATCACCGCGCCGCGCTCATCGCCGCCGAGATACGCGGCATGGCGTTGTTCGATGCCATCGAAGCGGCGGGGCTTGTCGCGCCGGGCAAGACCGAGGCGCAGCTCGACGACGAGATCTTCATCCTCGCCAAACGCGATTTCGGGGTGAAGACCCATTGGCACAAGCGCGTGGTGCGCGCCGGTCCCAACACGCTGTGCATCTTCGCGGACACTCCGCCGGTCCACACCATCGCGGCGGACGATATCGTCTATCTCGATCTCGGCCCCGTCTTCGCGTCCGACAATGCGCGCTGGGAAGCCGATATCGGCCGCTCCTATGCGCTGGGCGGCGACGCGGACAAGCGCCGGCTTGTCGCCGACCTGCCGCGCTTGTTCGGCATCGTGAAGGCGCATTACCAAGCGACGCCGGACATCACCGGCGCGCAGCTTTATGCCTTCGCGCGAGCAGCGGCGAAGGACGCGGGCTGGGAATTCGGTGGCACGATCGCGGGCCATATCGTGGGCGAATTCCCGCACGCCCAATTGATCCCCGGCGACAAATCCCAGCACCGCATCGCGCCCACCAACACTACGGCCATGCGCGCGCCCGACGGCAACGGCGACGCACGGCACTGGATTCTCGAAATCCACCTCGTCGACCGCGCACGCCAGTTCGGCGGCTTTTATGAGCGGCTGATGTAACGCGGCGAGCACAATCTTCCATTTGGATTTCTATTCGGGCAGATCTTTGCCTGCAAAACAAAAGCTTCTTCTACACTGCGGCGTGGATAGCTTTTGTATATCGAGCGCTTGGATTGACTTCCACTGCCGGCGCCCCATAGTCTTGGGCTGCGTCAGGGGGCAGGCGCTATTTCGGGGCGGTGTCTTGGAACGCGTACTTCTGAAGGGGTTGCTGATCGCATGCGCGATTGGCGTGAGCGGTTGCGCGGCGCGCGAATTCACGCCCGTTGCGATGTCACAGCCGGGCGATGACGAACTTGCCTGCCCCGCGCTCAAGCAGCAGATCGCAGACAATAGCGCTGCGGAGAGCAAATTCCAGAGCGCCGACAAGCAAGTGGAGCAGGAGAACGTCGCCAAGGGCGTGGGCGGCGCGATCCCGGTGGCCGGCATCCTGATCGCCGGAAGCACCGATCTTTCCAACGAAGAACAGGTGAAGGCCCGCGCGCTCGCCGACCGCAACGAACGGCTCGAAGGGCTCGCCAGACAAAAAGGATGTTTGCAATGACGCAGGGGATAAAGACGAGAATGAACACGCGCATCATGGCGATCGGCATGCGTGCCGCCGCTTTGGCGCTGGTCGCCGCATTGGGCGCCTGTGCCACCGCTGCCGATCCCGGTGCGATGACGGTTGCGACGCCGCAAGCGGCGACGGCGCCGTTCCCCGCAGCCCTCCAGCACGCAATGTGCGTGCGCGATGTGACGGGCGGCGAGGACACCAACCCGCTATGGGTATCCAAGGTTGACGACCAAGGCTTCAAGGCGGCGCTTTCGTCTTCGCTGGATAGCGCCGGCCTGTCGGCGGGCAGCGGCACCTGCGTCTATCCCGTCGATGTGCATCTGCTGGGACTTTCCCAACCCTCCGTCGGCTTCGACATGACCGTCACATCGCATGTGAATTACAAGGTCTACGATGCGTCGGGGCAACCTTTCGTGCTGGCGACCATCGACGCGCCTTACACAGCGACCGTGAGCGACGCCTTCGTGGGCATGGAGCGCCTGAAGCTGGCCAATGAGGGCTCGATCCGCACCAGCATCCAGATGTTCTTCGACAAGCTTCGCGAAAGCCGCCCGAAATAGCTTGGCGAAATAGAACTGCCGGAAACGGTTTGCGCATGAAGCGGGCGGTCCCATCGGGGGCCGCCCGTTTTTTTCCGGCGGCGCTGACAATCGGTTGCCGTTGATGGGCTTGATCTGTCGTTCCTCTAATGTTCCAATGCGCCTATGAACACGCATACGGCCCAGGATGTCGCGCGCGGGGTGAGCCGCCTTTTGATGCAGGAGGGCTATTCGCCCATCCTGGAATTCACGCTTGCCAACGGGCGCCGTCTCGACGTGGCGGCTCTGGGCGTGGACGGCGCGATCCTGGGCGTGGAGATCAAGGTCGCGCTGGGCGATCTGAAGGGCGACCGCAAATGGCCGGAGTATCTGGAGTTCTGCGAGAGTTTCTTCTTCGCCATCCCGCCCGATTTTCCCGATGAGCACGTGCCGCCGGGCACCGGGCTGATCGTGGCGGATCGCTATGGCGGCGCCATCGTGCGCCCGTCGCCTGCGTGGCAAGTTCATCCAAGCCGCAGGAAAGCCGTGACGCTACGCTTCGCGAAGGTCGCGGCCGAGCGCCTCGCGCTGACATTGGAACTCGCGGCCGATCCGGCGCGCGTGTTGGGGGAGATCGGCGAATGAAAAAAGGCGTGACGGCGGCGCAATTGAAAAAGATCGCGCTCGGCTTCCCGGAGGCGCATGAGAAGGCGTCTTACGGCAAGCCCGCGTTCTTCGTCGCCAAGAAATTCTTCACGCGATTCCGCAGCGAGGACAATTCCATCGTGCTGGTGGTCGATGGCATGGACACGCGCGAGATGATGCTGGAACTCGATCCCAAAACCTATCACATCACCGATCACTACAAGGATTACCCCTCCGTGCTCGTGCGGATGGAACGCATCAGCGCAGACGAACTCCACATCATGCTCGAACGCCGCTGGCGCCAGATCGCGCCGAAGAAGCTGGTGAAGGAAGCGGAGGCGAAAACACCGGCGCTACCGGTGAAAAAACGCAAGCGCTGAACTCACTTATCCTCCCCTGCGATAGCGGGGGAGGTGGATCATCGCCGTAAAGGCGATGAGACGGAGGGGGTCTGGATTTCAACGGCGAAACCGTGCGGTGTCGCCCCCTCCACCGCAAGGGCGGTCCCCCTCCCCCGTAAACGGGGGAGGATAAGTGAGTGCTCCATTAACCTCTCATGGGTTGACATTACCCGCCGCTTGGCCGATACGGCCCGTGTTTCCCGCTTGGCACAACGCGCGCCCCCATGGCGCCTGACAGCGGTTCTCATCGAAACATCCGTTCGCTCCAGATTGTGCGTGGAAGACGGCAACAGCCGCCATGCGCGCGCCTGAACCTTTGTGGTTGGCGGCTCTGGTGCTTAAGGACTCATCGTGACTGAACTGACCTTTGCCCAACTCGGCGTCGCCGAACCGCTCCTGCGTGTTCTCGCCACCGAAAACTACACCCATCCCACGCCCATCCAGGAAAAGGCGATCCCCGCCATCCTCGCCGGCCGCGATGTGCTCGGCCTCGCCCAGACCGGCACCGGCAAGACCGCCGCGTTCGGCCTGCCGCTGCTCCAGCGCCTGGCGGCCGACAGCCGCGGCCCGCAGCCGCGCGGCGTGCGCGCGCTCATCCTGGCGCCGACGCGCGAACTCGCCGTGCAGATCAGCGACAGCCTGAAGACCTACGGCCAGCACCTGAAGCTGCGCCACGCGGTCGTGCTCGGCGGCGTCAACCAGACGCGCCAGGTCGAAGCCTTGCGCCCCGGCGTCGATATCCTCGTCGCCACACCCGGCCGCCTGCTCGATCTCGTGCAGCAGAAGCACATCCGCCTCGACGGCGCCTCCACGCTCATCATCGACGAAGCCGACCGCATGTTCGACATGGGCTTCATCCGCGACGTGCGCCGCCTCGTGGCGTGCCTGCCCAAAGAGCGCCATTCGATGCTGTTCAGCGCGACCATGCCCAAGGAAGTCGCCCATCTCGTCGCCGAGATCCTGCACGATCCGATCCGCATCGACATCTCGCCCAAGCAGATGACGGCCGAGAAGATCGACCAGCGCGTCTATCACGTGGCGGCGGGCGACAAGCGCGCGCTGCTGCACGACCTGCTGCGCGACAGCGCGATGCAGCGCGTCATCGTCTTCACCCGCACCAAGCACGGCGCCAACAAGGTCTCCGACCAGCTCGGCAAGAGCGGCATCAAGTCCGACGCGATCCACGGCAACAAGTCGCAGAACGCCCGCCAGCGTGCGCTGGATTCGTTCCGCAACGGCGAGGTGCGCATCCTCGTGGCGACCGACATCGCCGCGCGCGGCATCGACGTCGACGGCATCACCCATGTCGTGAACTACGAGCTGCCCAACGTCGCGGAAAGCTATGTCCACCGCATCGGGCGCACCGCACGCGCCGGCGCCGGCGGCATCGCGATCGCGTTCTGCGATCCCTCCGAACGCACGTTGCTCAAGGACATCGAGCGCCTGGTGCGCGAGCCGCTCAAGATCGTCGGCACCCCGCCGCTTCCGGTCGCAGCCCCGTCGAGCGAAGCCCCCAAGCGCGTCATCGACTACGCCAAGCCCCGCGGCGGCAACCGCAACCGCCGCTTCCGCGGCGGCAAGGCCCGCAAGGCGGCGTAACGCGCGTTACGCTGCAACAACACAACTTCGTCATGGCCGCCCGAGTGGCGGCCACCCATAACCGCGGTCTCGACTGCACGGCCACAAACCGCGGTTATGGGTCCCCGGGACCTTGCCCACGGCTGTCCGGTTTAAATTTGTAGACAAGGCGCATGGCGTTGATTCTTCTGTGTTCCAAGCGTTTGGCGACGTTTTGGACAGGGAAGCGAGCAACACCATGCGGCATGACAATAGCGTT
>DATATK010000051.1:0-3489 GCA_036268825.1 Rhizomicrobium sp. | reverse complement strand
CAGGCTGTGCGGCGAGAAATTTTGCGGTCCCTCCCTTTCACTATCGCCCGGTCGGAAGTGCTGCTCCTCCGGCCGAAGGTAACGGGAGGCCGGGACCTGATGTTGTCGCGACGGAAGGAGCGACGGTCATCCTTCCACGTTCATCCCTCATCCTTGGGAATGCGGAGTCATCCTCCGTCATTCCGCGGATCGCGGAATGACGATCTGGGTCTGCGTGACGATCGCCGCCACGTTGCCGTCGGGGTTGCGGATGGTGGTCTGCCACACCATGGTGGTGCGGCCGATGTGCAGCGGGATGGAGATCGCCTTCATCACCGGCCCTTCGCCGGCGCGGAAGAAATTGGTCTTCGATTCGAGCGTGCCGGTGCGATGGCCCTTCGGCAGGTTCGCCACCGTGCCGGCGGCGCCCATCACGTCGGCGAACGCCATCAGCGCGCCGCCGTTCACGCGCCCCGAGCGGTTGATATGGACCGGCTTGATCCGCATTTCGGCCCGCACCCGCTTCTTCGTGATCGAGATCATGCGCACGCCGAGCGCCCGCGGCATGCCGCTCAGCAGAACCTGCTGCGCCGCCACCGGCCCGACACCGAGGCGATTCGCCTTCCTGCTTTTTCCGGATTTACGCATCGTTCCTCCCCGCTCTCATTCTAGCAATCCGCCGCGCGCCTTCGCCGACCCATACTGTGGACTCAAAACGACAAGGCTTCGACACGACAGTCGAAACCGCGACAATAGCGCGCCATTCGAATGCGCGATGCTGGAGCGGATGCGCCGCGTACCCGGGATTCGTGGACGCGCGCGCCTGGGCGAAGGGTATGGGTCTTGCATGCCGGGCACGCGCCATGAGCATTTATACGCTCGACATCGTCGAAGCCGCGCTGCACGCCCGGCCCCGCTAGACCAGCGTAATCCGCTGCCGGCGGAAAAATTCGCAGGAAACCCATCGAAAAACCCGCCGTTCTCCGATGGAGCGGGCTCGGCCTGGAGTCGCCAGTAGTTCCGGTCGCAAAGTCGTCAGCCGCGAAGCCGCCTTGGAGCGCGGAATACCTTGACGCAAATGGCGGTTCCGTCACAATGCCGCGATGGCGGACAAGAGCCCGATCCGGATCGGCAAACGCGTGCAGCCGGTGCGCGAGCGCGTGAGCGCGCAGGAGTGGAAGCTGCGCTGCGAGCTCGCGGCCGCGCACCGCCTGATCGCGCACTTCGTGTTCGTGGACATGACCTACAACCACGTCTCGGTGCGCCTGCCCGAGAATCCCGACCATTTCCTGGTCAAGGCGGACAACGTCTTCATGGAGCAGGTGACCGCCTCGAACCTCGTCAAATACGACGTCGCGGGCAACCAGGTGATGGCCTCCGACTACAAGGCGAGCCCGGCCGCCTACAACCTCCACGCCGTGCTGCTGAAAGCGCGACCGGACATCACGGCCGCGGTGCACACGCACTCCCCGGCCAATCTCGCCGTCTCCGCTCAGAAGCGCGGCCTGATTCCGATCACGCAGCAGGCGATGCGCTTCACCAACCGCATCGCGTACTACCCGAACGAAGTGGACGACACCACGCGCGAGGGCGCCGACCGCGTCGCCGCGGCGCTCGGCGACAAATGGGTCATGATCCTGGAGAACCACGGTGCGCTGATCTGCGGCACGACGCTGCCGGAAGCCTACATCTACCATCATTTCTTCGAGCTCGCGTGCCGCGCGCAGGTGGCGGCGGGCAGCGCCGAGCTGATCGTGCCCGATGCGAAGGCATGCGAAGAGCGCGTGAAAAAATTCGGCCGCGTCGGCGTCTACGATTCGAAGAGCCGCGACTGGGTGGCGAGCATGGCGCTCGCCGAGAAGCTGTTCCCCGACCACAAGGAATAAAGGCGTGATAAGTGACGCGTGATAAGTGATGGGGGTTAAAAACCGTAAATCACCGCGCACTTCGCGGGAGCCTTATCACTTATCACCTATCACTTATCACGAATTTAGGAAGTGAAAGATGGCTGATTTCAAGCTGCTCAATTACGCCGGCGTCAACAGCGCGCCGCGCCCCGCAATATTGGTCGGAGACGACACGGTCGTCGACTTGCAGGAAGCGCTGCCCGGCAAGGCGTGGGCGGCCTCCACGCTCGCCGTTCTCGGAGCCTGGGACGAAGCGTTGCCGGCGCTGAAGGCCCTCGCCGGGTCGAAGCCGGCGAAGGCGCTGCGCCTCTCCCAGGCGAAGCTCCTCGCGCCGCTCCTCTATCCACCGGCGATCTACTGCACCGGCGCCAATTACATGGCGCATGCCGAGGAGATGTCCGCCGAGGGCAAGGGCGTGGACAAGACGACCACCCAGCCCTACCTCTTCCTCAAGTCCGGCCCGCACTGCGTCATCGGCCCGGGCGACGAGATCCGCCTGCCCGGCGTCTCGAAGAAGGTGGACTGGGAAGGCGAGTTCGCGGTGGTCATCGGCCGGCGCGCGCGCAACGTCAAGGCCGCGGACGCGATGCGGCACGTCGCGGGCTACACCATCATGAACGACCTCTCCGCGCGCGACCTGTCGCGCCGCCCCGACTGGCCGCGCTGGAACATCGACTGGTTCGGCCACAAGAACTTCGAGACCGCCGCGCCGATGGGACCCTGGATCACGCCGATGGACCAGATCGCCGATCCCTATCAGTGCCGCCTGCAAACCTGGGTCAACCAGGAAAAGATGCAGGACTCGCTGGTGTCGGGCCTGATCTTCAACATCGAGGAAATCATCGATTACCTGAGCCGCCGCATGACGCTGCTGCCGGGCGACGTCATCGCCACCGGCACGCCGTCCGGCGTTGGCCGGCCGCGCGGCATCTTTCTCAAGCCCGGCGACCGGGTTCGCATCGAAATCGCGGGGATCGGGACGCTCGAGAACCCCGTCGTTCAAGGCGAATAGGGAAACGACGAGCTCAATAGGCAGGATTAACAGGATTTACAAGATCCCTATAACATCAAGCCGTTGATTTTTGCCCTGGTTAATCCTGTCAATCCTGTCCATTGGGTTTTTCGTCAGGTCTAAGACGGCAAATTCCAGGAGGCTCGTCCACCCATGCCAATCTATCCCGAATTCAAGGGCCGCGTCGCGGTCGTCACCGGCGCCGCGCAGGGCATCGGCGCGGTCACCGCGATCGCGTTCGCGAAGCAGGGCGCGAAAGTCGCGCTGCTGGACATCGACGGCGCCGGCGCGAAGAAGGTCGCCGACGGCATCGCCGCGGGCGGCGGGCGCGCGGTGGCGATCCACGTCGACGTCACCGAGGAGCTGTCGGTGGCGCGTGCCATCGATTCGGTTGCCACCGAGCTGGGCGGCTTCGACATCCTCGTCAACTGCGCCGGCGGCTACGGGCGGCTGGCGACGATCGAGGACATGCCGATCGAGGAATGGGACCGCACCATCGCGTTGAACCTGCGCAGCGTGTTCCTGGTCTCGAAGGCGGCGATCCCGCACCTCAAGCGCTCGAAGGCCGGGCGCATCATCAACGTCTCCTCG